>NZ_SGSX01000015.1:0-96149 GCF_004209355.1 Acinetobacter sp. WCHAc060025 | reverse complement strand
GTCTGAGCCTTTGTGTTGGTCGATTTCTGGGTGTTCGGTAAATTTGAACCAGTAGCCCACTTGGGCATCTCGTACGGTTGAGTTGGCAATGAATTGTTTGGATTGACTGTTGTAGTAGTCACTTAAATTTTGATTCAGTTTTTCGATTTGGCTGTTGTTGGATGCTGTGGCTTGGTCTTCGCCTTTGAGGTCTTGCATCCATGCAGGGCTGATATGCCATGCTTGCTCTAAGCCTAAACTTGCATTGTCTTGGTTTTTGCTATGTTGATGTTTGCTTTGGACACTACCTGCGCCTTCTTCTTGTTCGAGTACATCGGCTTGCCAGCGTTGTACGTGGACGGCTGTCGGTTGTAGGCTGCGTTGTCCGATAAAACTAGTAATGCTGTCTTGTTTTTCTGTGGCACTGCTACGATGGTAACGGATGTTTCTACGTTCTAGGGCTTTGTATTGGCTATTGTCATCAATTAACCGAAGTTTCTGGGCTTGGATTTGTGTCGCTGAATTTGGAACTTGCAGTTGTGCTTCGTCAATCAGCCAATTGATGCCTTCGCTGCGCATTAAACGGGTGAGAAAGTCGTAATCGCTTTCGTTACTTTGCATGATGAATGGGCGGATATCGTAGTCTTTTTGCAATCCACTTTTATCTAAAGTTAAGCTTGTTGCGAATAATGGGCTTTTGTCTTGCCATTCTTTAAAGATGGTTTCGATGACTTCAACTGCCGATTTGTTCATGAATACACGGCTGTTACGGCGTTTATTCCATAGTGAAGTTGCATCTTGAAGTTTGAGTTTGTAAATCGTTAGTGAACCATCACTCTGTCCCTGAGCTGCTTCGGTAATGATGCCTGTAGTACGGAACAGCTGTCCTTGATCAGTCACTTGGTCGATGGCAACTTGTGTACCAATGAATTGTTTAAGTGGAATGGTTGCAGATGTTGATAGGCAAATCAGTTCAGCAGACACACCTTGGTTAATAGCATGTTGTCCGTCAATGCGTTGTAAGTAGACGTGTTGGTTTAAGTCTGTATTTGTAAATTGGATATGGATGGCACGTTTTTGAGCGGTAAGTCCAAGTTGATCCAATATTTTATGAATACTATTCACTAAGCTGTTCATTCGAATATTTAATTATTATTAAAAATATGTTTAGATTATAATCAAAAAGTAACTAAAACTTATTATTTTTATGTAAAAAAGAATGAATAAATCTCAAGTTATTCATTCCTATATTTTTATTTTACTAACCAACTAGCCCTTTTTGACCAGATAATGAAATTCTTTATTTCCTTCTGCATCTTGTACTTCTTCTTGTAAAATCAATTCATGCCCAAGATGCATGCAAAACTTCGGAATATCCCAAGACGTTGAATTATCCGTGGCAAAAACCTCTACCACATCACCTGATTTAGACTTACGAATCGCTTGATGTAACATCATCACGGGTTCAGGACAGCGCAATCCACGTGTATTCAATTGAATGTTCGGTGTAATAGACTGATCTGACATTTTCAACTCTCAAAACACAACTAAAGTAAATCAAAATTTTAACACAAACTCAAATAATCAATAAGCTTTACTATTTCTTGGCAAGTTCTTGGCAAGATGACTCATGCTTTCATCTATTTACCTCATTTAATAGATAGACATCTGTATTTTCTTCGGTATGATAAAAATTCATTTACCAGATATTAAGCGTCTTTAGGAAAGATCATGCACGAGGAATCAGGCACATCGTGGGGAATGCGTGGATTACGCAAATGGCTAGGCACAGCACCAGAAACCCGCGATGAACTGCTAAAATTAGTACAAGATTCACGTCGTTTTTTAGAACCAGATACCGTTGCAATGTTAGAGGGCGTTTTAGACCTTCCAGCAACAAAAATTCGTGAAGTGATGACGCCACGTACGGCGATGGTTAGCTTGCAAGAAGATGATCAACTACTTGATATTTTGCATGTTCTAATTGAATCTGCGCATTCACGTTTCCCAGTATTTTCAGCAGATCAACCTGAAAATGTGGTAGGGATCTTACTTGCAAAAGACTTATTGCCATTTTTGACAGATCGCTCATCCAATGTCGATGTACACGCACTGATGCGTCAGCCTTTATTTGTACCTGAAAGTGCGCGTTCTGACCAAGTATTGAGGATGTTGAAAAATACCCAAACGCATATTGCAATTGTCATTGATGAATATGGTTCAACAGCAGGTTTGGTGACTTTAGAAGATATTCTTGAAGAAATCGTTGGCGAAATCGAAGATGAACATGACAATGTTGATGAAGAAGCACAATTTATTGTTCCCGATAAAAGCCATAACACAGCCAACACGTGGATTGTACAAGCACTTACACCAATCGAACATTTTAACAATGTTTTAGATGCTGAATTTTCTGATGACGAAGTAGAAACTATGGGTGGTTTATTGCTTCAAGAAATTGGTTTAGTCAGCGATCTACAAGGGCAAGTCATTGAACTTGAGGATTGGCAATTTACCATTATTGAAGCAGATGCCCGCACTATTCATCTGATTCGAGCTGTACGTAAATGAGAGCATATTTTGACAAGCTGTTAAATTCTTCACAACAACAAAAACAGTTACCTTTCATTTTCCCCTTACTGATTTCGTTAATGTCGGGCGCAGTGTTCAGTTTAGCACTGGCGCCTTTTTATTGGTGGTGGTTGGCGATCTTATCACCTGCCCTACTCTATGCATGTTTAAAAGGTCGTACACCCAAACAAGCTTTTGCGATAGGTCTAAGTTACGGCTTTGGCTTATGGTTTGTTGGGGCTTTTTGGCTCTATACCTCAATCCATGTCTATGGCGATACCAATGCCTTTTTAAGCGTACTCATGATTGCAGTTATGGCGCTTTTAATGGGGCTATTTAGCGCAGTCCAAACTTGGGTATATCGCAGATTTTTCCCAGAAACACCTTTGACCTTCGCGCCACTTTGGGTATTTTTTGAATGGTCTAAAACGTGGGTCTTTACAGGCTTTCCGTGGTTATTTGCAGGCTATGCATTTACTGAAAGATTCCTAGATGGCTATGCACCTTTATTTGGGGTCTTTGCCGTTTCATTCGTGGTGATCATTCTTGCCTGTGCGCTCGTTGAAATTCTGAATAAAAAGTTTTTTTGGGCAATCCCTGCAATTGTACTTTTGCTCGGGGCTTGGGGTGCTTCATTCATTCAGTTTGTACAACCAAAAGCTGAGAAGCCACTGAGTGTTTCCCTCATTCAAGGCAATATTCCACAAGATTTAAAATGGTTGACTGAATACCAAGTTAAAACCTTAGAAATTTATGTCAATTTAAGCCGTACCGAATGGGGACGTGACCTGATTGTTTGGCCTGAATCATCCATTCCATTATTCCAAACCGATATTGAACAGTTTTTGGAAATGATGGATCAACAAGCCAAAAGTACAGGTACTGCATGGGTAACTGGCATTCCCTATTGGGATTTAAAAGAATCTCAACAGAATGGCTATCCAATGTATTACAACAGTATGATGGCTTCTGGTGATGAAGGTTCGGGCTTATATAAAAAGCAAAGACTAGTCCCTTTTGGTGAATACATTCCCCTTTCTGGCTTACTCAGTTGGGTACTTCCTGCATTGCAAAATGACCCTTCGATGAGTGGTTTTTCACGTGGTGCTTCTGATCAGAAACCATTTAACATTAAAGGTCACCATTTAGCCGCAGCGATTTGTTATGAGGTCGCATATCCAAATTTAACCCGTCGTAATGCGATCAATAGTGATTTCTTAGTCACTGTTTCAAATGATGCATGGTTTACTGGAACCGCGGGGCCGTTGCAACATTTACAAATGGTGCAGATGCGTGCTAAAGAGAATGGGCGTTGGCTTATTCGTGCCACCAATACAGGTGTAACGGCTTTTATTGATCACAATGGACATATTGTGAAACAAGCACCTGTGGATCAAAAAGCTGTTTTACGTGGTGAATTACCCGCGATGCAAGGCGAAACTTTATATACTCGTTTAAGCGATTGGCCGATTTTAATCTTCTCATTATTATTGCTGATTTTAGGCTGGGTTTATCGTCCGAAAAAAGTTGATGTGAGTTTTAAATCTAGACGCTGATCTTGACTATATAAATAACCTCTTATTGTAAATATAAGAGGTTATTTATGATTAAAATGAAGAATAACAAAGGATAAAAAATGCTAACAGGAAAATGTCTCTGTCATACCATTCAGTTTCAAGTAAATAAACCAATCAATATCATTTATCAATGTCACTGTAGCTTATGCAGAAAACAATCTGGGACACATGCCAATCATGCAAGCATGGTCAAATCACAATATTTTCAATGGATTCAAGGTCAAGAAAATATTATCACCTATAAGAAAGACACAGGTTTTACTTCTTGTTTTTGTCAAAAATGTGGTTCACCTGTTCCCAATCAAATTGGTCAAACCACGTTTATCTGGATTCCTTTAGGACTCATTGACAGTGAATTATCTCCTGTTCAAACGCTCCATTTTTGCGTCAACTCTAAAGCCAATTGGGAATGCACTTCGATGAATCCACAAAGCTATGAACATCTCCCTCACTGGGATGAAATCGAACAATTTTTTGAATCATAAAAAACCGAGGGCAACCTCGGTTTTTTTATTTTTAGAATATCTTAAATCAGAACATCTTAGATTTGAGTCACTAAGTAAGACATCATGCTGACTAAGAATAACATCGGTAAATAACGATAAATTTTTACCGCATATTGTTCAGCGAATGATGATAGTTCTGTTTTTAATTGCACTACGGTAAAATTCAAAGCACTACAAAAACTAATAATTGACACAGCACTAAACACACTGATTGCCATAAAACCAATCATGATTTGACTACTGGCATCTGCACCTTGCCATAAATTCATAAAAAATTGACTCATGGGTAACAGGCTCAAAATGAGTAAAACAGATTTGAGCATGCTCCAATGAAATTGGGTAATTTCATCCGATAATAATAATGCTTTCATCTCATTCTCCTGAGCAATTCATGTTGCCTTGAGAACTATTATGCAAGCTTTTAACTAAATAAAAAGTCTATTTTTATCCATGATTTAACTTTATTGTAACTATTAAATATGGGAATAATTCTTATTATAAATCTCAAATCAAATTTATTTTATAATGTAATACTTTTCAATGGTTTAATGCTATTTTTATAATTAAGAAAGATTATCACTTCACTCAATATTTATTTATTCGATTAAGTGAAGTGATTTATTTCATCATCAATAACTTAGAATGATTTTCAATTAAGGTGTGTAATAAATATCAGCATCATTCCCTTCGCCGCCTTGTTTACCATCGGCACCAAATGAATACAGATCAAACTTACGACCTTCTGAGCCTGGAATCACATATTGAATATCGTTTTCCCAGCTGTCTTTTGGATAACCACCTTTCACATAACCTTCTGGCATCCAGTTTTTTGCTGTCGCAGGCTTATTGATCAAAGCATCCAAACCACCTTCTTGACTGGTTGGATAATGGCTATTGTCTAATTTGTACTGATCCAAAGCACCCGCTACACCTTTTAAAGTAATTTTGGTGGTGTCTACTTTGGCTTTTTCCCCACGTCCCATGACATTTGGAACGATCAATGCGGCTAATACACCTAAAATCACGATCACAACCATAACTTCGATTAAGGTAAAACCTGTTTGGCGAGTTCTATTCATCTTCTGTTGCATTTACTTACTCTCTAAAAACTCTTTATAAAAATAATTTGGTTAAATCGTATCAATCAAATCATATTGTTCATATTGACGATTGGCAACATCACAGCAATCACAATAACCAAAACAATACCCGCCATAAACACCAACATCAACGGCTCTAACAATGCCAATAAAGTCGAGATAAAAGATGATACTTCTCGGTCTTGCATATCTGAGGCACGACTCAGCATACGGT
Organism: Acinetobacter sp. WCHAc060025; assembly: GCF_004209355.1. Classification (NCBI taxonomy): domain Bacteria; kingdom Pseudomonadati; phylum Pseudomonadota; class Gammaproteobacteria; order Moraxellales; family Moraxellaceae; genus Acinetobacter; species Acinetobacter sp. WCHAc060025. Next base: position 90,202 of record NZ_SGSX01000015.1, on the reverse strand, counting down.
CTAATTCCCCAGATGCTTCACCACTTTTGATCATTTGTACCATCATCGGTGGGAAATAACCACAGCGCTCAAGTTGTGTTGCAAGGTTCCCACCCTCCGTGACTTTTTCTGCAGCGATATTGACGGCATCTCGAATCACCCAATTACTACTCACGGCTGCACCAATTTTCAATGCATCTACCAAAGGCACACCTGATTGGGTCAAAATGGATAAGGTACTGGCAAATCGTGCTGCATTTATACCACGTGATAATTTACCAAATAATGGCAATCTGAGGGTTAAACGATCAAAGGCATAATGTCCTGCCGATGTCCGTAAAAATCGAATCAATAAAAATATTCCGAGCACACTAGCAACCAATATAAATGGCCAAGCTTGCCGAATGATGTCACTGGTTTTCATTAACACCACAGTAATCCAAGGCAGTGCTTGTTTACTTTGATCAAAAGTTTTGACGATGTCCGGAACGACATAGGTCATTAAGCCCATGACGATCGCAAATGACATCAACATGAGAATAATTGGATAGATCATTGCACCTTGTATCTTCTTTTGCATGGCAAAACGGTTTTCGGTGTAATCTGATAATTGATCAAGAATAAGGTCTAAATGCCCTGAACGTTCACCTGCTGCAACCGTGGCAATATACAAATCAGGGAATCGCCCTGTTTGTTGCATGGCTTGGGCTAAGGAATGCCCTTCGAGTACTTTAGAACGTGCTGAAAGCAATAAGTTCTGCACATGCGCTTTTTCACTTTGTTTTGCCACAGCACGTAAGGCTTCTTCCAAAGGAATTGCAGCAGCAACCAGTACAGATAATTGGCGTGTCATCAATGCCAAATCATAAGCGGAAAATTTACGCTGAAATAAGCCTGAGCTTTGTGTTTTATCCTTTTGCTCTACAGCATCCACAGTCACAGGGATCAGTTCTTTGTCCCGTAGCTGTTGTCGGATCTGACGTGCTGAATCGCCCTCTAACACGCCTTTTTGCTGCTTCCCTGAAGCGTCAATCGCAGTAAACTGATATGCTGGCATTATAATGCTCTAGTTTTCCAAAATTTTTTGCTTACGCTGTTGCGTCAAACCCTATAAATCATTCATATTCTTGTTTATAAATGATCGCTACACTCTAACACAAGCAGAATCCGTACACGATACAATTTCATCGTTGAGTCTTTGAATCTTAAATATGCCGAATAATATTGATACGCCGACACCGATTTACCGAGTTCAAGTTGCTGTACCTGTCTATTTGAATGACTGCTTTGATTATCAAGTCAGTCCTGAACAATATGCACAGGCAGAGATCGGTGCTCGCGTGGCGGTATCTTTTGGTCGACAAAATCTGATCGGCATCATTGTGAAAAAAATTCCCATTGATGAACCACTCGATTCACATTTCAAACTTAAATTCATCACTGAATTGTTAGATGAACAAGCCATTTTAGATGCGAAAGTTTTAAGTTTATTGACATGGTCTGCGCAATATTATCAATTTCCAATCGGAGAAGTGATTCAAACTGCTTTACCGACCTTATTACGCCAAGGGAAGCCCTATAATTTATTGGCACGTATTTGGAAAGTACTCAATTTAAATGCTGAAGACAAAGTAAAGCGTTCCGAGAAACAGCAAGAAGCTTATAAAATTTTAAAATTGCATCCCAAAGGGACTCAGGAAAATATCCTCAATCTCAGTGGTGTAGAAACAGCGACGTTAAAAGCACTTGAAAAGAAACAGATTGTTCGTTGTGATTTAGAAGAACAAAACTTTAAGCCTGAACCTGTGCAATTGGCACAAATGCCACTGACACCGAATGAAGATCAAAAGAAAGCTATTCAAAATATTTTAAAATCGCAAAATAAATATCATGCATATTTACTCGATGGTTTAACAGGCAGTGGTAAAACTGAAGTCTATTTGCAAGTCATGCATGAGGTATTGAAACAAGGCAAGCAAGTTTTGGTTTTAGTGCCTGAAATTGGTTTAACCCCACAAACTATTAGCCGTTTCCAATCCCGCTTTCATTGCAATATTGCCCTGCTCCATTCAGGTTTAAATGACACCAAACGTCTACAAGCTTGGCAACATGCACAGACGGGTAAAGCGTCTATTATTTTGGGTACACGTTCAGCAATTTATACGCCATTGCCAAATCTGGGTTTGATCATTTTAGATGAGGAACATGATCTCTCATTTAAACAGCAAGAAGGCTTCCGCTATCATGCCCGTGATGTGGCGATGTATCGTGCGCACTTGGAAAATTGTCCGATTATTTTAGGTTCTGCAACACCAAGTATCGACAGTTATTATTTGGCACGTCAGGACAAACTAACACGTATTGAATTGAATCAACGTGCAGGCACGGCGGTGATGCCGAAAATGCATTTAATTGATTTAAAAGTCGCGAAAAAACAAAATGGGTTAAGCGATAGTTTAATTGCCGAAATTAAAAAACGTTTAGAGAAAAAAGAACAGGTTTTAATTTTTCTCAACCGTCGAGGTTATGCCCCTGTTTTAATTTGTGAAAGTTGTGGATGGCAAGCCAATTGTCCACATTGCGATGCACATTTCACCTTACATTTAAAACCGTATCAGCATTTGCATTGTCATCATTGTGGCACGATTAATCGCATGCCTGATGCTTGCCCGAGTTGTAATCAAACACAGCTCAAACCGATTGGTATGGGCACTGCAAAAGTTGAAGAAACCTTAAATGAGCTATTTCCAAATTTTCCAGTCTTACGTGTAGACCGTGATTCCACCAGTCGTGTTGGCAGTTGGCAAAAAATTTATGATCAAATTCAAAAGAGTGAACCAACGATTCTATTAGGTACACAAATGCTGGCGAAGGGTCATCATTTCCCTTATGTCACTTTAGTGGCGATTTTAGATATTGATGCGGGCTTACTCAGTGTCGATTTCAGAGCGACTGAACGAACGGCCCAGTTGATTGTTCAGGTCGCAGGTCGTGCTGGTCGCGGCGAGAAAAAAGGGGAAGTGTATTTACAGACTTTACGTCCCGATCACCCCTTATTAAATACACTCATTGATAAAGATTATCGTGCTTTTGCAAAGCAGACTTTGAAAGATCGTCAAGCTGCCTTAATGCCACCTTGTCGTTATGCCATCATGATCCGTTGTGAATCTAAACATCAGGAAGAAAATTTAAAATTCCTCACTGAAATGACGCAGTTACTTCGCCAAAATTCAGAGGAAAATTTAATTGATATTTGGGGACCGATTCCTGCACCGATGGAACGTAAAGCTGGACGTTATCAAGCTCATGTGGTTTTACTTTCACAAGATCGCGCCAAGATGCATTTCTATGTACGCCAATGGTGGGCTAATCTTTTACACAGTAAACCATCTTCGATGAAAGTAACGATTGACGTTGATCCACAGGAGTTGAGTTAATCGCTACTCAACTTGATTTAAGACTGACCAAATAAACGCTTAAAGAACCCTTTTGACTTCTTTGATGGGAGCACATGCTCAGGAAGATCCACTTCATTTTCTTGGGCGAGTGCGAGAACACGAACATAGTCATCTTCTGATTCAAATGCACCATTTTTGATATAATATTCAAGCAACGCAATGTACGCAGCAGAATATGAACCTACTTCCAAGCTACGTTCATAATATTTTTTGGACTTTTCCAGATTTACATCGATACCGAAACCGTGTTGATAAAAGATTCCCCAATAAATATGGGTAAAATCTTCATCTTTAGACTTTTTTAAATACTTAATCGCATTTTTATAATCATCAATTCGATAATAAATTTCGATCATTTCATGCGGGTTAGACATTCCTTGCTTTTCAGCCTTTTTAAAATAATCCAATGCAAGTATCAAATCTTGTTCAACTTCCTCACCGTTATAGTAATTAAACGCTAAATTCTGTAGGGCTAAAGCATAATTCTGTGCTGCTGACATGGAATATAATTGGATGGCTCGTGCTACATCTTTCTGAACACCTATCCCAGTCATATAGTGATAACCTAAATTATTTTGTGCATTGGCATCACCTAGATCAGCAGATTTTTTATAAAGTTGAATTGCTTCATCAATATTTAATACACTTTCATTTTCAGTATAAATATATGCCAATTGGCACATCATCTCCGCATGTTGTCGTTCAACACCAATTTTATAAATTTTAATCGCTTCGTCTAAATTACCATTTTCAGCTTCTTCCATCCCTAAATAGGACAATTGGCGATCGTCTAAATATTGATAATAATTAAATCCTTGTGTTTCTTCTAAATTTTTAACATAGCGTTCAAAATAAGTTAAATCCTCACCTTCAAAGTAACTACGGCTCAAATATAATTTTGCACATTGTTCATTCGTCATTTCTTCACAGTTAAATGCCTGATCTATATGCACTAACTGATTATTTTTATAAGCTAAAATATAAAAATCATTTTGTAAAAATCCACAAATATAGTCATACTTTTCATCACTAAAAGAATGCTCAGATAATTTAAAACATTGATAGCTCAGAGTATCTTTTATGATAAAAACATCATCACTGACATATTGAATGCTTAAAATTTGCATATCGAATGGAAAGACATAATCATCATTGAAAGCATCGTACAATGCGTACTGATTCTTGGTATTGGTCAAAATATAATGATCTTTCAGCGCAGTATGTTGATGAAAATAGTCATCTTGAATATTCAAAATATCTTCAATTTCAATACTTTTTTGCAGAGCACAATGATAAAACATCCACGCTTTATTGCGTTGCAACGCGATACAACTGTTCTCACTGGTATATTTTATTTTTTCAATATCATCGAAAATTAACGTTCCATCTGAATCATATAGCTGATAAAAAACAGCTTTTTTCTTAAAAGGTTTTAACAGCAAATATTGATGATTTAACTCACGTAAATTCTCAGGATAGAACTCCCCAATATATTCACCGAGACGGTTATAAAATTTTAAATAGGGCGACTTAGCAATCTGCTGTGTAAGAAAGTTTTCAGACCATAGCTCAAATGGTTGATCGCTGTTTTCAATGATCGAACCTAGAGACTGATCGAGTACCTGAAACACACCATTCTTTTTAACTTGTAAATATCCATTATAAAGAAAGTCGATTTCCTCATAATCGATTGGCAATAAAATCTGTTCATTCAATAAGTCAATTAAGCCAAGCTTTCCATCACGAATAACAATCGCTTGTTTTTGTTCAAAATCATTGATCTCACTAATCTCATCCCACTCAGGTTTAATACAAATTTTCCCGTCTGCATAAACCACACCGAATTTTTGATCTTTTTCAACAATGGCATACCCCATATAAGAAAAAGCTTGAATGTCGTTATAAATAGCAGGAAGAATAATTTTAGATTTTGCATTCATCAAACCATAGTGTTCATCTTCACAAATGATATGCACTTCTGGATGCATAAGATGACCGACTTCGAGCAAATACCAACCGTAATCGACATATTCGTGCTCAAGTAATTCCAACCAACTTTTAAAATGAAATTGACTTTCCAATACTGGATTCAACGGTTCAAGCGAATTAGCTTCAATTGCTTGTTGAAAAGCATGTTGATTTAACTGTAATTCTTCTACAAAATCTTTTGCTTGCTGTTTTTTAGGCTCATCACGCATATTAAAGACATCTGTTGCATCCATATAAAAATGCTCAAATGCTAAGTCATTTAAATATTCAAGGACTTTGTTGCGTTTCTCCTGAAAATCATGATGTTGAAATAGATCTAATTGTTGTTCTAATAAGTTATAAAATTTCGTGAGTTGTTCTACACCGATTTTTTTATTGAAATACAGACTTTTTCCTTTTGCTTTTGGCTCGGCTAACAAAGGAATAAAAAGGAGTGGAACAACATATTTCCATTCACCAATATAAGATGAAAATTCACTCGTTTCTGCACAATAATTATAAAGATATAGGCGATGTGACATTGTAATTTAGATATAAATTATAAAAATATTAAACTCATCATACATTTAAAAAGTAATTATGTGAGATAAATGATTAGATTATTCACCTAAAGCTTTTACAAACGCATAGGCGAAGTGAGTTGGTACTAATGGCGAATGATAGCCCACAAAATAATCCAAAGTATCTGTCAGTATGTTGTAAGCGCAAGATTGCTCATGAACATCATCTTGAAGAATCTCCATCAAAACTTGGTAGAGCTGTTGCTTTGAAAGATGTTGTTGATACTTTATCTGAATTAGAAATCTAAAAAATGAATCGATTTTGTCATTTTCCAATTCATTTAAGAAACTCAAAATTTGTTGTTTGATCATTGTGATGATCCAATTTTAACTATGCTATTTTTTAATCCTCAAAATCAATCCGAATCGTTTCGAATCGTATTCGCCCCTCTCGAATCGCCTGAGCAATCGCCTGTTGCCCTTTAGTCAAACGAGCACCACCACTTTTAATATCAATCAACACCACTTCTATATCTTCTGCTAAACCATCACCATCACGAAAATCCGTATACCCATCAAAAACCACATAATCAATTGGGTCACCTAAAAATTTGGCATCACTTGGTAAATAACGAAACTCAGGCATAATCGGTGCAAGTTGCTCTGCCATTTTCCCTTTTAAAACAGCACGACTGGTATTCACACTACGCTTTTGCGCACTTGCCAAAGCCTGCTGATGTTCAAGCTCCAACTCAGAAATGTATTGCTCATATTCCGCTTTAATTTTGCCATTACGTGTGCTTGATAACACGATTGTGGTTAATACAATACCGATACAAGCACCGATTAACATTGCCAGCCCAACGGACATGCTTTTTCCCTTATCAATTTGACCTAAATTAGGTTTTACACAATGTAAACAACTACTAAAGTTTTGTCATGTGTAACCTATACGCTTGAAAATAGTGCTACAGTAAGACAAAACCCAATCTTGACAGAATCTATAGATCACTCATGAAAACAATACTCATTGCAAATTTAAAAGGTGGATGCGGTAAAACAATTACAGCAATAACATTAGCAACTGCATTAGCTCAAAAGGGCTATAAAGTCGCATTGGCTGATGCTGATACGCAAAAATCTGCCCTGCAATGGTTAAAACAGCGTCCTGAACAGGCGGCGACAATTCAAAGCTTAGATTGGCGCCATGAAAAATCAATTGGTGATGCGCCTAAAAATCTTGATTATTTAATTATTGATGCGCCAGGTGCATTAACAGGTGAACACGCTGAACAGCTTATCAGCGAATGCCATGCTGTCGTTACACCTCTACAACCCTCTTTCTTCGATATTGACAGTACCAAGCGCTTTCTAAAACATATCCAAGACATTAAAAAAATTCGTAAAGGTAAAGTTGCAGTACATTTGGTGGCAAATCGTGTGAAACCAAATAGTTCGAGCTCAAAAGACATTCAACAATTTTTTGAGAAGATTGAGCAAAAACCTGTAGCTTGGATTTCAGAACGTACTGCTTATGGTCAATTGGCAATGCAAGGTCTCAGTATTTTCGATAAAAACCAAAAGAACTTTTTAACCATACAAGAACAATGGCAACCGCTACTTGATGCTTTAATAGACGACCCAAGCGATTGGTTCTAAAGTCATTTGAGAATACCTAAATAAAATAGGTGCTCAATTTGCCAGACTTTATTTTTCAGTTAATATTGAGTTAGCCTCTCAACCGTTTTTAGAGTGATCAGTGCAAGATTTTACGTCGAATTTACAGCGCATCTTATTATTCGGATTATTGTTTATCCTGATTTTTTTAGGCTACGATATTCTGAAGTACTTTATTGTACCTGTGTTATGGGCGTGCATTATCGCTTATATGACATGGCCAATATACAAACGCATTTTAAGATTACTGGGTGAAAATCGTCCGACGCTTAGTGCGTCACTGATGATCACACTAGTTGTATTGGTTATCGGAATTCCTCTGACATTTGCGATTTTTATTTTGCAGCATGAAGGGCGTAATCTCTATTTCGACTTACAGCGCCAAATGTCATCAGGACATTTAACGGTTCCAGATTTGATTCGTGATCTTCCAATTATCGGTAAAGAAATCAGTCGAACTGTCCGTGAAATCAATGCCGACCCGACCAGCCTTTCTCAAACGATAGGTGCATGGATTCAGGGACATATGAATTATGGTAAATTTATTTTAAATGAAATTACCAAAAATCTGGTAAAACTCAGCTTTTCCATCATGTCTTTGTTCTTCTTTTATCGTGATGGACAAACAATTTTGGCACAAGTGAGTAAAGCGCTTCAGATGCTGATTGGTCCACGTATTCATCATTATCTAGATACAATTTCTGAAACGACTCGTGCAGTTGTTTATGGTGTAGGTTTAACTGCTGTTGCACAGTCTATTCTTGCTGGTATCAGTTACTTTGTTGCAGATGTACCAAATCCAATGGTACTGACCATTGTCACATTCTTACTTGCGCTTATTCCTTTTGGCCCGCCTGTCGCTTATACCACGGTGTCTTTATGGCTATTTTCTAAAGGACATACCATCGAAGCAATAGGTGTCATGGCTTGGGGTATTTGTATTGTCAGTACAGCAGATAATGTGATTCGTCCTTTGGTCATTTCTGGTGCAACCAAAATTCCGTTCCTGCTCATCATGTTTGGGGTACTGGGTGGACTGGCAAGTTTTGGTTTAGTCGGTTTATTCATCGGCCCTGTGATTTTAGCGATTCTATTGGCAATTTGGCGTGAATGGTTACATGAAACTGAAGAACCTAAAATGATCATGCCTGATGCAACAATGGCCTATGACATCAAGGATGATGACTCACCTAAACCATAGATGTTTCATATTTTAATTTTAAACATTTTAAGAAGATGGTTCGCAATAAATACACATTAGCGAATCATCTTCCCCTCTCAAGCACATAAAGCATAATAAGTGCCAATAAAATCGTTATTAAATAAAACTATACAATCAGATATTTAATTCATATTGTTTATCATTTAAAGCTTTGTTTGAATATTGTTTAATACTGACTAAATCAATTGGATGCACCGATGACATCTATCATTTTTAAAACTTCTGTACTTTGTACTTGTCTTGCTTTTTTTACAGCGTGTACAACTACACCTACAACAAAAAAATCACCAGAGCCTCAGCAAACTGTTGATATACATTCTGTTTCAGCTCAAGGTGTCGGTGGAAAAATTGGTACTGTTAACTTTCAAGACTCTCCAAACGGCTTAAAAATTAATACTGAATTAAGTCAATTACCATCGGGTTATCATGGTTTTCACATCCATGAAAAAGGTTCATGCGAACCTGCTGAAAAAGATGGGAAAATGGGCGCTGCTTTAGCCGCTGGTGGACATTTTAATCCACATAAATCCGCTCATGGCACACCAAATGACGGACATATGGGGGATTTACCCGTGCTCAATGTCGATTCAAATGGTAATGCAAAAACTACACTTATTGCACCGCGTTTAAAACTTGCTGATATTCAGGGCTTAGCTGTCATGATTCATGCGGGTGGAGACAACTATTCTGATCTTCCGAAACCTTTAGGCGGTGGTGGTGAACGTATCGCCTGTGGAGTTATTCAATAAGTAAATGATGTGATGTGGATAAAATTAATTTTATCCACATTTCTGTTTTTAGATCCTACTTCTCATGCGATAAAGCATAAAGGCGGCAATGATTGAGATACCCTGCCTCATGTACACTGATCAACTCGACAATACTACGCCATAACCAAAATGGCGCATCAATCGTTTTTGATTGATTGCGTTTTAATTCCTTGATCCAAGAATTTCGAGTAACGTCATCCATTTGTCGTACATGCGCACGTCCAACAACAAATGCCAAATAGAAAGCTAAATTCTGTGCTTCTTGCTCTCTCATCCCTTCGATCTCTAACTTTAAATCTTGCGGTAAAAGCTCTCGGATAAACACTGAGGTATCGAGGAACTTACTTACTCGCATCCGTTCGCCCAAATATGGAGATAAATGTCTTGCACCTTCAACGATACGCAGTGCATTGTCTTTCGGCATAGGCGCATCCGAATATCGAGGAGCAAGCGCTTTAGTGGCTTCTTTTAAATCCATTAAACATAGCCCCTTGCCTCGTTGAACTTTACCATCCATTGAATCAATCAGCACAATGTAACGTAACAAACCCAGTGAACTACACCCTTTCACCCAATATGCTGAATCAAGTACCCTTAACTTAGCATCTTCATCACGTTTTCCAATCATCGTGACAAGATCTTGAAGCTCTGGTCTCTCGAAAACTAAATCTATTTCACTTTGTTCTTTTTTTAATAAAGGCCAAAACTTTTTGCCTAGCGTAATTTCTGGCTCTAAACCACTTAAACGCTCTTCCGCCAAACATTTCCATGTCCGTTTTACGGCTTTCTTCATCACAGTTTGAATCAGTAATGGATGCTCAAGCTTCTGACTCAAACGTCCATTGCGTTCCAAGGCATGTACATAACCCGCATATAAAGATTCAATCATTTTGGCAGTGATGACACCAGGTAAATCCGAACTCCGTACTGCTGTTGCTAGTGATAATCCTAAGCGAATCAAATCATTGGCGGGATTTCCAATCACCGTCTGATCTAAATCACGGATTTCAATATCAATTTGACCTTTCGCATTGGCAACAGGTCCAAGATTTCCAGTATGACAATCCCCACAAATCCAAATTGCAGGTCCTTGCGGAATTGAACTAATTTCCGCCTGCTGTAACCATTCATAATATTTTGCTGTATTTCCACGAACATAGGCATGGATCGAACGCGCCATTTTTAAATTACGATGTTCAGTCAATGCAGCACTTCGAAAACGGGGGAGTTTTATTTCAGAATTTTGTTTTTTCAATGGTTTAGGCATTTTTATAATCTAATCAGTCAGAAAAATCACATTATGATATTTAAAAACAAAATTACCGCCAAAATCTGTATATAAAATGTTGATTATTTATCCTTTCTTTTTACATTTCGATAATCAATAAAGCATTTCTACAATACAGAATTAGGTAAAATACGGATTCAGCCCAACAACCGAACACCCACTGTGAATAGTTATTATCAAATCTTTCAAAATATTAAGTCTAATTCGATCTTAATTTATTGCATACAGATGTTGATTGTACTGAGTGGTACGACACTGGGGCTTTATTTTCTTGGTTATCACGAACTCATTGTACCTATCACACTAGGTGCAATTGCCACCGCTCTGACCGATTTCGATGACCGACTCAGTATTCGTTTAAGAAACCTCGCCTTTGTCTGCATCCTATTTTTCACTGTTAGTAGTATTCTCGATTTTCTCTATCCTTATAAAATTTTATTTTTAATTTATCTATCACTGTCCAGTGGCTTATTTATACTCATGGGTGCACTAGGACAACGCTATGCAACCATATCATTTGGTACGGTTTTATTGTCCATTTACACCATGTTTGGGCTGGGTGAATATTCTGAATGGTACCAACAGCCCACTTATTTTGTGATGGGTGCTTTATGGTATGGCTTTAGCTCGATTATTTTCTATTTACTTAAACCCACACAAGCAGTACAAGATAATTTATCCAATAGTTTCAGCCACCTTTCTGAATTGCTCATGTGCAAGGCGAAATTATTTGACCCTGACAATACTCAAAATGTTGAACAACTTTTATATGATTTGTCCTTACAAAACAGTATTGTGGTACAAAGTTTAAATAGCACTAAAGCCTCCTTACTCACTCGCTTGAAAGCCTCACGTGCCAATAAAAATACCATTTACTGGTTAAATTTATATTTCCTCGCTCAAGATATTCATGAGCAAGCAACTTCCAATTATTTACATTATGAAAAAATTCAGCAGAATTTTAGTCGTACCGATTTAATTTATCGCATACAAAAAAATGTCCGTTTACAAGCGATTAACTGTCTAAAATTGGCAGAATTTATTTTAAATCGACAAAGCTTTCAAACCAATCCAGACAATGCCTTAGCTTTAGAAAATTTACACAGTTCCATGTATGAGTGGATCCAACAAAATCCACACAATCTTGAAGTTAAAAATCTACTCTTGGTCTTAAAGAATCTAAAAAATGTACAAGATCAATTTATTAACCTGAGTATAGAGCAAAATAATTATCAACAAAGTTATAGCCTACATCGAGATAACTTGAATTTATTGGATGATGATATTCACGGCGTTCAAGATTTATGGCTCAAGATTAAGCAACATTTAACCCCAAAATCTGCGTTGTTTCGCCATTCCGTACGAATCGCTTTTGTTTTTGCTGTGGGCTATAGCATTTCCTTGCTACCATTTGCAAAAAATGGTTATTGGATTTTACTCACCAGTTTATTTGTCTGCCAAATCAGTTACTTTGCCACCAAAAGTCGTTTAAAACTGAGAACTCTAGGAACAGTGTTGGGTGTAGTACTGGGAATTCCTATTCTCTACTTCGTACCTAGCATCGAAGGACAGTTGGTACTCACTATTATCTTTGGTGTGTATTTTTTCTATTTGCGTTCAAAAAAATATGCCATGGCTACGCTCATGGCAACCATGATGGTATTGCTGATTTTTAATTTAAAAGGTGCAGGTTATGCCATCATTTTACCTAGAATTATCGATACATTATTGGGCTGTTTGATTGCATGGTTTGCCGTGAGTTTTATTTGGCCAGATTGGAATTTCCGTGATATTTCCAACAATATTCGTAAAAGCAGTAAAGCCACTTTGGATTATTTTGATGCCGTGGTTGAGCAATACCAACACGGACGAAATAACAGTGTTGATTATCGTAAAGCTCGTCGTGCTGCACATAATGCACAGATTGAATTATCCAGTATGATTTCGAGTTTGAGTACTGAACCGAATCCAAATCAAGATCTTATTCACAATGCGTTCAGATACTTGGTGTATAGTCATAGCCAACTCAGCTATATTTCTGCACTGGGTAGCCACAGAGACGCCATACAAGACCCACATATTTTAGCCTTGATGCTATGGTGCAAACAGACTTTAAATGATGTATTACTCAATCAAAATCTGTTGAATGAACCCGAGATCAATGAAAAATTGTCCGAGATTCAACTACTCAGTGATCAAGAAAATTTATCTGATGAATTATTACTGGTACTCAAGCAAATTAGTTTATTGCTCGAAACTTTACCTGAGTTGTTAAAACTCAAGACCAATCTGTTGGCTTTGGAAATTAAATAATCGATGTTTGAAACAACACCAAAATCATATTTTATATTTCATTAGATGTAGATGAAATTTCAATCAAAAATTATTCGACTTTTCATTTTATTCAGATAGACTCAATTGCTCATTCTCATTTGACGAAGTGACCATGAATATCAAAACCTTACGTATTGTCGGTTTTCTTGAAGGGCTTTCTTTTCTTCTCCTGTTGTTTATTGCAATGCCTTTAAAATATATTTGGGGTAATCCTATGCTAGTTAAATACGTCGGCATGGGACATGGCGTGCTATTTATCGCCTTTCTTGCTGTTTTATTTATTGTTTGTGAAAAGCAAAAATGGTCTATTAAAATGTTTATTTTCGGTTTAATTGCTTCAATTTTACCGTTTGGGCCTTTTGTTTTTGATCATAAATTAAAGAAGTTTGAATAATAATTCCGCTATTAAGTCCCCCTCCTTTCAGGAGGGGTTAGGGGGAGGTGATTCAAAGAATCTAGTCAGAGCTTTCCTCTTAAAACTCACCATTGGCTTTGCGCTGTTGCATGATCCTTTTCAAAATTCCACGTGGAACCGTGAACCATAAAGCGATTAAGGAAAAACATGAAATCGCGTATGCCCACAGGTGAAAATACTCATACAGAATACGAATAATTTCAATCACCACAAAGAAGGTCATCATTAATAATACTGATACTGCTGCTGCAACAGTGCCCTTAGACACTTCAGAAGACATTAACGCAAAACGATAAAGCACTGAAAAGCTAATCCCTTCACCAAAGCTGACTAAAGTCATGCCTAAAATGACACAGTAAAGAAAGTATTCTCTCCAGATCGTACCAATAACGACAATTGCCGTTCCAAGTAGCATCAGTGGTAAACCAATCAAAACGGTACGACCCAAAGCCAAGCGATCGACCAATTTAATCAACACGATATTGCCAACGATTAAACCACCCAAAACTGGGAACTGTGCTAAACCATATTGCAAACTACTTAGCCCAAGTTCTTCGACGAGCATGACAGGTGATAAGGCAATCCATAGCATCAGTGGCATAGCCACCATCGGCATACCTAGAGTTAAACCGAGAAAAGTCTTATTTTTAAAAACTTTCTTATAGTCATCCCAAATATAGCTAACGGGTTGTTTAGGAATACTGATTTGATTATTCGGCATTTTGGCTTTTAAACCAAACCAACTCAGGAACGCTAAAAAGGCAATGCCAATAAAGCCCCAATGCCATGACACATGGTCAATCAGCGCAGCACCGACCACAGGGCCAATCAATGGTGCGAGTAGGGAAATATTCGCCATGAGTGCCATGACTTTAATGGCATCACGTTCTTCAAAGGTTTCCTGAATCGCCGCATAACCTGCTGAAGCAATCACAGATAAGCCAAAACCTTGAAGGAATCTTAAAACTAAAAAGCTTTCAATATTCCCAGTCAATAGAATGAGTAAACAGGTAATAACGAAGAACGCCACACCACCCAATAATACTTTTTTACGCCCGATTCGATCGGACAACGGCCCCATAATCCCAGCGACACAAGCGCCACCGAGCAGGTAAAATGACATCGATGACGGCGCCCACGCACTGCTCACACCAAACTCTTTGGTGATCGCAAGCATCGCTGGCTGAATCAAATCATTGCCGATATACACTGAAAATTCGAATAATACCAAGGCCAATGGAAACATCAGCGTAGCACGACTCAAACTTAAGTTTTGTCCTTGTTGTACTGAATTTTTCATGACTTTCTACATATCTTTCATCATGTTTGGATGACTTGAGCAATTTTCAGGGAGAAAAATACCGTCACACTGCAAACAAGCGTGTTAAACACTAACTTTTAAAATTAAATTGTGGAGTTTGCTTTGAGAGAAAGCGAGTTGAACACCGTATTCACAAGGTGTCTAGAACATATAATATTTGTGAGAATTGACTGAATGGACACTGTGAAATGAATGTATCCTAAATTCAGTGAGCACAGTCTAACACATGCGCTTTTCATGTCAAAGTTGAACTTTTTTTATTCTTAAGATATTCTAAATTCTCTATAAATAGATATGAATAATTTAAATGAAAAATAAAAACCCTGTCGTCATGATCATTATTGGTATTGTTTTATTCCTTATTGGTGGTGGTCTTTATTTCACAAGCTCCAAGCCCAATATTAGTGCAGAAGACCAAGCACGTTGTGAAAGTTTAGTTCAACAAAAATATGGTGAAAGTTCCAGTTCTATCATTGGCAGTTGTAAAACTGACACTGGTTTTGTTGCAATGATGGATGCTCAGGCAGGTGGTACAAATTCAGCAGAAGCAACGGCAAAAGCCATTAGTTCTGCCAATAATCAAGAGCTCGGCTTAGGCTTCTTCGGTAAATTCTTAACAGGTTTATGTGTCGGTATAGGTATTGCGATGATCATCAAAGGTTTTATTGCTCTGAGAAATAAAGCCAATCCAACTACTTAATTAAACTTAAATGACTTTTAAAGCATGCGGTTACACTAATCACATGCTTTAACGGATTTATTCATCTTCTAAGACTTTGGATTTGATGAATGTGCCATTTTTAATGTCATCAAAAGCTTCCAGAATTTCATCATAAGTATTCATGACAAATGGGCCATGACCATTGATCGGTTCTTGTAATGGTTTGCCTGTAAGAAGTAATAATTTACAGTGTTGCAAAGCAGTGATTTCAAAGTCTTGTTCAAGGTTCGACATCACGGCAAGTGATTGCTCTTCAAATATTTCATCTTCGGGTTGAAATTGTGCTTTACCTGTTCGTAAATACACCAGCGTGGTATCTCCTACCCCTGCGGGTAGAGTTACGGTTTGCCCTGCTTGGATTTCAATATCTAAAACATTGAGTGGTGAATGTACTTTTGCAGGTCCTTGATGTGCTTCATTGTTTTCATCCACATAAGTGCCTGCAATGACGCGTAATGTTCCTGCTGAGTCTGGTAGTTCAACCACGGGAATATTGGCTTTACGCAGACTTTGATAGCGTGGTGGATTCATTTTGTCTTTGGCAGGTAAGTTGACCCACAGTTGCACCATTTCAAAGTATCCACCTTGTTTGGAGAATGCTTCGCTAAAGACTTCTTTGTGTTCTACGCCTGAAGCTGCGGTCATCCATTGCACATCGCCTGCGGAGACTATTCCACCGCCTCCAGTTGAATCTCGGTGTTCGAGTTCTCCTGAAAAGATTAAGGTAACGGTTTCAAATCCTCGGTGTGGATGTTCGCTTACACCTTTACGTAAATTGGTTGGTTTTAAAATGCCTGGACCTAAGTGATCAAGCAAGAGGAATGGTGAAACGGTATTGCCCAGTTCATAGTGTGAAAAGACTGATAGCACTGGATAAAAATCGCCAATGGCAAAGCGAGTATCATTTCGATGGATAAAGGCAAGGGTTTTCATATTGTTATACTGATGAGTTTAAACTAGTTAAAGCATAATTCATCAATATGCATCGCTCAATCCTCTAAATGCGTTTCAGTGTTCTATCATTGAGATGATCTACGATTAAAAACGACAGAAAATTACTGCAAATACTCTTCAACTCATATTTGCAAGCAAATTCAAAATCATACAAACATTAACCATAAAAATGCTGCTTTAAATTAAAGCTATATTCTGTCAAATATTGCTGTAATTTTTCCAAATCATTGGTTGGTTCAATCGCACGTAAATTCAGTGCTTCGATTTTATCATCCAGCAATTTTAAAATTTGCGTTTGCTCTGTTTCAGGTAGTTGAGCCTTCTCTTTTTGCTGTTTTTTGATTTCTAAATAGTCTTCCGCCCAATGCCGTAATGGATCATTTGCATCTATTTGTGCGAATAGTTCAGTAATCAGTAATTCAGGCATAATTTCTTGGGTTGCCAATTCGGCTGACATCAAACCACGAATCGAATAGAACACTTTTTTATAGGTAAAGTTATCTGCTGTTTGCATCACATTCATCCCGCCTTTAGCAAGTGATAAATAGTGGTAATACAAAGCTTTATAATCTATACGTTCAAGTAGTCCATCTCGAAACTTTTCCCATTCTGGAAATTGATTGAAATAGACAATATGCGCGCGTACCCATTCCAAAACCGTTGGATTACTTTTAGCAAGTAAGCCAAACATTTTGTTTAAATCAAAAGAGACAAAGTCAAAATCGCCATCCATGATTTCGATCAAATCACGATGCTTTCGGTAGTCGTAATATTGCGCTTTTGATGGTAGGTGAAAACCTCGTACATCATAGTCACTGTCTGGGCTTGCCATACCCCATAGGCGACTGCCACTTTCGATATAAAACAGTGGATGTTCATCTCGGTTTTGGAATAAGTTTTGGATTTCTTGTTGGATGTTCATAACATTTTTACTTTTGGTAAATCTTCTAAAGTTATAGCATTTTCTGGAACAATTTTTGGATTTTCTTTAAATTGAAGCCATTTGTTTTTCATCCAATGTTCTACTTTGTCTTTACCTAAAATTGCTAGTAAATTATTAAGTAATGAAAATTTTGCATTATCATCAAAATAATAAACTTTTACTCTTACATTCCGATCTATATCTTCATTTAAACCAAATAAATCAATAATATAATCTCTATCTGAAACATCTAATGAATGCCCCCAAATATGGAAGTTTAGATTTAATTGATTTGATTTATTAATTCTCTCCCAAGCGCTTTGTTCATACTGAAAACTCTGATAGTCAGTAATCTTGTGCTTATCTAATTGAGATTTACCCTGTTGTATAATCTTTTTATATCTATCTAAAAACAAATAATCCGTATCCTTAAAAAGCTTTTGGTGATATTTCGTAAATCCATAAGCTTTTATTTTCTTTAAATATTCATCTTCTAAGTCAGAAACACCTAAAACTATATTTTGATGTTCACCATGACTTCCATGTAAATACTCAACTTCTACTGAATCATGAATACGTTGATAGGTATTTGTATAATTAAATGAATATATTTTATCAGGATATACAAATTCTTTAGCCTCTATCTCCAACATAGAAGCTGGACTTAGTTGACTAACTACTAATTCTAAATATAAATCAAAAATAATTATAAACTCTTCTAATTGTTGTTGTAGAAAATCTAAAAAACTTAAAGGGTTTAATCCATTTTTCACCTCATCACCATAACAAAAATTTTTATTAATATTTAAAAAAACGCCTGTACTCGTCAGCAATGCTTTTCCAGAAACTAAATCTCTAGAACGTACTATTGACATATTTTCTTTACAAGAAAATTTAAAAAAATCTAAAACCTTTAAGTCTTTGGAAGCAATTAAAGCTTTAGACTTATTATTACCATTCAAATAAATATGAATAGCCTCGCTGTTATCAAGCCCCTCTATTTCAATTACTTTTTTAGCAGCTACTTTCAACACACTTTCAATTTTTTGCTCAAAATCAATCCATGTTTTGATTTCTTGAACATGATTTTTAAAGTACTGATACCAGCAATTTAATTCCAAACGATACTGTAATTTGAGTACATCTTTTGCAGAGAGATTAATTTGCTCAGTTAAATAGAACTCTTTCGTTTTTTCTATAAAGTAAGATTCTCTAGTCTTAGCAAAAAGCTCTTCAAAATTCATTGCATAATCTGGATCAGTTTGATCCTTTCTCTTTTCAAAAATTTTGTCTATTTCGTTGCCCCACTCTTCAACTGAATGAATAGATAAATCCTTTACTTTTTCTCCAGTATTCTTTTCTTCAATCGCCTTCATCACATCCATAAAATGGTCATACTTTGTCGGCAAATAGTGCGAAAGATCAAAACCATTACCTACAATCAAAATATTCATTTATTGTTATTCCCCAAATAAAAAAACGTACCATGACTGATACGTTTTATGAGGTGTTTCTTTATATTTTTCAACTACAAATTAAAAAATCATCAAGCACACTTCGCCTTTTGGAAAGTCTTGGTATTTTTGCCACGATAGCATTGATATTCCTTCTGCGTATCTACACGCTTCCACTGACCATCAACATTTTTAAAACTATAGACCGTACGAATCGAACGAACAGAATCATCCATCAAGCCTGTTTCAGTCAACTTCACTTCTGCCACTGTTGGATTTTCTACACGGTTAAAATACTGACGCAACTCGACTGTTGCCAAGTTCTTACGCAGATCAGAACGCTCATTTAAAACCTGATCTAAAGGCGTGCTTCCACCACTGACTTTATTCACTAAATTTTGCGTGGTTGCACAACCTGATAAAACACCCAAACACAGCGCAGAAATTACAACTAAACGATTCATATTCTTAAATTCCATACTTAACTTTCGACTAAATTTTGCCTGAATTCCTCATTTTACAATAGTCGTACTTTGTAGTCTTAGCGAAGAGAACCGTGTGGTTTAAAGGCAAACTTTAACCAATAAAAGGAAATAATCAGCAACCCAAAAACAAATTTGTCAAAATGCATGACCACCTCATAAATGATTGGAAAACTTGAAAGAAGGATCAACCAACGACCATAATTTTTAAACGCCCCATTGCCTTTAAAATAATAAATAATGCAACTCCAGCTCATCACGATAAAGCCAATCGCAAGTGCATACAGGCGCTTTCCATGTGCTTGAACAATTTCTTGGTCTTGGTAACTTTCAGGACTTAAGCTGTACTTAACTAAAAAGTAAATTAAACCTGCCGCCATAAATACTGTCAGTGGTAAATAACGTAACAATAATCCAATAGAGTGATCAAATGCTTTACGCCTTTGTTTAGATTGGTCTGTTTCAAACTTAATTCTTATTTTATCCATGGTGATGTTCTTTTAATATTTTTGTTAGATTTCGAGTAGCTGAAAAAAAGCGCATTCTACTGAATACGCTTTTTAACATAAATCTATGCGATTACAAAATGAATAACCGCGTCAAGCTTGAATCAATAACTGACAGATCAAACAAGTTAAAGATCAAACAATTTACCTGGATTCATTACACCATTTGGATCGAACACTTTTTTCAACGCTTTCATATATTCGATTTCTTCAGCAGAACGAGTATAGTCCAAATATGGCTTTTTCGTCATGCCCACACCGTGTTCAGCTGAGATAGAACCGTCATATTTCTTCACAGTTTCAAACACATATTTATTCACCACCTGACATTTAGCAAAGAATTCATCTTTAGATAAATTTTCAGGTTTTAAAATATTTAAGTGCAAGTTACCGTCACCGATATGACCAAACCAGCAGATTTCAAAATCAGGATAATTACTTTCTACAATTGCATCAATTTCTTTAATAAATGCAGGAACATGCGTAATCAACACTGAAATATCATTTTTATACGGTGTAAATGGTGCAATCGTTTCAGAAATATCTTCACGTAAACGCCACAAGCTTTGAACTTGCTCGAGGCTTTGACTCATCACACCATCAAGTACCCAACCTTGTTCCATGCAATGCTCGAAGATTTCCATCGCTGCATCCATGATCGGCTCATACGGCGCTTCAAATTCAAGCAATACATAGAATGGGCATTCAGTTTCAAACGGACGTTGAACATGACCACGATCCAAAACTTTTTGCATTGCCAATTCGCCAAAGAATTCAAATGCAGTTAAATCAATTTTGCTTTGGAATGCATGAAGTACAGGCATGATCGCATCAAAATCTGGCACACCTAAAACTAAAACTTGTAGGTCATGTGGCGCACGTTCAAGTTTAATTTCAGCTTCAGTGACTAAACCTAAAGTTCCTTCACCACCGATGAATAAATGCTGCATTGCGTAACCAGTCGCATTTTTAATCATGCCTTTATTTAAACGCAGTACATCACCTTTACCTGTTACCACAGTCAAACCAAGTACCCAGTTACGTGTCATGCCGTATTTGATGACTTTGATACCGCCCGCATTGGTACCAATATTTCCGCCCATTTGAGAAGAACCCGCAGATGCAAAATCCACTGGATAATACATGCCCTGTTCTTCAGCATAATTTTGCAATTGTTCAGTCACTACACCCGCTTGGATACGCACCATACGATCCGCAGGATAGAATTCTAGAATTTGGTTCATCTTGTCAAAACTAATGACAATTTCACCATTGGCAGCCACAGCACCTGCTGACAAACCAGTACGACCACCAGACGGTGTAATCGCAACATTAAACTGATTGGCAAGTTTAACAATCGCTTGCACTTGTTCTGTGCTCGATGGAAAAACGATGACCGAAGGATTTGGATCAAAATGCTTGGTATGGTCTTTACCCCAATTTTCTAAACTGTCAGCATCTGTTTTTATACGGTTTTCACCAACAATCTGCGTCAATTGGGTCAATAATTCGGGTGCTATCGTAACTGGAGCATTCATCGTTTTGCGGACCTAGCAAGAAGTAAAAGAGAGGTTGTAGCGCTACAACTTTCGATATTTTAAACCAGTACATGAAAGTTTTTCGCAAATTTCATGGTTTAAATCATTAACAATACCGATTTTTCAGTCATTTTAGCCAAATGACTGCTCAGGATAAAGCACAGATTTGAATTTGATTATCCACACTTTGTGTATGATCAATTCAACAACAATATTAAAAATCAATAAATTAGAAAAAAACCTGTAATCTATTTGATTTATATATAATGCTTATCAGAAATCGTAGATAAAATATCCGTCGATACTGTCATAACGAAATATCTATAGAACCATGTATATGGTATCATACTGCGACTAAATTTGGCCTTTGTAGCGGAGCCGTAATGAGCCAACATCTTTCACTACCTAAAGATAAAATTCGTTTCTTGTTGTTAGAAGGCGTTCACCAAAACGCAATCGACACGTTAAATGCTGCTGGATATACCAACATCGATTTCCGTAAAACTGCGCTTGAAGGTGAAGCGTTGAAAGAAGCGGTTAAAGATGCACACTTCATTGGTATTCGTTCCCGTACGCAATTAACCGAAGAAATCTTTGAAGCTGCGAATAAATTGATCGCAGTGGGTTGTTTCTGTATCGGAACCAACCAAGTGAATTTAAATGCAGCCATGATTCGTGGTATTCCTGTATTTAACGCACCATATTCAAATACGCGTTCAGTAGCTGAACTTGTACTTGCTGAAGCGATTCTTTTACTTCGTGGCGTACCTGCGAAATCAGCATCAACTCACCGCGGTGGTTGGAACAAGTCTGCTGTAGGTTCGTTTGAAACTCGTGGTAAAACTTTAGGTATCGTGGGTTACGGCTCAATCGGTTCTCAACTTTCAGTTTTAGCTGAAAGCTTGGGTATGCATGTCATTTATTATGATGCAGTGACTAAACTTCCGATGGGTAATGCACGCCAAGTCGGTTCACTTGATGAATTACTTGCCAATGCAGACGTTGTAACACTTCACGTTCCTGACGTTCCTTCTACAAAGAACTTCTTCGCAAAAGAACAATTTGCGAAAATGAAAGAAGGTTCAATCTTCTTGAACGCTGCACGTGGTACATGTGTTGTGATCGAAGATTTAGCTGATGCAATCAAATCAGGTCATATTGCTGGTGCAGCAGTTGACGTATTCCCTAAAGAACCTAAAGCAAATGGTGAAGAATTTGTTTCTCCACTTCGTGGCTTAGACAACGTGATCTTAACACCTCACGTGGGTGGTTCGACTATGGAAGCGCAAGCGAACATCGGTCTAGAAGTTGCTGAAAAATTTGTTGCTTACTCAGATAAAGGTATGACTTTATCTGCTGTGAACTTCCCTGAAATTGCACTTCCATTGACTGAAGGTAAACACCGTTTACTTCACATTCATAAAAACGTGCCAGGCGTTCTTTCTAAGATCAACAACTTGTTCGCTGAACACGGTATCAACATCTCTGGTCAGTCTTTAATGACTAAAGGTGATGTCGGTTATTTAGTGATGGACGTTGATGCAACTGCATCTCAAGAAGCACTTGATACACTTCATGAAGTTGAAGGCACAATCCGCGTTCGCGTATTGTTCTAAGACTAATTGATGTTAAAAACCACAGGTTTTTGCCTGTGGTTTTTTATTTTTAAATTTTAACAATGAGTCAAATTATGATCATTATTTTCACTAATTCTCACCTATTTATCTGATTTAGAAGGTATGATCTAAACTGATTACAACTTCCAATATCGTTCATATTTTAAATAAATATCAACTGATCAGACTCCAATGCCAAATCTCAAAAATGCCCCACATTTCCAAGCCTTGATCTTACTGTTCATTGCGATGATCAGTATGCAAAGTAGTGGTGCACTCGCCAAAATCCTGTTTGATCAATTTCCTGTACTGACCATTTCAGCGATGCGATTATTACTTGGCTCTTTGATCTTGGCGATCATCTTTAAAATTTGGCAAGCTGATTTTAAACAAGTGAAATGGAAAGCAATTATTAGCTATGGTCTTGCTTTGGCTGGGATGAATGCCCTGTTCTATTTATCCATTGCACGGATTCCTTTGGGCATTGCCGTTGCTTTTGAATTTATCGGTCCACTCAGTGTGGCATTATTTCATGCACGACAACGCTTTGATTTTGTTTGGGTTGGATTGGCAATCTTAGGACTGGTTTTACTGTTTCCATTTCAACAAGCTTCACAAAGTTTAGACCCCATCGGCATTGCTTTTGCTTTAGCCGCAGGTGCATGTTGGGCGCTGTATATTATTGCAGGGCAACGACCTTCAGGCGTTTCAGGCAATCATACGGTGTGTTTAGGGATGTTTATTGGCATGCTTTGCCTTATGCCGATTGCGCTATTTTCAGGAATGCCGTTGAATGTTTTTGAACCCTCAAATTTGATTTATTTTATTGCTTTGGCAATTTTAGCGAGCGCCCTGCCTTTCTCTTTAGAAATGATTGCTCTAAGAAATTTATCAGCGTTAAGCTTTGGCACATTGATGAGTTTAGAACCTGCAATTGCTGCACTTTCAGGATTTATCTTTTTAGGTGAGCAATTGCTTTGGACACAATGGCTGGCACTCGCAACCATTATCAGTGCATCGATTGGCTGTACGGTGACGACACAAAGAGCGAGAAAAGCGTAACTTGATAATAAAGTTATTGATAAATAATGTATAATTTTGAAAATTCATATTTAATCTTTATCTAACAAGCACTTGCTCTTCAATCGGTAGACTTTGATCTATTTCCACAATTGTTAACTCACCACCAAAACACGCACCCGTATCGAGATAATAGCAATTGTCTTTTCGAGTCACACGATCCACCACGGTATGACCGAGAAAAATCTGATCAATGCCCGATACAGTTGAATACTTTAAGAAACGACGATTTTTAATTCGTCCTCTGCCCCATAAAGCAGACTCACGGCTTTTAGACTGAATGGCGACTTTGAATTTATCCCAATCATTCAGATCAATATCTGCATGGACAAAACCATATTTTTTATTTTGATAATGAACTTCTAAAAGCAACGGAACACGTTGCAGTCTTTTAATAATTTGCTTTTGCTGTTCTATACTGAGTTGATAAAACCATTTTCCACCATGCTGTGCATGTAGATTTGCCATTGATGGTTCAACATTAGAAAGCAAACACATTTCCTCATGATTGCCTAAAATTGCTTTAAACCACGGTTCATCCAGTAAATTTAGACATTTTAAGCTGTCAGGGCCACGATCAACCAAGTCCCCAACAGCAATGAGCATATCTTGCTGAAAGTTAAATTGTATCTGTGCAAGCTTTTGCATCAGTTGATCATAACAACCATGCAAATCACCCACCACAAATAAGCGTCCTTTGTGGTGGGTATACTGCTCAATCAAAGGTACATTCAAAACGGATACAACCTAACTGATCATTCAAAATTTAATTAAAACTCAATCGAAGCAGCTTCTAAATGCTGATTTTGTTTCGCTAAATCAAGATATTTTCCTGCGGTCTTTTTATTTTTACGAACACCTAGACCATCGCGATAGATTTTGAATAATTCAAAATATGCATCCACATCCCCTTGATCAGCCGCTTCAACGAATAAAGTTGCACTTTGTTTTAAATCTTCTTTAACCAGCTTACCATCACGGTAAAGTTGCGCTAACAGAAAGAAAGCACGTGGGACATTCAACGCTTTGGCTTTATTTAACCAATACAATGTTTGTTCAGCATTTTCTTGGCGTTGTTGATAAATCGACATACACAACATTGCTTGTACATGGGCTTTATCTGCTGCTGCATTTAACAATGGTAAATGATGCTCGTGTTCCAAAGGCAACAACATCGCCAATTCAAACTGTGCATCCGTATGATTTTGCATGGCTGCACGCTCTAACCAAGAAACACCTTGCTCAATATTTTTCTCAGCACCAATACCATAACGTAAACATTGTGCTAAAGAATATTGCGCAGGCACATTCCCTGCCACTGCGGCATGCGTCAACAATTCAAAAGCCAAAGTTGTATATTCTTTCTGTTTTTGTTCAGTTTTAACTGTTTCAGCATCTTTCAACAAGGTCACTGCTGCAAGATAAGCGGATTCGACATGCCCATTCTTCGCAGCTTTGAGTAAAAACTCTTGCGCAATTTTAGCATCACCATTGGCACTTTTTTGTTCGATCAAAGCGCGTACATAACATCCAAATGGGTCATTGGCTTCTTGGGCAATGTTGGCATATTTGAACGCAGCATCTACCTTATTGTGTGTTAAATAACTGAATGCCAATAACGCACTTGCAAAACTATCATTTTCAGCAATGATCAATAAATCATTTTGAACTTTAATCGAATCAAACTCTGAAGATTCAACGCAGAATTTCAAACTATTTTGATGCTTATTTTTAATATAGTTTTCCACCAATAATTGATAAGCAGCAGCTTTATCTTGCTGTAGTTTATGCTGTGCGTGTAAAAAAATTGCCTCAGGCTGATTTAACTCTACTGCGTGTTGCAAGTGCATTAACCCTTGGGCTTGAGACAACTGATCCGTAGAGTTATTTAAACCCAAATATGCGAGTTCTAAATGTGCCAAACCGTGATTGAGCTGTGCACCATGTTGAAAAAATAAAATTGCAGCTTGAATGCTTTGATTGACATAGTGCCCCAAGACATGCCACTGCCCCAGTAAAGTACTGGCTGGTGCAAAACCTTGATTTGATGCATTGACCAATAAGTCAACACGTGCTTGAGCTTCTTGCTCGGTCTGTGCATACCCCTGTTGTTCTTTTTTAAGTACTTCTACATACCATGTTTCAGCTTGACCTAATTCATTTGACTTTAATTCTACGATTTTTTGGGTATTACCTGACATCTTCTATTCCTAACACATGTGCCATTACAACTATATTTATCCCCATCTTACAGAGGTGTTATGAGAATCACAAAGAAAAATATCACCTGAATATTCATATATTTTCAAAATACCGACAGAATTTGCAAAAAGTGCTAAAATTTTTGAGTCACTTTTCTACACGATTGATATGCCAAATTCTCAACTTATCGCTGTACTGTTCATGGTCTTATCGATGGTGTCTTATCAGATCAGTGCATCATTTGCCAAACAACTTTTTCTAGTTTTAGATCCTCTCACGGTCGTTACACTTAGGCTTTGTTTTGCTTCTATTTTAATTGTCTTGATGTTCCGTTCATGGAAAATTATCAAACGCTTACCCTATTTAAAATGGAAAAACTTATTGTTCTATAGCGGTTCAGTCTGCTTGATGAATGTATTGTTTTATGCCTCTTTAGGTAAATTACCTCAGGGAATCGCTGTAGGGCTTGAGTTTTTAGGACCTTTAACGCTTGCATTACTCTCGATCAAACAAAAAAGTGACTATATCTGGGTTTGCTTAGCGATCTTTGGTATTGCACTGATGGTGCCTTGGCAAGATGCAACAGCGCAAAATTTTTCTTATATTGGTGCTGCATTTGCCCTCGGTGCTGGAGTTTGTTGGGCGATCTATATTTACTATGGTCAAAAGGTTGTTCGCCAAAATATCGGGATGCATGCGCTCAGTATTGCCATTATTCTATCCGCAATGGTGCTATTACCGATCAGTGCAGTACACAACCCCGACGCTTTATTACAAACTCAATATTGGGGTAAAGCATTACTCATCGCACTGCTCGCAACCGCAATTCCTTATGCACTCGACCTACTTGCCTTAAAACGACTCAGTAAAATGAGCTATGGCACACTGTCTAGCTTGTCCCCTGCACTGGCAGTTGTTTCAGGAATGCTCTTGCTCAATGAACATATCACTACTGTGCAAATGGTTGCTTTGGTCTGTATCATGCTTGCTTCGATTGGGGTGACATTTAGAGCAAAAAATACCGAACAAGGCGATTGAGTTAAACATGCTTTTGTAATGTTCTGATCAAGATATTGATCGGTTTAAGTCAAAAAAATATTAACCCGTTAAACTGGTTTTATCCTTTGCTTTATATTTTTTATATTCTGTTAAATATTTCTTGGCCAAAGTCTGTTTTTGTTGATCATCAAAAATCTTTCCAGCTTGCTGAAAAAAGCCACGCTCTTCTTCTTGTAAGTGATGATGTACTGTTTCAGACAATTTCTTGGCTAATATTAACCAACGAGAATGACTCAAATCAGTCTCAGCGAGTTGCTCCAGCAATTCATCCATAAGATGATGTTCAGCCAAAGCATGACGGCTAATGTTTAACCCAGAATCCGTCATCATTAAAGGAATATAAAAATAACGGTCTTCAGCGACTGCATGCGCAAATAGTTCATTTTTCAATAAAATAAAAAGTTGCTTCCGTTCAGGTGTATTGCCTGCTGTTTGCGTCAACTGTTCTGCTAATTTTTTTTGTATTTCATGGCTTTCTCGCAAAGCCTCAAATATATTCATCAAACATCCTCTTTTTTTAATTCAATCGTCTTCTATGCACAACCCTGCTAAATTAAGATGCGTAAATAAACGATCATAGAGGACTCGCAAAAAAATACCTCGTAAATTTTCAATATATTTGTATCAAAAAAACTAGAATTTTTTTTAAAATTAAAAACTGTTAAGCAACAAACATTTGATAAGCTAAACGGCAGATTAAGACACTCACAAGAATAAGAAATAAAATACGAATAAAACCACTACCATATTTCAAAGCCATTTTTACCCCGACCAATGAACCACAAACATTAGCAACTGCCATCATTAAACCCAGTTGAAATAACACATGTCCGGTAGGAATGAAGAAACTTAAAGCAGCGAAGTTGGTCATAAAATTACCGATTTTAGACAATGCAGATGCATGTAAAAAATCAACTTTTAAATAACGAATGAAATAAAAAATAAAGAAACTTCCTGTTCCTGGCCCAAAAATACCATCATAGAAACCAATGGCTAAACCACCGACTCCTGCGATCAATAGCATTTTATTGGTGATTTCTTGTTGAATATGGATTTGACCAAATTGCTTTTTGAATAAAGTATAAATCGCAATCACAATCAGCATGAATAGCACGAATGGTCGCAGAATATTTTGAGGAATCAGTGATACACATGCTGCACCACCAAATGAACTGATAAATGCAGTAACACCAATAACAGCAAGTAATTTCCACTGGATTTTGACTTGTTTTAAATAAGAGAAAGCAGCAGATGCCGTTCCACAAATCGAAGCCAGTTTATTGGTTCCAAAGATCGTTGCAGTTGGATAATGTGGTAACGCGCCCATTAACGCAGGAATTTGAATAAGCCCCCCACCTCCGACAGCCGCATCAATTGCACCTGCACAAAAGGCAAAAAAGATCAGACTGAGGATCAGATCAAATTCCATACCACTTACTCTAAAGTTTTCACAATGTGAGAAATAATAACAACATTGCCAGCAAAACTGATGGTTTATTTAGAGGTTTAACACTCTTTTCGGAATTAAACGCTTTTTATCACTAATTTCTGCCAGCCCTAGACATTTATCACCCTCAAAAACCAAAACCTCAGCCTCGGCAGCATGGTCAATATTACTTTCCATACCGCGGCAAAAGTATTCTGCACGACCTTCAGGTGCTTGGATTTTAGTGAAATGATCAATCGGTGCATACACGGGTAATAACAAAGCTTCACGCTGTTGCTCAGTCAAACTTTCTAAATACTCAATCGTATATTCAGGAAGAAGATCAAAATGTCCTGTTTTAATTCGATGTAAATAGGTCAAATGTCCATAAGTACCCAAGGCTTTGGCAATATCCTCACCCAAAACTCGGATATACGTCCCTTTTGAACAAGTCACATCTAACGTTATTGAATCTGTTGTAAAAGATAAAAGTTGAATTTGCTCAATGGTGATTGGACGAGCTTCACGTTCGATCTCAATGCCTTTACGTGCCAACTCATATAAAGGACGACCTTCTTTTTTAAGTGCTGAATACATCGGAGGAATTTGCTGAATATCCCCTGTGAATTGCGCCAAAACCTGCTCGATCATGTCTGGGTTTAATTCAGGAACTGCTTTTTCTAAAAGGGTTTCACCTTCGACATCACCTGTCGTGGTGCTATTGCCCAATTGAATTGTGGTTTGATAACGCTTAGTTGAATCGAGTAAATAATGTGAAAATTTCGTCGCCTCACCCAAGCAAATGGGTAATAAACCAGAAGCCAAAGGATCTAAAGCCCCTGTATGTCCCGCTTTTTGCGCACGGTATAGCCAACGTACTTTCTGTAAGGCTGCATTTGAACTAATACCCAAAGGCTTATTCAATAAAAAAACACCACTGATATGGCGACGTGATATTTTTTGAGCTTTAGCGGACATAATCAGACTGTATAAAGATGTGATTGATGTAGTTTAACAAAAACCACTTGTCTATTTTTACAAATTTTAAATGAGAAACTGATGCTTTTATGTCAAATTGCTTTGTCTATAAAAATATTAAAAAAATAGGATATTAGATGGACCTGTCTAGGAAAAAAATGCTAGGGTTAACAACTATTGTTTTGTTAATCCTTATTTTAGCGATTATTTTTTGGTTAAAACCAAGTACACAAGACACTAAAAATTCAGACAATACACTACAACTACAGCAGCAAGCTGGACAATTAGCTCCATCTCAAATTTCTGCTTCAGAAGCCATTAGCTTTGCCAGTAAAAGCCAACAAGATACCCAAATCAATTGCCAAATCCGAACAGATGCAAGCAACCATTTGATTGTGAATGAACAAACTAAAGACTGTTTTGAATATTTCATTACTCAGTATGGTGAAAAAACGGTTGAACAAATTAAAACGGATTTTCTCAGCTATATCAAAGTCAGTTATCAAGATCCTGTTCGTTCACAACTCGGGGATTTATGGACACGTTACGTCAACTACCGCAATAAACTTGGTGACTTACAAGCACCCACTGCGGATAAGGAAAGTGTGCAGTATTATCAACAAATTGTGAATAACACCCAAAGTTTAAGAAAACAATTCTTTTCAGACTACGAAATTCAAGGCTTATTTGGCACTCAAGACACCTATGACCAATATACTGTGGATCGTATGGCAATCTTGGACAATAAAAATTTATCTACTGATGAAAAAGCCAAGAAACTCAAAGACCTCTTCGACAATCTTCCTGAAGATTGGAAAGAAAACCTACAGCAACTCAACCAACTAGAAGATCTAAGAAAGCTCACAGCTGAGATTAAAGCTCGTGGAGGTTCCGCTGACGAGTTACGTCAAATGCGCACCAATCTTGTCGGTGCTGAAGCAACACAACGCTTAGAAAGCTTAGATGTACAACGTAATGATTGGAAAAATAAAGTCACCCAATATCTTACTGATCGCGACAGCATTATCAAAAGTAATATGAGTGATTCAGCAAAACAAAGTGCTGTGGAACAACTCAAACAAAAGCAATTTAGCAATCAACAAGAGCAATTACGCTTACAAACTTTTGAAACTATTCATGACCAAGGAGGGAAATTACCATTTGCGAATTAATGATCAAATTTTCAATACATAGGGAATATAGAGAATACCGACAATACGTTATTGGTAATGAGTTTATGTCGTTGCTGTAAATGCAGAAGTCAAACTCAAGTTTCAGCATCGCAATTTTTTGCAAAAAGTAACTGTTAACGCAGATTGCTTAAATACTAAATTTCTCAGCATGATGGTTCTTTCAAACCATCAAAAACAAAAAGAGTAATACACCATGAAATTAACAATGAATGCACTTGGAATAGGACTCATCATAGGACTCAGCACAATGTCGGCTTCTGCCTCTGGGCTCCAAAAAGTCAGTGCAAACTATGTCAGTTCAGATTATGCAAAAACCAAATACCCCATCGTATTTAATCATGGCATGTTTGGTTTCACACGTTTAGGAACACAGTCTTTTGGTATGGATTATTTTTACCAAATCCTACCTGATCTTGCCCGAAATGGTGCAAATGTTTATGCAACCCAAGTTTCACCATTGGAATCTACTGAGGTTCGTGGGGAGCAACTTTTACAACAAGTCGATGAAGTCCTCGCATTAACTGGTTCATCTAAAGTCAATTTAATTGGTCATAGCCATGGTGGTCCAACCATTCGTTATATTGAAATCGTCGCACCGCAAAAAGTAGCCTCATTAACAGCCGTTGCGGGTACCATTAAAGGCTCGAAAGTCGCGGATGATTTACTGGCAAATCAAGCAGCAAGCAGTGTGATGACGGTTTTAGGGCAGTATCTCATTGCACCTATCATTACCATTCTTGAAGGCAATCCATCATTAAGCAATAGCCTAGATCGCTCATTGAAAAGTATCAGTGAAAAAGGTTCAACAGAATTTAATAACAAATACCCTAGTGCTGCGATCCCAACAGACTGTGGACAGGGACAAAAAGTGACAACGAATGGTGTTTACCATTATTCATGGACTGGGACGGCACAAATAACCAATCTCTTTGATATTGCGGATACTGCTATCTCTCAATTAGCACCGCTTTCTTATAAAAATAAAGATAACGATGGTCTGGTCAGTCGCTGTAATACTCATTTTGGGCAAGTTATTCGAGACAATTACAATCAAAGCCACCTCGATGAAGTCAATCTCATCTTAGGCTTAAAAGGATTGTTTGCACCTGATCCAGTTGTGCTCTTCCGCCAACATGCCAATCGATTAAAACTCGAAGGCTTATAATCTTAAAGATGATCAAGATACTGATATTCAGTATCTTCCATTCATCGATATTATTTGATTTTCACACATACTATTTACTTTATCTTTATAATCATAATTGACAAAATGAATTGTCAATACAATATTAAAAATGAGGATAAAATGAAAATAAAACCACTTCTATCTAGCATGCTCACTTTAAGCTTATTTATAAGTTTATCGACTCAAGCAAGCGTAATAACACAAATCAAGCCCAACTATGTCAGTTCGAACTATGCGCAAACTAAATATCCTATCGTCCTTACCCATGGCATGTTTGGCTTTAGTCGTTTAGGTACACAAGCTTTTGGTATGGATTATTGGTATCAAATTGCCCCCGACCTTGCCCGCAATGGAGCCCAAGTCTATGCCACTCAAGTTTCGCCCTTAAATTCCACAGAAATACGTGGTGAACAACTCCTACAACAAGTTGATGAAATCATTGCACTGACAGGAAAACCCAAAGTAAATTTGTTTGGTCATAGTCATGGTGGTCCTACTAGCCAATATGTTGAAGCTGTTGCCCCGAACAAAGTGGCATCAGTAACTGCTATAGCTGGCGCTATGCATGGTGCGGAATTTGCAGATAATATGTTAAAGTATCAAGTGGTTGCAGTACCACTTTCAAAAATTTTCAATATTATTGGTACTGCCGAATCTTATCTGCAAGGCAATCCCGATTTACCTAATGATGCAACAGCCTCTTTAAAATCGCTCAGCACTCAAGGTACTGCCATTTTTAATGCAAAATATGCCACTGCGGCAACCCCATCCAATTGTAATATTTCAAATTCTGGACAAAAAATCATAAGCAATGGGATTCATCACTATTCATGGACAGGTGATCGTCAAGTTACCAATCTGTTTGATGTCCTGGATACAGCATTGATGACTGTCGTCCCTGCTCTATTCATGGGACCTGCCAGTAATGATGGTATTTTATCTGTTTGTACAGCCAATTATGGTCAAGTGATCCGTAATGACTACGAGCATAATCACTTTGATGAAGTCAATCAGGTATTGGGCTTACGAGGTCTATTCTCTCAAGACCCTGTGGCTCTATTCAGGCAACATGCCAACCGCCTAAAACTGCAAGGTTTATAATCTAAAGAACAATTAAGATGCTGACCCTCAGCATCTCCCACCCATCAAAATTGTTTATTTTTTACACAAAAATACATACACTATTTATTTTATCTTTATAATTTTTAGTGACAAAATGAATTGTCAATAAAAATTAAGAATGAGGATAAAATGAAAATAAAACCACTTCTATCTAGCATGCTCACTTTAAGCTTATTTATAAGTTTATCGACTCAAGCAAGCGTAATAACACAAATCAAACCAAACTATGTCAGTTCAAACTATGCGCAAACCAAATACCCAATTGTTCTTGCCCATGGAATGGGAGGATTCTCTCGCATTGGTACGGATACACTTGGTTTAGATTATTGGTATCAAATCGCACCAGACCTTGCACGAAATGGTACAAATGTTTGGACAACACGTGTTTCCCCATTTAACTCAACTGAAGTTCGAGGTGAACAACTTCTTCAGCAAGTTGAAGAAATTCTTGCCCTTACAGGTAAAGAAAAAGTTAACTTACTTGGGCATAGTCATGGTGGCCCAACAGCTCGATATGTTGCAGGCATTATCCCTACAAAGGTTGCTTCAGTTACTGCTGTTGCCTCACCTCAAAAAGGCTCAACAATTTCAGATCTTATTCTCTCATTAGAAGACACGCCGTTAAAAGGACCTGTAGTTGCTGTCGTAAATATCATTTCTGCATCAATTGTTTGGGCACAAGGCTTAGACCAAAAACAATTTCCGAGCGATGCCTTAGCTGGTGCTAAAAGTTTGAATACTGCTGGTGCGACAGAATTCAGTCGAAAATTCCCAATGGGCGTCTCAGCCAATTGTAACGAAGGTGCCTACCAAGAAAAAGGAATTTCATTCTATTCGTTTCAAGGGAATCGACTGGTCACGAATATCTTTGACCCTGATTCAGCAATGGGACTGACTGGATTGTTGATGGGGGGAGAAGGTGATGGTCTAGTTTCTACATGTAGTGGTCGCTTGGGTAAAACCATTCGAAATGATTATGCTTGGAACCATTTCGATGAGGTAAACCAAGTGCTTGGCTTACGTGGCTTATTCTCTCAAGATCCAGTTCAGGTCTACCGTGAACATGCCAATCGTTTAAAATCGCAAGGCTTATAAAACTTTATATTTTGACATAAAAAATGCGCCAAAAGGCGCATTTTTTAGCTGTAAAGCAAAGTTAAAATTAACCTTGTTTACGTGCTGGCAATTTTTCACGAATACGTGCAGCTTTACCAGACAATTCGCGTAGGTAATAAAGCTTAGCACGACGAACGTCACCACGACGTTTCACTTCGATTTTAGCAACGATTGGAGAGTGAGTTTGGAAAACACGCTCAACACCAACACCGCTAGAAATTTTACGTACTGTGAACGCAGAGTTCAAACCACGGTTTTTCTTAGCAATTACAACACCTTCAAAAGCCTGAAGACGTTCACGATCACCTTCTTTTACTTTTACAGATACGATAACTGTATCACCAGGTGCAAAAGCAGGGATGTCTTGTTTAAGCTGAGCATTTTCTACAGCTTGTACTAAAGGATGCTTACCGCTCATGGGGTATCTCCAATATGTGCGAGTCAGAAGAGGTCTGATCATCGCTGGGTATAGAGGCTAAAGCGCATAAACCCGATTAGCTTTCCCTTTATACTTGACCACTTCAATGTATAAAGAGCCTATTAAAAAATACACAAATTAATTTTGAGTATTTGAATCCCGAAGCCATTTTTTTTGCTGCTTTGTCAACTCCACTTTTTCAGCCAATTCAGGTCGACGTTCCAGTGTGCGTTGGTAGCGTTGCAAAAACCGCCATTTTTCAATATTTGCATGATGCCCAGATTTTAATACCTCAGGCACATCCAAACCTTCAAAATGATCTGGCTTGGTATATTGTGGGCAATCTAAAAGACCATCCACAAATGAGTCTTGCACATGTGATTGTTCATCAGACATTGCATTCGGCAAACGTCGAATAATACTGTCCAATAAAACCATCGCAGGGAGTTCACCACCAGATAATACGTAATCCCCAATTGACCATTCCTGATCAATATATTTCTGGATCAAACGCTCATCTACCCCCTCATAACGACCACACAATACAATCAATCCATCGTAATCGACGAACTGTTGTACCGCAGATTCATTTAAGGTCTTTCCTTGTGGTGACATATACACCACAGGGACATGAACTGCACCCGCTTGCACGGCAAGCGCTTTGGCACGGTTGATTGCTTTGCTTAAAGGCTCCGCCATCATCACCATGCCCGGACCACCACCAAATGGACGTTCATCCACTTTTTTGTAGTTGCCCTCAGCAAACTCACGTGGATTGATACAATGGACTTGTATCAAATCACGTTTTACTGCACGTCCGCTAATCCCGTAGGCTGTAATCGCTTCAAACATTTCAGGAAAAAGCGTAATGACTGCAAAAAACATCGCAGACTCCTCTATTTTCCTGCTGCGTTAATTCTTTAAAAATAAATTTAAGAATTAATAATCTACGCCCCAATTGACGTAAATACGACCAGCTTCAAGATCAACACGTTGTACCACATCTTTATGCCACGGAATCATTCGCTCTTCGCCATCGATGCTTTCTGCTGTTGCACGAACAACCATCACATCGTTAGCACCTGTTTCAAACAATTCATGGATTTGACCGAGATTGACTTCTTGTTCTTCTTCATCCAGACCTAACACTGTTAGACCTTTCAAATCAGACCAATAATACTCGTCCACGCCCGCTTGAGGAAGTTGCGACTTTGAAATCCAGACATTTGCGCCAACTAAGCTATCTGCTGCGGTGCGATCACTCACACCTTTCAGCGAAACAACCAAACCTTTGCCATGCGGTTTCCAACGTTTTACATCTATAACTTGCCAACCTGCTTTGGTTTCAATGTACCAAGGCAGGTAGTCAAATATATTGCTCATAGGTTCTGTATTGGAATAGACCCAGAGCCACCCATTTAATCCATATGCTGAACGTAGCTGTCCAATCTGAATACGATCTTCGGGTACATTCTGTGTTGGTGTCATGGGTTACCTACTGACAAGTAAAATAATTCTGCGAAGAATTAATTATGCAGCAGCTACAGCTTTTTTAGCTTGAGCAGCTAAAGAAGCAACACGTTCAGAAGGTTGAGCACCTTGTGAAACCCAGTGAGCAAAACGGTCAGCATCTAAACGAAGTTTTTCTGCTTTACCTTGAGCTGTAGGGTTGAAGAAACCGATACGCTCGATGAAACGACCGTCACGTGCATTGCGACTATCAGTCACGATGATTTGATAAAACGGACGTTTTTTAGCACCACCGCGTGCAAGACGAATAACTACCATGATACAACCTTATAGTTTTTACGGATTATCCCTGTACCGACCATCGATACATTTCAAACCCCTTTCATAGAGGGCAGTATTTTACTTTATCTTTCCATCGAAAGATAGATCAATATTTAGTTATTCACAGGTTTGAATTTAAATTTACTTGCCGTCCCATGCAGTACAACTACCAGATGTCTTTTCCCAACACTGTTTGCCTGAACTATCTAACGTCAAACCACCTGTTCCAGTCATAGAGTTGACTGGTGTAGCTGTCAATTTCCATGTTGCCAACTTCGTGGATTCTGAGAATTTCTTACCATCTATATCAGCGATACTCAATGTATAATTGGATGTTCCACTATTCGGAATTTTATTTCCATATACGGTACTAATATCAACGTCCTTATATGTTCCGTTCGCCACTTTATATGCAATCAATTTATGCGATATTTCTTGCATAATAGTCTGAGCTTCTACTCTTTTTGTCCTCTGCACATATTGTGTATAACTTGGAAAGGCTATTGCAGCCAAAATACCGATGATCACAACAACGATCATAAGCTCAATCAATGTAAAGCCTTTAGTCTTCATTTAGCCACCTTACAAGCATCTGGTACATTACAAGTTTTTGCCTCTTTCCATTCACATGAAGCACCTTCACTATTTAAGGCATAATGACTATAAGACCCTGCATCTTTTAAATTAGTATTCACACATGCCTTAACAACCCATTTTTGAAAAACTGATTTATCCACATCAATATTATATTTGACATCAGTACCAGTCTTACCTTTAGGGCTTACCCTATCTTCATCAGCCAATACAAAATCTTTATAGCTGAAATTACGAGTTCGTTCATTTTCAAGTTTTAAAGCAATATCTTGTAACTTCTGCTCTGCAATTTTTTCATTATTTTTTCGTGCATACTGTTGGTAGCTTGGCAGCGCAATAGCTGCCAAGATTGCAATAATAACAACAGTCAACATTAACTCAATTAATGTAAAACCTTTCGTCATTATTTTGCTCCCACATAAGGCGTCATATTATACCAACGCGTCGGCAGCAACTTATTCGTTGTATTATATTCAACAATAGGATTTGGCGTACAACTTGTCCCTACACACGTTTCAGGAATCTTGTTGAAAATTAATTTTCGAGAACCTTTTTCGGTGCCTGGCCCAACGTTCAAAGAGATAATACCTGCACCCAAGTCCCCCACCTCTGTAATTTTAGTATCTGTACCACATACACCAGAAGGTAGGCATAATTTATATGCTTTACTCGTACCTACAATTCCACCTGAACAACTGGTACTTGTACCACTGCTTCCATTATTTGTCTTACTCGGATCAAAGACGGAATAGTACAAATCTTTATCTAAAGCAACACCTTCAGACAATCCACGTGTTTGATACTTACTATCCGTTTTAGGTAAACGATAATACCAACCACCCGTTTTATTTGTCGCTGCACCATAAATTTCATTCATATTCGAAAGGTTCACTGTAGTGCCTTTCACTGGTGTGACTTGAGTAACACCGCTATCATAAAAACCTAAAATCATATCCTGTGCAGAACTTTCAGATTTCAAAGGACTACTTCGATCACCTGAAGCCAAAGAAACGACTGCAAATCGCTTACCAGTCGAATCCGTATGCATTGTAAAGGTTGGTGCTTCATAAAAACGAGGCGGATTATTATTGCCATCTTTTGCATCTGCAAAAGTAAATGCATTCAAAACAAATTTTTTCGAAGAATCACTTGCTTTATGATTTGGGTTTAGATCAATTCTAAATACTTTCCCACCCAAATCTCCTACATAAAGATGATCAACTAAACCATCACCATCACGATCGGCTGTTTTGATTCGTGATGGAATACTATTAGTCATATCTGTTATTGCTGTAGCAGCTCCACCATCTTTGTCGCCATTCACATTACCTGCTCGACTACTTCCCCACCATAGCAATTTCCCATTTTCTGCATCAAAAATATAAACTCCATTGCCTTTTACAGGTTTCAAAGACGAACTCGTAAAAGTAGGGTCCTCATATTCCATATCATAACCACCGCCTACAATCATGGCTAACTTGCGTTGTCCATTCCATTTAATATAAGCGACTGTTGGCTTTGACCAACTCTGTCCCATATATGAAATAGCACCACTGGTCTCTGCATCTGGATTAATATGAAACATCAGCTTCGGCTTATCTATATCCGAAAGATTTAAAGCATAATAACTACGTCCACCCATGCGTAAACCACCATATACATACTGATGACTTAACTTAGAATCAGCTTTTACTTGTAGGCCATCCCTTTCCACAGTTGTTCCATTCACTGTAGCATTATAGAAATTCGGCTCATAAACCGTATGAGCAGTCCAAGGACCATCTACACCATAATAAAAAGCATTATTATTATTTGTAGCTTTCTCCATTGCCATAGATTCAAAGAACCCTTTTTTTTGATTAACTAACATTTCCTTAGGTACAAAAGAGAAAACCTCTTCACCACTCCCCGAAGCGATTCCACTACCATTTATCACTTGCGAGTTTTGGGTTCCAGATTTGACAACATGCAATACACCTTGTGTTGTTCCAAACAATACATAGTCATCACGATCAACCGAGCCCATGGTTCCTGCGTCAGCCGCAATTGCACCTTTTTGTGTTAACAAAATAGGAGATGAATGAATAATCGAACCCAGTTGATAACCTTGGGCTGTTGTTTTAGTTTTCAAATACGTCAATTGATTTGTATAAGATTTTGATTTTAAATCGGTTAAATCTGCTGCTGTAAGTTTTGAATATCCCAACAAACCATATAAATACTCTCGATCTGCTAGAGTTCCTGCTTTAAGGATATCTTCCGCAGATTTCAAATCACTCGCAGAACTACCATCATTGATAAATACTTTTCTTTGTAAGACTAAATTATTTGAACCATCAGTTTTCGGCATTTTAGCACCCAAAAGCTGACTCAAATTACCACCGTAACTTACACCTTCATCTGCGTGTGTTACGCTTTTATTCAACCAATAATCATTTAATCCTGTATTAATATCAGTGGAATTTTTAAACACAAGCTGACGATTTGTATCGTAAAGCGTGCCCTCAAGCACATTAAACTTTTTTAAGTTACCGACCCACAACTGATCTGCTGTTTCAATCAGTGGCTTAAACATTGGAAAATAAGCAAAAGGTTGTAGCTGATTGGTATTTAAAGCATCGTTTGGAATGGTACTACTACCGATGGTCGTGCCTTCAATTGGGACTGTCGTATCCGTAATAAATGTTTTAATACTCTCAACTAAGTCAGCAGATGATTGTGCGGTATAAAAACCACCCTCACCAAATCCTCCCATATCTGTTCGATTTGGAATGCTCTTTGCCCCCCATCTACATAAACTTTGATGATCAGTCTGTCCCGATGAGGCTGCATCAATATATGAGCAATCAAAATACTTTTTATCACCTATTGTTATATTTGCTGAATTTTTCTGTGTTTGAGTTAGGTAATATCCTCCGCCAAAACCAACAGTTGCTGTTTTAATTAAGTACTTACTTGCTCGAATATTTTGGGAAAAATTACCAATATTTGTCCAATAAGCAGAATTACTATTAGCCCAAGTGTTAGTTGATAATGTTTTTAAATCCTTTGTAGCTAGAGATGGTATTTTATTATTAGACAAGGTTGTACTAAAATTTCCCTGCCCTTCATTTGTACTAGGCTCTCCATCTGTTAAAAAGTAAACTCCATTACCCGTACAACTGGCACTTGCTCCAGTTGCATTTTGACCTTCTTGAATAATTGCATTCCCTGCAACATTATATGCTGGTGAAATGGGTGTATTACTACTTGCTGACAATGCTTGAATTTTTTCTATTAAAGATTTTTTACCTGACGCATCCATAGAGGTAAAGCCCATTACAGTTTTACCTCCTTGATTACTATTCGGATAATTGCCTAAAGCGAAATAGATTTTCTCATCAATCGAAGCATCAGCAACGACAGAAATTAAACCTTTACGTAAATTCACAATACGGCTATAACAATTATATGTATTTGTTGCACCTACTTTTTCACAGACACTCTGTATTTTTTCCCTATAAGCCTTACCTTCATTAGTATTTTGTATAGCACTAGAATCCAAATCAATACTACAATAGTAATCAGAACTCGTTGCATAAGTATAAGATGTACTCGCTGTATTATCTTTATTAGGTATTTTTACTTGTAAATTATTTGGAAGTTTAACTCGTTCACATAAATTATATGTTTGCCCCCATTTATAATAAGTATAACCATAATCCACGTTAAAAGAGCTATTTTGCGCCATACTTCCTGAAGTATCTAACATCAAGTAAATACGTGTCGCTCCTGTCCCACCCGCTTGATAAATATCAATATCACTCGCCTGAATCTGAGCAGGCAAGCTTGCTAAAATCAATGATGTAACGGATGCCGCTAAAGTTGATACTTTAAAGTACATCCAATGATTTTGAATTTGTTTGTTCTTGTTCATAGAAACCTCTAACCGATCTTAACTTCAGGCTTAACTCGCCGACTTTTGAAGAAATTGCCCCAAACTATATTCTGAAACTTGCGTAGTGAAAGGCACACCAAGTTGTCTGAGACACTCTGATACAGTCACTTTATCCTCGGTACTGATTGCAGTATCAGTTGGGTCTATATAACTGG
This sequence comes from Acinetobacter sp. WCHAc060025, assembly GCF_004209355.1. Lineage (NCBI taxonomy): Bacteria > Pseudomonadati > Pseudomonadota > Gammaproteobacteria > Moraxellales > Moraxellaceae > Acinetobacter > Acinetobacter sp. WCHAc060025. The sequence goes on along the minus strand of NZ_SGSX01000015.1, from coordinate 48,799 downwards.
CACGTTGCATACATTTATTCACTTCATCTTCAGAAGCATTACCAAGTACTGGCATGACTGAAATCACGGTAACAACCAAGTTTTGTGGTTCATCCACTTTTGCAGTTTCAGAGTCTGTACCCTCGGGCATACCACTAAATGGCATTACATTTGCAACTGTAGAATTACCCACTCGTACCGACACTTGAGTCAATGCAGCTGAACGCCCACTACTAAAAAAACTAGTTTCATATTTACAATAACCACTGACTCCAAGGGCTGTCGTTTGCAAAGCTGAAGACTCATCAATATAAGCAAGGCTTGCTCTACGTAAGGAAAAGAAATCTTTTTCAGACCCCTTATAGCAAAAAATCAACTCTCTATTACGATTGGCATCCATTTTGGGGTAACCAAATAAATTCGTACCCAAAAGATAAGATTCAATTTTTGTTTTATCTTCGACAGGTATAAACGCAGCATCGGTATTTTGATTTAAGATTTGCATAGCTTGGCTATTTGTCGCAATTTTCAAACCAAACAAACCAGACTTAGCTGCCATCGCTCCAATAATCGTAATAATAATTAAAATGAATAAAACAACGATTAAAGTTGAGCCTGTTTGCTCATGTTGATTCATTTTCATTGAACATCTCCAATCGCATTACGTATCGCAATCGTTTGTTCAACAGGTATTCTTAAAAATTTACCAGTTGTATTCTTTGGATTTGAAACGGTATATGCCGTATTTAATAATGTATAACTCTTTGGAATAACAGTATTAACTCCCGCATTCTCTACAGATCTTACTAAAACCCCCACTTGAAATGTCACGGCTCTGACGGTTGTTACTTCATCTTCATATTGCTTTAATGTTAAGTAGCTCATCTGATTCGCCGCATTCTCAACACCAACTAAAACTTTAAACTGATCCACTCTTTGTAAAATAACCTGCCCTAGACTTGCATCACTTAAACCTGTAAGTGCTGGGGTTGCACTACTTGCATCATATCTACCAGCAGCACAAGCTAAAACGAGATCACCATTTTTACTATTTTGATCCTCACGAACAAAATATTTCTGAACGATAATCGTATCTGCTGTCGTTATTTTTCCACCTTCGCAATCAAAACCGTTTAATTGTGCAGGGCGATATTGGATTACAAGTACATCACTTTTACTATTAGCAAAAGTTTTCCCAGTTTCCGAGCTGCTTAATGGCAATTTTTCCGTAGTCATTCCAGTAGGATAGTTTTCTTTTTTTATAATCAAACCTGAAATTGTACTGTTCCCCATTTTTCGCCCTCCCACACCTAGATTTGTTTGGCGAAGATCTTCTGTAATATAATTTATGCCAAAATTTGCATTATCTTGAACATTTTCAATGGCTTTTTGAAAAGTTAATGTAGACTGCCCACTGATTAAAAGTTGTACTGCAGCGGCAACGATAATCAGCCCTAAAGCTAGAGCTACCATCAATTCAACGAGTGTAAATCCCTTAAAATTAGATTTCATTAGAATGCCTCCACCACAATACAGCGCGCACCTGTTTTATATTTAAATGTAGTAGTTTCAGTACACGCATTATCATCTTTATCACTTTGTGTAGCGGTTGTTTCATCCCAAGCAACATAAATACAATTACGTGAGTTTTTAGTATTTGGGCAAGAAAATATGGCTACTTTCATATTTTTTGTAGCAGCAAGTTGAGTAATATCTGCAATATCTTTCTTTGCAAAACTATCTGCATCACAGTAAGTTTTTAGACACTTTGTTGTATCCGTTGAAGTGACCCCTTTATAATCACCACCTCTATTAAAAAACATTCTTTCACTTAAGCTACGTGCAATATTAGTTGCTTCTATCTTGCGTAAAGACTGTTCTCCCATTTCTAGAGACCTATATTGCAACAAAGCAAAACCTAAAACAGCTATACCCAACAGCAGCATTGCCACAATGACTTCCATCAACCCAACACCTTTTTGATATTTCATATTATTCTCTTATTTTGTATCACATGATGTTTTAGAACGGGTAATAAACCCTAGCTGAGTAATACTGATATATTCCGTCGTTAGGCTTTTACTATGTTTTATGTTTATACATACGGGATACGTTTTCGCAGTTGTTTCAATAAGCCCATTTGCTAAAAAAGCAATCGCCTTATCAGTTGAAGTTAAAACCACATTTTTCCCCACACCTGTGCTCAAGTCATATTCCTTATTCTTTGGATCAACTTGATAGGAACCATCTAACTTCAATGTTGACGTCTGTCGTGTTAATCGAGCATTGTTTTTTGCATCGCTTAATACAACGGTGACTTTATCTACTCCCGATCGCAACTCATTCGCCCGAATAATGGATTGAAATGATGGTGCAGCCAACATCGCCACAATAGCCAATATAGCTATCGTGATCAGCAACTCAATTAAAGTGAATCCCTCAATATCTTTCATCACGCCCCCACCGCAACAAAAAATTACTCTACTTTAAATATTAATCAAAATATTTACAAAACCAATACATGCTAGATAAAAGGCACAAAAAAGCAGATAACCGAAATAAACAGCTATCTGCTGTAAAAAATAAAACGATTGTCTACTTTTGAGTAACTGGAATCCTTAGCTCTTTAGGTAAACTAAAAGTGATATTTTCTTCACGACCATTTAGTTCTTGCGGTGCAGACGCGCCCCAATCTTGTAGACGTTGAATCACCTGTTTAATCAAAATTTCTGGTGCAGAAGCGCCTGCAGTTACGCCAATTTTATGTTCAGGGCTAAACCATTCTTGTTTTAATTCATCTGCGTTATCCACTAAATAAGCATGTTTCCCCATACGCTCCGCCAATTCACGTAAGCGGTTCGAGTTAGAAGAATTTGGCGAACCGACCACTAAAACCACATCACATTGGGTTGCCAAATCACGAACAGCATCTTGACGATTTTGCGTCGCATAGCAAATATCATCTTTACGAGGGCCTTGAATTTGAGGGAATTTCGTACGTAAAGCATCAATCACTTTGGCAGTGTCATCGATAGATAATGTTGTCTGAGTAACGAAAGCCAATTTTTCTGGGTGATTCACCGCTAAAGCAGCTACATCTTCTTCGTCTTCAACCAGATAAATTTCACCACCACTCTTTTTGTCATACTGCCCCATTGTCCCTTCGACCTCTGGGTGACCTTCATGACCAATCAGAATCGCTTCAGTTCCCTCACGCGCATATTTCGTCACTTCGATATGCACTTTGGTCACCAAAGGACAAGTTGCATCAAATACTTTTAGACCACGGCGTTCAGCTTCTTGTTGAACTGCTTTAGATACACCATGCGCACTAAAAATCACGATATTATCATCTGGTACTTCATTCAACTCATCCACGAAAATTGCGCCACGCTGACGCAAATCATCCACCACAAACTTGTTGTGTACCACTTCATGGCGTACATAAATTGGAGGGTTAAAACATTCAAGTGCACGATTGACGATGGCAATTGCACGATCTACACCTGCACAAAATCCACGTGGATTAGCCAAAACAATTTCCATAGATTCCTCAACGCTCACTTCAATGGTTGGATAAATTTTATCGTTAAAATGCAAACAATGTGTAAAAACAGTTTTGTTTGTCTGCACTCTACTCTAAAATAGAGAAGATATTTTATCATATCAGGAAAAATATCATGTCGGGTCTATTGTTTGTCGTTTCTGCGGCTTCAGGAACAGGCAAAACATCTCTCGTAAAAGCATTACTTGAACGTGTGAGCAATTTACATGTTTCAGTTTCTCATACGACTCGTGGTCAACGACCAGGTGAACTCGACGGTGTTCATTACCATTTTACCAGTAAAGAAAATTTTCTTGATCAAGTGAATCAAGGTGGTTTTATCGAATATGCTGAAGTATTTGGTAACTATTATGGTACTGCTCAAGCTACTGTAAAAGACCAATTGGCAAAAGGTCACGACGTTTTATTGGAAATTGACTGGCAAGGTGCTGAACAGGTTCGCAAACTTTTTCCTGAGTCTAAACAAATCTTTATTCTTCCCCCTACACAGTTTGATTTGCGTCAACGTCTTTCAAATCGTGGCACAGACTCCGTGGAAGTGATCGAGCATCGCCTAAGCTGTGCTGTTGAAGATATGCAACAGTATGTTAATTTCGAATACATTATTATCAATGATGATTTCAATAAAGCATTACATGATCTTGAGTCTGTGATCAATGCAAATCGCTTAAAACTCAGTCAGCAAGCTAATCGTCATCAATCGCTTATTACCAAATTGATTACGCCACAATCGTAACGATTTGTTGATTGGAAACCGTCGATAATTTTTAATAGATGATTTTAAATAAGCATCGATTAAAACTTGAGTCTGTAGTCAAAGCATTTTATACTGCATAGTCTATTTAAAAAATTTGTATTCAAACGAGAATTCTTATGGCACGCGTAACCGTTGAAGATTGTTTAGACCATGTAGACAACCGCTTTGAGCTTGTACTAGTGGCAAGCAAACGCGCGCGTCAATTGGCACGTCAAGGTATCGAACCGACTGTAGAGTGGGACAACGACAAACCGACTGTTGTTGCATTACGTGAAATTGCAATTGGTCATGTGACTAAAGATATCTTGAAACAACGTGATCAAGATTATCAAACTTCTAGTCTTGATCTTGCATTGTCTGCAAACAATCTTAATCTTGAAGGTTTCTCTTTCCAATAAGTTGAACTTTCTAAAAAAGCCTAGTTTTGATACTAGGCTTTTTTATTGCATATTTATATTATTTATTTTGCCAACTCATCGACAAAACTCAAAATATTTGTTAAAAAAAATAGATATTTTTAATGTCAAGAAATTGACAAGAGACGCAATATGCTTTTCATTAGAGCATTAGGAAAAAATAGTTCAAATTTGTAATTTAAGATAGGTGTTCTATGCCAGGCCAAGCGGTCAGCCAAGCTAAACAACAGCTCAATATTATTATCGACGCATATTTAAAACCGAGTGATGTCGAGCGAGTACTTGTGGCTTGTGATTATGCTGATATTGCGCATGATGGCATTACACGTAAAAGTGGCGAACCCTATATTCTGCATCCAATTGCGGTCAGTTGTATCCTTGCACATATGCGTATGGATGCAGAAACCCTCATGGCAGCCTTACTGCATGACGTCATTGAGGATACAGATTTTACCAAAGAAGACATTACTGAAAAATTTGGTAAAGTCGTCGCTGAACTGGTCGATGGCGTGACTAAACTCAGCCATTCCAGCGATAAAGAATATAATAAAGCTGCCTCTTTCCGAAAAATCTTACAAGCCACCCTACAAGACCCTCGCGTTATTATTATCAAACTTGCAGATCGTTATCATAATATGACGACCTTAGGTGCATTACGCCCCGATAAGCGTGCGCGTATTGCTCAAGAAACCTTTGATATTTTCGTTCCGATGGCGCGTCTGGTTGGTATGAATGAGATGGCAGATAACTTAGAACATCTGTGTTATCAAAATCTTGATTTAGACATGTATAACGATGTTCAAGAAAATCTACTAAAGACCAAACCTGAACGATGTAAATATCAATCTGTTTGGGAACAAAATCTTGCGGATCTACTCAATAACTATAATATTGTCGGTCGTATTAAAAAGAAAAATAATAATATCGAATTACTCCGTCACTTTGTCAAAAATGAAATCGACCTACAAGAGCTTACCCATAGCCATGCCTTTGAAATTATTTTACAAAGTATTGCCGATTGTGACCGTTTAGTCGAAGCGCTACGTGAAAACTTCCAAGTGTTAAGTTACGAAGATCATATTCGTCGTCCATTGCCTGGTGGCAACCAATCTTTAATGATTCGCCTAAAAGGTGAAAAAACTACGCTATCACTCACCATTCAAACGGAGTTAATGCGTAAAGCCGCGCGTTTTGGTGTTGTTCTTGGTGAAAATGCACCGCAAGCCTGTCGCTCTGCAATCCAAGCCTCGATGAAGAATCTAGACATCTTGGTGGGTGGTGATTGTGCAAAAACCACATTTAGCGATCTACTTGATTATTTACATCAAGAAAAAATTTGGGTGTATACCCCACATGGTCAGCTGCATGAACTACCGCAAGGTGCGACTGCAGTCGATTTTGCCTATTCAGCCAGTCTATTCTTAGGCAACCATGCGGTTGGTGCAAAGATCAATGGTGAAGTGAAACCATTGTCGACACCACTGGTCAGTGGTCAAGTCGTCGAAGTTATTACCGATGTATTGGCGACGCCAAACCCTGATTGGCTCAGTTTTATCAATACACAAAAAGCCCGTCGTGCGATTCAAAACATTCTGCGTGACCAAGATATTGATGAACAACGTTTAGTTGGACAACAAGCCTTAGATCGCGCTCTAAAACTCTTTAATCGCTCGACCAAAGATTTGTCTGAAGCAGATTGGATTGATTTATTGCAATGGCGCCATGTTCAAGACAAAGATACCTTGTTTGAACAAATTGCAGTTGGTGATTTACTACCACAATTGGTGGCGAATCATTTATTTGCACAATCACAAAATGCTGATGAAGCCGCTTCAGAACGCTTAATTCAAGGGACAGATGGGGTCGATGTGAAATATGCACATTGCTGTAATCCTGTACTCGGTGATCCAATTCAAGGGCATTTATCACGACGTGGTTTAATCGTACATCGTGAACGTTGTCATAATCTTTTGCATGAACAGCATTTGCACCCTGAAAATATCATGTTGTTACACTGGACATCTGAACAAGAAGATGATGTCAACTTCAATGCTTACCTAAGTATTGATTTAGTACTGAATGATGAGCAGATTTCTGAATTGATCTATTTGTGCCGTAAAGCCAAAACTGGTGTTGAATCTGTTCGCTCCCATGAAGGCAAAACTTATGTCAATATCGTGGTGAACAATCGTAAGCAAATTGCACAAATCATTCGTGAATTACGCATGCAATTCGGTTTCCCTCGCATCAGTCGTCTTGCAATGCCACCGACAATTAATGAACCCATCAAAGCAAAAGCGTGCTAAGTTAGAGCTTGAGCATTTTTCAACTGAATCATGCCACTTTCAAGTATACCGTTCATTCATATCAGATGAATTGAGTTGAAATTAAGGAGAAATCGATGTCCCGCCAAGTAATCCATACTGAAAATGCCCCTGCTGCTATTGGAACCTATTCTCAAGCGATTTTAGTTGACAATACCTTGTACCTTTCAGGGCAAATTGGTTTAGACCCATACAGCATGGAGTTGGTAGAAGGCATTGAAGCACAAATCCGCCGTGTGTTTGATAATTTAAAAGCGGTTTGTGAAGCGGCTGGTGGTTCATTGGCTGATATTGCTAAACTCAATATTTTCCTTACAGACTTATCTAACTTCCAACTCGTCAACCAAATTATGGGCGAATATTTTGCACAGCCTTATCCTGCACGTGCGGCACTCGGTGTAGCTTCTTTACCTAAAGGCGCATTGGTTGAAATGGATGGCATCGTCATTATTTCTAAATAAAAGATTAGAATTGTTAACCCACTCATTTTTAATGACTTTAAAAATGAGCACAAAATACCACCGATCACGTGGTATTTTTTTATTCAAAAATCCAATTAAGACAAACCCTTTTCTAAATGAATTTCATTGACAAGTGATAACAATTATCAATAATATTAGTTATCGCATTTAACCTTAGGGTTGAGTTTCTCTATGTACGTTTGTTTATGTCGTGGTATTACAGATCAAGATATTAAAGATGCTATGGCAAATGGTGCAGAAAGCTATCGTGAAGTTCGTGATCTTCTAGACCTAGGTACGTGCTGTGGTCGTTGTGCGCCTGAAGCAAAAAGCATCATTAATGAAGAACTTAGTCTGATCGCAGCACGAATTTCTGTGGCGGCTTAAATTTACTCAGCTTTCACTCGTGTTCATCATTAAGCGCATGATTTGAAGACAGAACCTAATTTAAAATCATAAATTTAGCCAACGAATAATAATGACATTTCTCCAATGATCTTCGGATCATATTCCTCACCCGCCTCGACTCAAGGCGGGTTATTTTTATATAAGCAGTTCCACAAAACACAGTTCTATTGTTTTTGATTGCGATTTTCATTTGCCGTTCCATAAATTACTCGAAACAAGCTAAAATTTTGATTAATATAAAACATATCAGATTGCCTTAATTTTTAATTGATCTTAAGGCAGAAATTAAGAATGGAGCTTTGACCATGAAAGGCAATCGTGAAGTCATCAATCAACTTAACCAAGTGCTTTATCATCATTTAACAGCAATTAACCAATATTTCCTCCATTCACGCATGTTTAATGACTGGGGAATTGAACAACTCGGTTCAGCAGAATACAAAGAATCTATTCGCCAAATGAAACATGCTGATAAGGTTATTGAACGTATTCTTTTCCTCGAAGGTTTACCAAATCTTCAACATCTTGGAAAGCTTTATATCGGTCAACATACCGTTGAAGTGCTGAACTGCGATGTACGCAAAGTTAAGGAGAATATTGAAGCACTTAAATCAGCAGTTGCTCTCGCAGAGACTCATTTAGATTATGTGACTCGTGACTTGGTTCAAGAGATTTTAGAAAAAGAAGAAGAATACTGGGATTGGACAACAACTCAACTCGATCTTTCAGAAAGTGTGGGTATTGAGAATTACATTCAAAGTCAAATGTAAGCTGAAAGCTATCTTTGATCGAAATTTGATAAAGATAAAAAATCCCCAACTAATTTGGGGATTTTTTGATTAGAACCAAAATTTACTTGGTTGCAGAACTCGGTAATAAATCTTGATAGCGCTTATCTTGCCTATGCAAGGTTTTTAAAATCCACAGCTGGTGTTCAGCTTCTGCTTTTTTACCATTAAATGCGAGTACCTGAGCATATTTATTGATGTCATAAGCCGATGCTAAATTTGCCACCATACGCCCGATATATTGCAATTGTTGATCTGACATGTGTGTATAAGGATTTAAACCAATCCACCAAACACGCTCTTTAAATTGTGTCAGGACATAGATCTCTTGATCCATGACTTCTTTTTGTGAAGCAGTGAGTGTTTTCTTTGAGACAAAAACAGATTGTTGGCGATAAATAATATAATCACGATAAATCACACCAACGAGCATCACACCAATAATCATCACAGTAACAATCACCGATGACTTTAATTTAACTGTCGGCAAATTTGGATACTGCGCTTGGATCATCCCGAGTAAAAACCCTAACGGTAATAAAAAGTATGCATAATGAATTGGATATTCTAATAATGCATGAATCAAGATCGCACAGACCATTAAACTAGCAGCGATGGAAACAGGTTCTCGGATACCTTTATTGAGCCAATACAACCAACACATCACATAAAGAATGATCAATCCACCAATCGGAATACCATTCCAAATCAACAAGTCTAGGATCACGTTATGTGCAGTTTTGTACCATTCATGTGATGGATAAAGATCAAATGCTGCGATTTGTGCCATTCCAGTTTGATTCCAACCATAACCAAACCAAGGATGTTGTCCTATTGCGATTAAAGCTTGATTCCACATATCCAGACGCAGATAGCTAGAAGATGCCCTTTCAACCACAGTCATTGTAGTTTGTACATTTTCTATTGCATATGAGGCCACCAATTGATTAATAAGTGGTAATGAAAAAATTATTGCGATAAATACACTCACCCATACGAGCAACTTAGAAAAACTGAAACGCTTCGCTTGTCCAAATTGCCTAATCGTTAAATAGATCAAGGTAAATAAACACGCTACCCAAGCTGTACGAGATTGGGTCAATGCAATCGTGAATAAAAATATGAATGTTGCAGGAATTAAAACCAAACGTGGCAATACTCTTTTTTCATAGAAATACAAACAAGCAAATACCCCCATGCATATAAAAGTTGCTAAATTATTGGGTTGGGCAAAATTGGCATATGGACGGTTGTGATTTAAAACATTAGCAAATGGGCTTAAATGACGCTCCAGATCTAACCACTGACTGATCGCAATTAGACTTGAAAGCACAGCACCTGTAAAAACCATAACGCAGAATATTTTAAAAACTTGTTCTCTTTGCCCTTTTTCACCTATTGCTAAGTTATATCCCACACTGACCATCAACCAAAACATCGCAATGTATGCTGTACACAGTAACGCATTACTCAAATAGAGAATTTGTCCGAACGCAAATTGTAGTAATGGAATAGTAAGGATCGGCAATGCCACCATTTGTGGTCGTGGTATTTTTAGGTCTTGATTGATAAATGCTGAGAGCAATGCAATAGCTGATAGGAATGTTAGTAGCTCGCTACCAAAGGTTGTCCATGGTATTTTATGGATCGGGAGTAACCATGCCAGTAATAAGAATATGGCTGAAAAAATGTATGGAATGGCTTTCATAAATGGAAAGTACAAAGAAAAACTGAGCTTATTATAAGCTCAGTTTGCAAAATTTAAGAGTTTATTTCCAAGGTCGTAAATCAACGATTTTGATCACTTGGCCTTTTTCTTTATTGATCAGTACCACCATATCTTCTGCATTAGCTTTAAGTGGAAGCCATGCATTGGCTTGCGAGTATTTTTTAATGATGTTATCTACATCTTGTTTACTATTGAATAAGTTAAGACCACTTAAATTTTGCGCACGATCAGACATTTGTTTTTGTGCATTACTTAAAGCAATATATCGTTCAGGCTTTTGTGAAAGAGAAATACCACCTAAAGCTTCTGCAAACATATCTTCATTACGTACTTTTACATCCTTAGCAAATTCAACTGCAATAAATTGCGGTTTTAACCATGATACGTGTTGATATTCAGGCAATGCTTCTGCGATATGATCTTCAATAATTTCATTTTTTCGGACCAATTCAAAACGATCCACATTAAAAGCGATCCAAGCTGGTCGACCTTGCTCAATACTATAAATACCGTAGCAAAGCGCAGATATTTGCAGTGCAATAATGACACCCAAATCCATTTTTAAAGATTTTTTTCCTTCTTTATAAACAATAAAGCCAAGTACTGGCCCTACAATGACATCAATCGCGAGCATCATCAGAAAAATCTGTGTCACACCAACCGCATTTGCAAGTGGTGATGGATACCAAACAAAAAACACCCATACCAAGATAATTAATGCCGATACACACGATATACCTAAGTGACCTAAAAAAAACTTTTTCCGTTTGGATAAACTATTCATCATGGTTTAGATTCGCTCTGATTTTGCCACTCAAAGGCTAGAGATTGATGTACTTGGTATAATGAATCAAGGCTGTGCTTTTGACCGTGTAATTTTTCCAGAATTAATAAATATTTTTTTGCTAGTTCTGGCTGATGATTAAGTGCCAAAGCCTGTGCATAACGGTATAGCGCGGCAGATGTTGAAAAACGATAAGTTATTTGCTTCATCCAAGCCAACTGTTCTTGAGTCATATTTTCCTTAGGTTGCGTACGAATAAACCGTATTTGCTCTCTTAATTGTGAAAGTAAGATCACATCAGGGGCCGCCTGCTTTGCATGTAAAGTACCAATATTGGACGACTCAAATCTAACCAACTGTACATCTTTTTCGATCAATTGGTATTCGTAAAATATCCAGCAATATAACGTGCTAAAAATAGTGAAACAAATTACGACGATTATTCTTGGTATTTCAATAATTTTAATTGTTTTGTCATAAGATTGTACCAAGCCCAATAAAAATCCTACTGGCAATAGAAAAAAAGCATAATCTAATGGATATTCTAGCATTGCATGTACCAATACTGCTCCAACCATTGCAAGTGCAATAAAAGTTTCTATAGTTGTTGCTAATAGGCTTAAACGGTATAACCACCACGTAAAGAATCCAATAATTGCTAAACCAATTGGAATACCATTCCAAATCAATAAATCAATGAGAATATTGTGACTATGTTCTGTCCATTCAGAGATAGGATAATTCAAATAAATTGAAAGTTGAGCCACACCAACTTGATTCCAACCATACCCCCGCAGTGGTTGCTCTTGAATTGCTAATAACATTTGATGCCACATCGGTATTCTTAAATACCCTGAGCTAGCACGACTCACAGCATCGGCAGTTATGGTTACTCCTAAATAATTAGATACATAAGGAAGCATAAAAATAAATAAGACAAATATCCCCACAAAATAAGCAAGTGAATATTTATGTAAGCGAACCTGAAAATACTTAGTTTTCCAAAACCACCAGATCAGAAAAGCGAGTGCGAATACCCATGCTGTCCGTGATTGTGTTAAAGCGATACCAAACAAAATAAAGCTAGCTAGCAATGTACCGCAAATTTGATTGATATATTTTTGTTCATAGACATATAAAGATGCAATTAACCCCATGCACAAAAAAGTTGCACAATTATTAGGCTGAGCAAAATTTGCAAATGGACGCGCTCCAAGGGGTAAATCCGCCAACCAAACACCACCTTGTGTTAACAATAACCATTGTTTTAAAATTACATAAAGTGAAATGATAGAACTGAAAATAAAAATACTAGATATAAGCAATAAATAGTTCGCTATATGTTCTTGTCTACCTAAATTTAATGCAGCTAAATAAGCCAGCCCAAATGACAATATATAGATAAAAGCGACAAAGCCATCCCCCAAAAAGAAAATCTTATGAACTAAGACTTGAATCAGTGGAATTACAGCAATCAAACAAATAGCGTAAAATTTAAGGTCTAATATTAATTTCTTTTTTAGAAAAACAGTAAATATCACCAACAACACAAGAAAAGATGCAAAATCTTGATAAACTGTCCGCCAAGGATAATGATGATTGGGCAAAATAAAAGGGATTACACCTATTAAAAATACCACTATAAAATAATAAAGTTTCTTTTTTTCCACAAATACAACACCATAAAAAAAAGGGACGTTTCACACATCCCTTTTTATGACTACATTTAGTAAAAATTAACCACGGCAAGAAGCTGGTAAATATTTTGGAGGCATTGTTGAAGCACCGCCGCCACAAATCCAAGAACCAACACCAGTACCTATATCCGGAGCATTACCATTAGTTTGCTTCGGAGTCATAATAATAGTCGTACTTTTTGCACCTTTAAGACTGTCATCACCAGAAGTTGTTACAGTAATTACACCACCAGCACCAGTAGTCACACTTTGAACATATTTAGAAACTTGACTTCCAGAGGTTGACTCACAACCAAAATTACCAGCTGTAGGAATTGATGAAGCAGCTTGAAATGCCTCAGTAACAGCAGTACGACAAGTTGAACCAGCTAGAACAGCCTCCGATACTTTCGCACGAACTGTATAATCCTGATAAGCAGGAAGTGCAACAGCAGCAAGAATACCAATAATCGCAACAACGATCATTAATTCGATAAGGGTGAAACCCTTTTGAACTGATTTCATAACATTTCTCCAATGTTTTAAAAATTTTTATCGCTTTTTAGAGCTTTTATGAGTCTGTCTTATGTGGAAAAATCAACAGCCCTCGAACACCTCTCTGATTCTAAAGACTATGTAACACTTTACAAGTTTTTTTTATTGTTATTTTTCAACATGTAATTAAACGTAAAAAAGTGACATTTATGGTCACTTTTTTAAAGGAAAAATTCAGGTTTTTCTGTTCTAATTCAAAATTATAGGCTGATTTGACAACTCGTTCATCATATCAGGTTTTTTATCATTGTAAAACAAATTCAATACTTTACCTATTTCCACTACACCATTGACCACCGCAGAGCGATACTGCTTATTTTTAAGCTCAGCCACGATCTGATCACAGATCCGCTGCCATACTTCTGCAGACGTCTTTAGATTGATCCCCCGATCCACCACGATTTCTACAGTTTGCTCACACAAATTCAAATACAGCAAAACACCACTATTAAACTCGGTATCCCATACACCCAACTCAGCAAAAAGTTGTTGTGCTCTCAATTTTGTATTTTGATGATAAGCCTGATGACTTGGAATATATCCTTCGATCACGACTTGAATTTCACCGACATGACCATCTTCCGACTGTTGCACAGCTTGAGCAATTACAGCCTGATCTTGTTTAGTAAAATACCGTTTAGATGCAGGCATATAAAAAAAGTGCTTGAGCCAACGTCTAAAACTCGGTTCAACTGATTCTTGCAACTTAGGTTGCGTTACAATTTCTGTTGTATCGTTCTTTGTCACCATGAACCTGATGCTCCCCCTCCACCAAAACCACCTCCGCCACCGCTGTAGCCTCCGCCCCCACCGAAGCCTCCACCACCGCCACCACGTCCACCACCAGAAGCGAACATTTGGAACAACAACTGTGCGATAGACGTAATGAGTAAGAAGAACACACCAAAACCAAGCACTAAACTCATCACGATGCCTGAGCCATAAATCATACCTGCCGCAGCAGCAGTTACTCCTGCCACACATGCACTCAAACGATTCCCCACAATAAACGATGCAAATACACCAATAATCAAAATAATCATCGTGGTAGTGAGTGTTCGATCTTTGGCTTCCTGGGCTTTTATCGCTTGATCTTGACGATCCTTGAGTTCATCCGCAGCTTTGGCTGCTGTTTCAGGATCCATATCCAAGATACGCTCAATTTCATCAACACCAGCTTGGATCCCTTGACCAAATTGGTTTTGTTTAAACGCAGGTGTGATTTGATTACGGATAATACGATTGACCATAATATCTGGAAGCACACCTTCCAAACCGTATCCTGTAGCGATATGCAATTTATGATCATTCACCGCAACTGCAATCAATAAACCATTGTCTTGCTTCGCTGAACCCAATTTCCATTGTTCAGCCACACGCATAGCAAAATCAAAAATGCCCTCACTACCTGTTGTCGGGACAATAATCACGCCAATTTGTGCCTTACCCTGACGGTAAATATCCTGAATTTGTTGTTCAAGATTTTGCTTTTCCGCAGCAGTTAAAACATTTGCTTGGTCAATAACTGGTTGATTTAAGCTTGGAATATCACGTGATAACTGCCCTTCTGCCATATCATTGGCAACAGCGATTGAATTTTGAGTCGCATCAGTCGGTGCTTGTGATTGAGTTCTCGTTGTGACATTTGTGGCTTGTTGCCCATTGATCGCGGATGCATTTGTACCAATCACATTTGGAACATTCGCATTGGGCACAATTTTACCCAAAACTACAGCTTCTTGCGCCTCTTGTTCATCCGTTGCTGTTGCAGTTTCAGCCCATACGGTTGATTGAACAGACAGCATCAACCCAAACAGTATAAAGATACCTATACTGATTTTTTTAATTCGTGATGCTTGTAACCATTCAATCATCAAACCACCTCTATTCACACAATGTATTCATTAACCAGATCAATACCCCTTTCGATTCACGTCAAATAAGATGGTGAGGGAGGTATTTAGAAATTAGTTAAAATTCACTGTTGGCGCTTTAGAAGCACCCGCTTCTGCACTAAAGTTTGGCTTGGTTTTCATACCAATCACTTTAGCGGTCATCGCTTGAGGGAATTGACGTACATAAGTATTGTAATCTTGAACAGTGGTCACATAACGAGTACGTGCAGTACTGATACGGTTTTCTGTACCTTCAAGTTGCACTTGTAAGTCACGGAATTGCTCATTGGCTTTTAGATCTGGATAATTTTCAGTCACTGCCAATAAACGTGATAACGCACCTGTCATTTGCGATTGTGCTTCTTGGTATTTTTTGAATAATTCAGGATCGTTCAACACTTCTTTATCGACTTTCAAGCCCGCAACATTGGCACGTGCTTGAGTGACTTCTGTCAGCACTTTTTCTTCATGTGTCGCATAACCTTTTACGACATTCACAAGGTTAGGCACTAAGTCCGCACGACGTTGGTATTGGTTTTCAACTTCTGACCAAGCTGCAGTTACTGATTCATCTTTAGCCTGCAAGGTATTATAGCCACAACCTGAAAATGCCAAAGTACTTGCCAAAGTAAGTGCCAATAAGCCTTTTTTCATTGCATTCATCATATTTCCCTCAAAGATATTTCGTTGTATTTGTTCATATATATTTGCATTCTAAACACAATTTGCACAAGTTTTGTGTATTTTTGCTATTCTTTAATCAAAAAATTTTTTTAAATGTTGCCATAGTTGAAATACAAATGCTTTGAATTGAAACCACTTTGAATGTAGGAAATAGTCTTTACGCTTTTCCAATAATTGTGGATTGCTATAACCTAAGTCTTTAGCCCGATCATAAAGAATATCAACGGTATAATCATCTGTATTGTATTTTGTAAGTTCGATATTTGTCATATTAAAAACAATCTGCGCGCTGATTGGATCATGCTTGACAAACCTTAGCCGCTGATCCATTTGTATTTCACTGTCTAGCAATATTTTGTCTAAATCATAATGCTTATTTTGAAATACAATTTCTTGTACTTTTGCCTTAGGTACAGTTGAAGTACCAAAATCTAAACCTAATACATCATGGGTTTGAATCCATTTTGAATCTTTCTTCTGCTGGATCTGTGCATCCAATATTTTTAAATGAATCCATTCACTGCCTTGGTGAATATTGGCATCACGTTGCATACCTTGTGCAATCCAATATTTCGCTTTTTCTAAATCACCTGAAAGTTCGTAGGCTGTCCCTAAATTTGCCGCAGTCTTGGCTAAATTGGGATGTTGTTTTTCAAGTTGTTTAAACATTTTTATCGCATCGTTATAGCGATGGGCAAAAATGAGCAATACACCATAATCATTTAATTCTTCGACTGTTTTTATTTTAGCTTTAGTTTCCTCAAGCTTTTCTTCTGCATATTCTTGAGTAATAGCACTCGCCCCCATCTCAAAGGCATAACTATTAATACACGCAACGGCTGAGTTTGAAACTGCATAAGTTAGGCTTAAACATAAGATATTTTTTATTGTCATCATTTTGATTCATTATTATTCAATGTGCTCATTATATATTTCAGCCACAAAAAAGCCACCCTAAGGTGGCTCTCATCAAAATGATGATTTATTCATCATCTTTTTTGTCTTCTGAAGGAGGTAAGTCCTTCACAGCTTCTGCAATCAAACCAAACATGTAGTTTCCGTATGCATTGGTTTTGTCATAATGGAAGCGCAGACGTGGCGTTACACGTGTTTTAATGCGACGACCCAGTTCATGACGCAAGAAACCAGATGCTTTATTCAATACATCTAAAGTTTCTTTGTTCGCGGCTTCACTTTGTTCATCACCCAGTTCACGCCCCATTACAGTCACGTAAACTTCGGCATAACCTAAGTCTGGGCTTACTTTTACCGCAGAGATGGTCACGAGACCACCTAAGCGTGGATCTTTAAGCTCCTGACGAATCAGTTCAGAGAGCTCTCTCTGAACTGTATCTGCCATACGCTTAAGACGTTGACTACCCGCCATTAAAGACTCCGTTTGATCAACTGAACATCATACACTTCGATCTTATCTTGTGCTTTGATGTCTTTATAGCCTTTAACAGCAAGACCACACTCCATGCCCGCACGAACTTCTTCAACCACTTCTTTATAGCGACGAAGAGATTCAAGCTCACCTTGGAATACCACCACATCATCACGAAGTACACGAATTGGTTTGTTACGATGCAACATACCTTCAAGTACCATACAACCTGCAGCAGCACCAAATTTACTTGAGTGGAACACTTCACGTACTTCAGCAACACCCAGAATAGTTTCGCGATGTTCAGGAGCCAACTTACCGCTCATTGCATCTTTTACGTCATCAATCAATTGATAGATTACGCTGTAGTAACGGATGTCGATGTCGTCTGCATCTGCTTTTTGACGTGCAGTATTGTCCGCACGTACGTTAAAGCCGAGCAAGAATGCTTCTGAAGATTCAGCAAGAATCACATCAGACTCAGTGATCGCACCGACACCTGAACTGATCACACGAACTTTAACTTCGTCAGTAGATAATTCAGAAAGTGCAACGATCAATGCTTCTAGAGTACCACGTACGTCTGTTTTCAAGACCACATTGACAATCGGCACATCTTTTTTGCCCATTGAAGCCATCAAGTTTTCAAGACGCATTGCAGATTGACGTTCAAGACGACGTTGACGTTCACGGTCTAGACGAGCTTCAGCAACTTCACGTGCTTTCTTCTCATCATCAACCACAAGAACTTCATCACCCGCCATAGGCGCTTCTGGAAGACCCAAGATTTCAACTGGAATCGAAGGACCTGCAGATTTGATACGTTGACCATTTTCATCTGTCATCGCACGAACACGACCATAAGATGCGCCAGCAAGTACCAAGTCACCGACATTCAATGTACCGTTTTGTACAAGAATAGATGTTACAGCACCGCGACCTTTATCTACACGCGCTTCAATAACAACACCTTGCGCAGCACCTTCTTCAGATGCTTTCAATTCTAACAATTCAGCTTGAATTGAAATTAAGTCAAGTAAATCATCGATACCGGCACCTGTATGTGCTGAAACCATTGCAACTGGAACATCACCACCCCATTGTTCAGGGACGATTTCTTTCGTTGTCAATTCGTTCAATACGCGATCTGGATCAGCAGATTCTTTATCCATCTTGTTGATTGCAACAATGATTGGTGTACCAGCAGCACGTGCATGATCAATTGCTTCCGCAGTTTGTGGCATTACACCATCATCCGCAGCCACAACAAGCACCACGATATCAGTCGCTTTCGCACCACGTGAACGCATTGCAGTAAATGCAGCATGTCCTGGTGTATCTAAGAAAGTAATAATGCCTTTCTCAGTTTTAACATGATAAGCACCAATATGCTGAGTGATACCGCCCGCTTCGCCTTGTGCCACTTTGGCACGACGAATACGGTCAAGAAGCGAAGTTTTACCATGGTCAACGTGACCCATAATGGTAACGACTGGAGGACGAGTAGTTTGAACACCACGCGCTTCTTCAGCTGCTTCAAGTAAGTTATCTTCCGCTTGTGTATCAGAAACTAGAACAGGATTGTGTCCCATTTCTTCTACGATCAATGCTGCAATTTCTTGGTCAATCGCTTGGTTTTGTGTAACCAATTCACCCATTTTCATGAGTGATTTAATCACTTCGCGAACTTTAACTGCCATTTTCGCAGCTAAGTCAGCAACCACAATCGTTGTACCAATTTCAACATCATAAACTTGTTTTTTAACTGGTTTTTCAAAGCCATGCTTGTTTGCTTGACTTGTTTTCAAACCGCGTTTGTGTGGGTTATGGCTGAAAGATTGCTCTTCTTGACCACGACGTCCACCTTTCTTTTGACCACGTGGATTATTCGTGTTTGTACCACGCTTAATCTCACGGTCTTCTTTCGCAAATGAGTCTTCATAAGCCTGACCCACAAGACCAGCAGCCAAAGGAGAATCATCCACAACACGAATTGTTGGTGCATTATCATCAGCTGAATACTTCGACGCCATTTGACGCATTTGCTCAAGTGTACGTTGTTGTGCTTCTTCTGCTGACTTTTTACGTGCTGCTTCTTCCGTCGCTTTCAATTGCGCTGCTTGAGCTTCACGTGCACGTTTTTGCTCAGGCGTTTCAATTGTTTTCACTGTTGCTTTAGTAATTGGTTTGTTCGTAGATTTACGTTTTACCACAACCGCAGCTTTCGGTGTTTCTTTTGCAGCGGTTTGCTGTTTTGCAGCAGCGCGCATTTTTTCCAAATTCGCTTTTGCTGAACTCTCAGTTTTTTCAACTTCTTGAACAGCAGTTTCTTCCTGTGCTTTTGGAGCCACTTTTTCCTGTGCATCAGCCTGAGCCTTCGCTAAAGCTTCAGCTTTAATTTGTTCAGGATCCGGCTTGGTAAAAGTATGTTTCTTACGCACTTCAACATTAATCGTTTTAGATTTACCTGAAGTACTAGCAACTTTTGCAGTGCTGGTCGTTTTACGCTTTAACGTAATTTGTCCTGATTGTCCTGCATCTTGCGTTGACTTATCCGTCATTTATGCACTCCTAGTTAAACCATGATTCACGTGCTTTCATAATCAATTGACCTGCTTTTTCAGCACCTAAACCGTCGATATCTGAAATATCGTCAGTTGCTTGGTCAGCCAAGTCATCGATTGTTACAACACCACGAGCAGCTAAAGCATGCGCAATTTCAGAAGTCATACCTTCCATCTCAAGAAGCTCTGGACTTGGATCCTGAATATCTTCTTGTTGTTTCAATGCATCTGCCAAAGCGGCTTCTTTTGCACGACTTTGTAGTAATTCAACTGTATCCGCATCCAATTCGATTTCATCGAAAGTTTCTGCAGGTACATAAGCAATCTCTTCAAGTGAAGTAAAGCCCATTTCTACTAAAGCCATTGCAAGATCTTCTTCAATATCAAGACGTGTTACAAACATGTCTAAATATTGTTGAGCTTCATTTTGTTGACGAGCACGATACTCATCTTCAAGCATCATATTGAGTTTATAGCCAGTTAACTCTGAAGCTAAACGAACGTTTTGTCCTTGAGAACCAATCGCACGCGCGAGTTGATCACTGGTCGCAAAAATAATGTCTGCAGTACGCTCTTCTTCATCGATCACAATACCCGATACATCCGCTGGCTCTAAAGCACTAGCGATATATTGAGCAGGATCATCAGACCATACAACTACATCGATACGTTCACCATTCAACTCAGATTGTACTGCTTGGATACGTGTACCACGCATACCAATACACGCACCTACTGGATCAATACGATGGTCATTGGTTTTCACAGCAATTTTTGCACGAACGCCTGGTTGACGTGCTGCTGCTTTAATTTCAATGATTTCTTCAGAAATTTCTGGAATTTCTTTTTTCATCAATGCGATTAACATTTCAGGTTTAGCACGAGACAATAATAATTGCGCGCCACGACCTTCACGGTTTACATTGAAAAGAATTGCATTCATACGCTGTTTAGGGCGAAGAATTTCCTTAGGAATCATTTCTTCACGCGCTAAATATGCTTCTGCATTGTCACCTAAGTCGATGATAAAGCCATCTTTGGTTTGTTTTTTCACTTCACCGTAGATCAACTCACCCACTTTAGATTCATAAGCATCTGCAACCAACGCACGTTCAGCTTCACGAATTTTTTGGACAATTACTTGTTTCGCGATTTGAGCTGCAATACGACCGAAATCAATTGATGGCACTTCTAATTCACGAATATCACCGATTGACCACTGCGCAGGATCTACATCAGAAATAGCATCTTGGCATGCAGGCATTTCATGATCTTCATCAGCAACCACTTCCCATTGACGGAAAGTACTATAGTCACCAGTTTTACGATCAATCTCCACACGTAGACGCGCTTCTTCCGAATTCGTTCCTTCGTAGAATTTCTTTTTAGTCGCTGCAACTAAAGCTTGTTCAAGCGCTTCAAAAATTGCTTCGCGACTTACACCTTTCTCATTACTAACCGTTTCAACGACGGTGAGAATCTCGCGTGCCATAGGTCACCTATTTGTTCAGATTTCTATTTCTGGATTAATCTTGATAGATCAGATTCGCTTTATCAATATTGTTTGCATCAATTTCAAGTACCTGTTGTTTTTCAACTTCCACTTGAATGAATTCATTTTCTAAATCAACAGCAACCAATTTCGCTTGAAACTTACGACGATTTTCCACCGCTGCGATTAAACGCAAAGCAACTTGTTGACCAATATAAGCTTGTAACTGTGCCAATTGGAAAAATGGACGATCCCAACCTGGTGATGATACTTCTAGGGCATATTCACCTGAAATTGGATCATGAACATCCAAAATCGCACCCACTTGCTGTGTTACACGTACACAATCTTGTACACCGATACCACGACCCAACTCTACCTCACCCTCTTCATTTAGAACAGGTTCAGCATTTTCAGAAACTTCTTTATCGATATAAATACGCAATAAAGAACGTTTACCTTGAGGGATAAATTCAATTCCCCAAAGGTCAACATCACAAGCTTGCACTGCAGGAGTGATTAGATCTTGAAGTGCCTGAGTTTTATTTGATAGCTTCATTTACTCTCGTCAATTTGTGCGATTCAATCGCTCATCGGACTAACCAATTTTTTGGACTAACCAAACTTTACTATAGTGAAGCATGTCTTTTTGACCAATTGATGTACACACCACACGATAGCCAATAAAAAAGGGCGTAATCGCCCCTATTATCGTACAGTAAACCGTAGCTCACTATACAGAAAGACCCACCTATCTGTGAGCCCTTTTAGAAACTTGGTAGCGGGAGCTGGATTTGAACCAACGACCTTCGGGTTATGAGCCCGACGAGCTACCAGACTGCTCCATCCCGCATCAGCGTTGCAATATTATACTCAAAAATGATTCAAATTTCAATCAATATGTTTCATTTCTAAGCTTAGCTAAGTTGCATCTTAACTAACATGGTACAAGAGTTGGATTAAATCAATAATCTTCGTGATTTTATAAAGAGTTGAGCCCGACGAGCCAAATCAACAAAAACACATCAACTACATGACCAAATAAATGGTAGCGGGAGCTGGATTTGAACCAACGACCTTCGGGTTATGAGCCCGACGAGCTACCAGACTGCTCCATCCCGCAACAAACTGCAAATATACGAGTAAAATCTCTCAATTCTACTTTTAATTAAGTTGCATCTTAATTAAATTGGTAGCAGGAGCTGGATAAACCAACAACCTTCGTGATTTTATGAAGAGTTGAGCCCGACGAGCTAAATCAACAAAAACACATCAACTACATGACCAAATAAATGGTAGCGGGAGCTGGATTTGAACCAACGACCTTCGGGTTATGAGCCCGACGAGCTACCAGACTGCTCCATCCCGCAACAACGTATTCACTGCAAACACCAACAAAAATTTCTGGATTCTTTGTTGGTGCGGAAGGGGGGACTTGAACCCCCACGCCCGAAAGCACTACCACCTCAAGGTAGCGTGTCTACCAATTCCACCACCACCGCAGCTGTGACGCATTCTAGTAGCTTACACACCAAATTGAAAGGTTTAATTTCAAAAAAAGAGTTATTTCGGTTCGGTTGGCGAAGTTTCACCCGTATTTGACGATGCAGGTACAGAACCTTGCGATGTTGTTTGCACAGTTTTTAAACCATAAGCATCGGAAGTTTGCTTTTTCGCAAACACAGCAAGCGTGATACTGGTAACAAAGAACAATGCCGTCAGAATCGCAGTTAAACGTGTTAAAAAACTCGCTGAACCTGATGCACCAAATACAGTTGCTGCACCGCCGCCGCCAAATGAAGCGCCAGCATCTGCACCCTTACCATGTTGAACCAAAATAAGCCCAATCATCAGAACAGCCAATATGATATGTACTACCAGCACAAAAGTATGCATGCTGAACTCCTATTCTTTTATTTTCGCAAATGCACGAGCAATTTCAAAAAATGACGTTGCATTGAGTGATGCACCACCAACCAGTGCACCATTAATATCTGGACAAGCTGCCAACTCTACTGCATTTTCAGGTTTAACACTACCACCATACAAAATAGCAATATTCTTCCCTTCAGCTGTAATTTGAGCCAAACCTTGACGAATTTGGGCATGCATCGCTTGTGCATCTTCAGGAGAAGCTGTCTTACCTGTGCCGATTGCCCAAATTGGTTCATAAGCAACTACAATATTGTGCCACTGATCTGCTTTTACAACTGTCGCTAGGTCACAAATTTGTTGTAGCACAACTTGCTCAGCTTGCCCTGCTTCACGCTGCTCCAAGCTTTCACCGACACAATAAATGACGGTTAATCCCGCATTCAATGCATTCAGTACTTTTGCTTTAACTTGCTCAACGTCATCACCAAAAATTTCACGGCGCTCAGAATGACCAATCAACACATAATCAATTTGACTGTCTTTAAGTAACTCCGCGCTGACTTCACCTGTAAATGCGCCTGTACCTGCCATACGAGAAAGGTCTTGAGCGACAACTTTAACAGGTGACTGTGCATCAACCAATGACTGTTGAACGGACAATAAAGCAATAGAAATCGGTGCAACACCAATATGACATTGTTGTTCTGTAATCGGTGTTTGTTTTAAATACTGTTTTAAATCTTGAATGAGCTGTTGCGAATTCGCTTGCATTGGGTTCATTTTCCAATTGCCGACAACCCAAGGAGTAATAGTCGAATCCGACATACATCTAACCTTTTATCGAAAATGAGCACATTCTACACGGAATTTATGGAAACTTTGAATTTTTTATTTTGTAAAAAAATCAAATATAATATCCTTGTTTCAAAAGAACTCTCTGAAACCCAACACCTACTGCTATTGAATCGACCTCAATATAGATTTGGTCGTTGAAGATTGTTTAATAAAATAGTATACGTATAATCTAAAAAATAAGTTTTAAATAATTCATATATATTCACAAATTTGGGGTGAACTAATGGCGGATGATGAACTAAAGTCAAAATATCCAACCTATTTGGATCGTTTAGTAACGAATGGATTTCTGACAAATGAACAGATTCATCGAATGTTTTATGAAATAAATAAAAACAACAAGCTCATAGTTCAATACTTAGTAGAAGCTTTTGATATAAAACCATTAATCATTGCAGAGGCTATTTCTGCTGAATATGAAGAACCTCTACTTGATCTTAGCACATTTAATCTTTCGCTAATTCCAAAAGGCGCAATCGATGAAAAATTAATCACAAAACATAAAGTTATACCTTTAAGTGTTAAAGACCACTCATTATTTATTGCAGTAGCCGACCCCACTCTCACACATGATCTAGATACCATTCGATTTAATAGCAAGAAAAAACTTGAGATTATTATCGTTGAACATGACAAACTAGAACGAGCTCTCGAAGAGATTTACGGCACAAATGCTCAGCTTGAATTTCTTAATAATCTTCACAATAATGATGATAGCGAAAACACTGAAGACATATTAAAAGAGCTCAACTTTGATATAAATGCTGATCATGAAAAAGACGATACTATCGTTGTTAAATATTTAAATAAAATACTTTATGATGCTATAAAAATGGGGGCATCTGATCTTCACTTTGAACCATATGCCAAGATTTACCGTATTAGATACCGTATTGATGGTGTGTTACATTCAATCTCGTTTCCTCCTTTAGTTCTTGCACCTAGACTTACCGTCCGACTAAAAATCATGTCGAAGATGGATATATCTGAACGTCGCTCACCACAAGATGGTCGTATCAAGTTACCAGTTTCACAGTTTAAATCCATAGATTTTCGTGTTAGCTCATTACCAACTTTATATGGTGAAAAACTAGTTTTACGTATCTTAGATGCATCAAGTGCTACATTAGGTATCGACGCGCTAGGTTACGAGGAAGACCAAAAAGCACTTTTTTTAGAAGCTCTAAACAAACCACAAGGTATGTTATTAATTACTGGACCAACAGGTTCAG
Organism: Acinetobacter sp. WCHAc060025; assembly: GCF_004209355.1. Classification (NCBI taxonomy): domain Bacteria; kingdom Pseudomonadati; phylum Pseudomonadota; class Gammaproteobacteria; order Moraxellales; family Moraxellaceae; genus Acinetobacter; species Acinetobacter sp. WCHAc060025. The sequence continues at coordinate 23,373 of NZ_SGSX01000015.1, read as the reverse complement.
GGAAAACCGTTTCGCTTTATACTGGCTTAAATATTTTGAACACCGAAAGTTCGAATATTTCAACTGCCGAAGATCCTGTCGAAATTAATCTTGAAGGTATCAATCAAGTTAACGTCAACCCAAAAGTAGGATTAACATTTTCAGCCGCCTTGAAATCTTTTTTACGTCAAGATCCTGATATCATCATGGTCGGGGAGATTCGAGACCTTGAAACGGCTGAAATTGCGATTAAAGCTGCACAAACAGGTCATATGGTGATGTCTACACTACATACCAATAGTGCACCTGAAACATTAACGAGATTGCATAATATGGGTGTGGCATCATTTAATCTTGCTACATCTATCAACTTGGTAATCGCTCAGCGCCTTGCCAGACGACTATGCAATAAGTGTAAAAAACCGATTCAAATTCCACGAAATAGCTTAATTGAGTTGGGATTTACAGAACAAGATTTATCTAGTTCAAAATTTACTGTTTATCAACCAGTAGGTTGTCCAGAATGCAGAGAAGGCTATAAAGGCCGTGTAGGTATTTATGAAGTAATGAAAGTCACGCCTGAAATTTCGAAGATTATTATGGAAGATGGTAATGCGCTTGAAATCGCAGCAGCATCTGAAAAATCGGGGTTTAATAATTTAAGACGCTCAGGCTTAATTAAAGTGATGAATGGTTTAACTTCTTTACAAGAAGTCAATCGTGTTACAAGTGAATAGCATATAACTCTAAAATAATTAAGGATGAAACCATGGCAATTAATAATGCTCAAGTGATGCCAACTTTTACTTATGAAGGAGTTGATCGTAAAGGGGGAAAAATTAAAGGGGAGTTATCAGCAAGGAACTTAGCTCTTGCGAAAGTAACCTTGCGAAAGCAGGGCATCAGCATTAAAACTATCCGTCAAAAGCGTAAAAATATTCTAGAGGGATTATTTAAGAAAAAAATATCCACTTTAGATATTACTATTTTTACCCGACAATTAGCGACAATGATGAAAGCTGGTGTTCCGTTAATTTTAAGCTTTGAAATTGTTGCTGAAGGCTTAGAAAATCCAACCATGAGAGATTTAGTTCTCAATTTAAAAAAAGAAGTAGAGGGCGGAAGTACTTTTGCAGATGCTTTACAAAAATACCCACAACATTTCGACCCATTATTTTGCTCTTTAGTCGAGTCTGGTGAAATCTCTGGTGCATTAGAGACAATGCTAGATCGTGTTGCGATCTATAAAGAAAAATCAGAACTTCTTAAGCAAAAAATTAAAAAAGCCATGAAATACCCAATGGCAGTTATTTGCGTTGCAATCATCGTCACCATTATTCTAATGGTTAAAGTTGTTCCTGTGTTCCAAGACTTATTTAGCTCATTTGGTGCTGATCTACCGGCTTTCACCCAAATGGTCGTAAATATGTCGAAATGGATGCAATCTTACTGGTTCCTTATGATTATTGGGATAGGATTAGTCATTACTCTTTTTCTAGAGTCCAAGAAACGTAGTAAAAAATTTCGCAATACACTAGATAAATTGGCTTTAAAACTGCCAATTTTTGGTGATTTAATTTACAAATCCATTATTGCTCGTTATAGCCGTACTTTAGCGACTACTTTCGCTGCTGGTGTACCTTTAATTGATGCACTTAAGTCAACAGCTGGTGCAACCAATAATGTAATTTACGAAGATGCTGTAATGAAAATTCGGGAAGATGTAGCTATTGGTCAACAACTTAATTTTGCAATGAAGACATCCAACTTATTTCCTTCAATGGCAGTTCAAATGGTTGCCATTGGCGAAGAATCAGGTGCATTGGATACCATGCTAGATAAAGTTGCAACACACTTTGAAAATGAAGTGGATAATGCTGTTGATGGCTTAACTTCGATGATGGAACCACTCATCATGGCTATACTTGGTGTACTTGTTGGTGGTCTCGTAATTGCAATGTATCTTCCAATCTTCCAAATGGGTTCAGTAGTTTAATGCAAGAACTTCTCGATTATTTGATTCAAACACCAACGGCACTTTATTTGACTGTTGGTGTGTTTAGTTTGTGCATTGGTAGTTTTTTAAATGTTGTCATTTACAGAACACCCAAAATGATGGAACAAGAGTGGCATACTGACTGTCAACTTCTGCTTCATCCAGAGCAGCCCATCATTGATGAAGAAAAACTCAGTTTAAGCAAACCAGCTTCAACATGCCCAAAATGCAAAACCTCAATTCGTTGGTATCAAAATATACCTGTTATTAGTTGGTTAGCATTAAGAGGAAAATGCGGTACTTGCCAAAACCCGATTAGTATTCGCTATCCATTTATCGAATTACTGACTGCTGTTTGCTCTTTAATCGTCGTTGCTGTTTTTGGACCAACTTTACAAATGGTTTTCGGGGTCTTTTTAACATGGATGCTGATTACCCTCACCTTTATTGATTTTGATACCCAACTGCTCCCAGATCGCTTCACTCTGACACTCGGTGCGATTGGCTTAGGCATTAACAGTTTTAACATATACACCACTGCAACATCAGCAATCTGGGGCTATATTATTGGCTTCCTCTGCCTATGGATCGTTTACTATTTATTTAAAATTGTGACTGGTAAAGAAGGCATGGGCTATGGTGATTTTAAATTACTTGCAGCATTGGGCGCATGGATGGGACCATTACTCCTCCCATTAATTATTCTATTGTCATCAGTTGTAGGCGCGATTATTGGAATTATTCTACTCAAAATACGCAAGGAAAATATTCCTTTCGCATTTGGTCCTTATATCGCGATAGCAGGTTGGATTGCTTTCTTATGGGGCGATCAAATCATGAAGATTTATTTAGGACAATAATTTTAAAGTACTTTAAATTATAAAATCAGGAATCAACCATGTCATTTATCTTGGGTTTAACAGGTGGAATTGGTAGTGGCAAATCTGCTGCGAGTCAATGGTTCGAGACCCAAGGAATTACTGTGGTTGATGCTGATATTGTGGCACGAGAAATTGTCGAAAAAGGACAGCCTGCTCTACAACAGATTCAGCAAACTTTCGGTGATTGGGTACTCCTTGAAAATGGTGAACTTGATCGTCGTGCTTTACGTGAATATATTTTCAAAGAACCTGAAGCACGTCATCAACTCGAACAAATCACCCACCCTGCGATCCGCACCTCGATCATTCAACAACTCCAAGCAGCGACGAGTCCCTATGTAATTCTTGTCTCGCCTTTATTGTTTGAAACCAATCAACATCAACTCACACAACATACACTACTGATTGATGCGAGTGAGGATTTACAAATTCTGCGTGCTTCTCAGCGTGATGGACAATCCATTGAACAAATTCAAAAAATTATTGCAGCGCAAATGCCAAGAGAGAAAAAACAAGAGTTGGCTGATGATATTGTGTTAAATGATGGACATATTGATCATTTACACACAAAGCTCGCCCCCTTACACCAGCAATATTTAACTAGATCTAAATACGAATACAGTCAATAAATAGCAGATGGCTTAATCTTTATTTTGTTGTTCTAAACTGGTTTGTAAACTGTCCTTATGAGCAAACCAGCGCCAAGGTTGCAATGCACCGATTCCCATACCAATCAAACCACAAATAATCGCAAGACTTAACGGCTCATTCAGCAACGGTACTGCAATAATTGCAGCGATAAACGGTGCAAGTGTGACAATACTGCCCGTCTTAAACGCGCCCAAACGCTTAATCGCTTCCACATAAGCCAAAGTCGCAATAATCACCACGAACACGCCATGGAAAAGCGTTTGCATAAGCAAATGCGGCATAGTGGCCTGATCAAGATGCTTTGGTAAAAAGAGCAAGTAAATCGGCACATAAATAATCGCTGACCAAATCGCTACACCTGCCATCGAATGCCACGCAGACAGCTTCCACTGCCGCAACAAGACGGTGAATATTCCCCACCAAATCGCACTACAGAAGAATAGAAAATCACCAAAACCAAAAGCAACACCCGTTTCCTCATACATTAGGAAACTCATGGCTGAAATCGCAGTCATCATAATGACCAAGCTGATCCACGTATGCTTATCGAAAGGCTGTTTATATAAAAAGAATCCAGCCAGAGCTGTACATAAAGGAATACAACCATTCAGGAAAATAGCTGCATGTGCTGCGGGGACAAAGTGAAAAGCACTATATGAAGTTAGGCAATAAGCAACCCCACCAATCATAGCGAGAATAAAAGGTTCTTTTTTAAATAAAAATGCCGTGTCTTTTTTATAAAGCAGAATTGGCATTAAGATACAAAATGCCAGAGAAAAACGTAAAGCTGTAATGTCCCAAGGGCTGATATGCCAAATTGCATTCAACCTTGATGTAATGGTAAACCCGCCCCAAATGCACATGGTAATTGCTACATACAAATAGCCTTGGGTACGGGAGGTCATCATGATCTTTCTCTAATTTACAGCGGACTGATAATTAAATTGACACTAAAAATAGTGAATTAGCTTGTTTGTCGTTGACGGCATGCTTCATACAACGCCATCCCTGTTGCCACACTGACATTTAAACTTTGTAGGTTTCCAGACATTGGAATAAAGACAGTTTGATCACAATGAGACTGAGTAATTGGACGCAAACCAGTATCTTCAGCCCCCATCACCACACAGACTGCTGTACCTGTAAAATCAAATTTTTGAATTGGTAATGCTTTCTCATCCAACATTGTACCAACAACACGGACATTGTAGTTTTCTTTGATTTGACCCAATGTACGTGCCAAGTTAGTCACTTGAATAAACTTCACTTTTTCAGCACCACCTGCCGCAACTTTACGTGCAGTCGGTGTTAAAGTCGCAGAACGATCACGTGGTACGATCACTGCTTCAACGCCCATTGCCGCAGCCGTTCGGATACAAGCACCGAGATTGTGTGGATCAGTAATATGATCCAAAGCCAATAATAATGGTTGATTCGAAGACTCAAGTAATTGATCTAGGTCTTTTTCATTCAGCACAGGATGTGGACGTACTGCAGCCACGACACCTTGATGGAAAGGTTGCCCTGCCAGTTTTTCTAAACTTTCACGGCTGGCTTTTTGCACACTGATTCCAAATGGTTCAGCCAGTTGTAAAATCTTTTGCAAACGCTGATCATCACGTCCTTTCAAGGTAAATAAGGTCAAAACACGCTCAGGTTCTAACTCCAATAATGACTCCACAGAATGAACGCCATAATAATATTCGGACTTCGCCATGAACGACCTCATTAACAACACGATAATAGAAATATAGAAATGAAAAATCCTGCAAAGCCAACTTTACAGGATTTTATTTGATGATCTAGTCTAACCGATTTAGCTTAAAAATTCTTTGCTTATTTTCCAAACTCGTAAAGACAATCCAATCTACACTTTGAAAAATGGAGCTTTAGATTAACCTTCTAAATGGCATACATAATCTAAAACATCATCTGTTTCGATTTTAAAACGGCTATTGCCTGGTACATAGAATGACTGACCTGCACGGAACAATTCACTTTCTTCACTGTCTGCAATTTTAACGCGACATTCACCAGAAATGATTTCCATACGTTCAGGTACATGTGTTTCAAAAGTTAAAGCTTCTTCTGATGGAAGAATCACGCCTAAAGTTTTTTTCGTTCCGTCTTCAAATTGAACAGTGTGACTAATACATAAACCGCCAAAATATACATTCGATTTTTTTACTACGGATACATGATCGTACTGAGTTGACATGCGTATTCTCCAGATAATGCGCATTTATAAAAATTATGTTTTGAGTAGTTTAATGTTGCCTCACCAACTAATCAATCTATGTTTCATTCATTGTTTTCAAATAAGTCTACTTGTATTTTCCAATTTTGCTTTTCGATCTGTCGTGCATATGACCTTGGTACATCCAATATAATCTGCTGATCTTTTGTGACATCTGCAATATATCGACACACTTGTTGTTCATTTTCATCTAGCAAGGTCCAAAAAACCTGTTTCTGATTTGGAAATTTTACGCCTAATTTCAAATTTCCAGAACCTTCATTCATCCCAATATGAAACTGGCTTAAGTCTTCAAAACCAGTATATTGTTCATGTTTTGGAAATGGCATAGCATCCACTTCAAAACTTTGGCTGTCATGAATCAAGACACTTTGCTTGATCGTAGACCAAATCGCATAGCGTAAAAAATGCTGATCTATAACACGTGTATTGGAAAAGCGCCCAGTAACAATAAAATCACGAATCAACTGTTCAATATTCTCAAACATGCCATAACAGCCGCCCCACATCCCTGCAAGAATTAGCTCAGTATGTGAATATGAATCATGCATGGTATGAAACCATTTATCACTCTTCAACCACGCATCTACAGCGGCTTTTTCACGATACGATACCAGTGAATCAGCATCACGAATCAAAAAGCGCTTAACGGTCGGATCATCCATCACAAAAAAGCGCCAAAACAGCCCAGACAATTGATTTTGAGCTTGTGTCACTTCAACAACTTCTGCACCTTTTTCTCTGAGTCGCTGTTTGACCAGATCCGTTACCGTGTCATTGACATAAAAACGGCACGTCCACTCAGGATAAATCTCTTTAACCAAATCCACATTAATAATGGAAGTTTCACAATAACGTGCCAAATTTCCAAACAATGAAAATGCAATGATATTTTCTTTTGGCTGATGTGGATTAAATGCTTCAGGTGGTGTTTGGATGTGTTTCAGGATTGGCTCATTACTCACCATATTTTTTTTAGTTTCTAAAGCCAATCGCCCATATTGGACAAGCTCATCTTTTTTATTTAAAAAATGGCATACTTCTGCTAAACCATCATAAATATTGGGGTCAACTTTAGCACCACTATATTTAATTGCTTTTTTATAATGATCATATGCCAAATCAAATTTATGCAATCTTAATTCTGTATATGCTAAATCCATCAAAATACTTGGATGTTGTGGCAAAATTTGATGTGTTGGAAGAATCTTTTGGTATGCTTCTTCAAAGTTGTTTCGCGCTAGTGCTGATCTAAATGCTTTAGAGGCAAGATCTAATTTTTTATTTAACTCTGCCGTACTCATTTGTTTGTGCATATTATTTGGAGGCTTAGGCAAAGGTAGTTTCATTTTCATATTAAAATTATTTAGAATGTATAAAATACCTCATATTAGAATATTTTCTGACTTGTGACAAAAACAAAACTTGACTATCTTAGAACCTAATCGTTCGCAGCTTGGATGCGTTTATGCTGACACACTTAAATCTAATCAATTTTGCTTTAGCCGATAACCTTGCCATCGATATTAATCAGGGCTTCAATGTACTCACAGGCGAAACAGGTGCAGGTAAATCATTATTATTAGATGCGTTGTCTGCCTGCTTAGGAGAACGTACTGACACGAACTATGTCCGTTATGGCTCAGAAAAAGCGGATATTACCGCTGTATTTAGTTACCAAGAACATAGCCCAGAAGCTGAATGGTTAAAAACCCATGAACTGGATGATGAATCTGGTGAAATCCATTTAAGACGTGTCATATTTGCCACAGGTCGCAGTAAGGCATGGATTAATGGTCGTCCAAGCAGTCTATCTGAATTAAAAGAAGTTGGACGTTTATTGGTTCAACTTTATAGCCAACACAGTCAACAACAACTCTTAGAACCACCTTATCCAAAGCATTGGATTGATCGCTATAGCAATTTTTATCAACCTGCCCAAGATGTTCGCAATGCTTATGGTACATGGCAAAAAAATATTCGTACCCATCAAGCCGCGATTGATGCTCAAGCCAATCGTTTACAGCGTATAGGCACCTTAGAACTACAAATCGAAGAACTCGAAGAACTTGTACAGATCGACTATAAAGAAATAGAACAAGAGTTTGACCGCCTCAGTCACCATGAACACATCATGCAAGACTGTAGTTATAGCATCAATGTACTTGATGAATCTGAGCAGAATATTAGCCAAGAAATCTCTTCGATTATTCGTCGTTTAGAGTCACATGCAGGACGTAGCGAACAACTATCTGAGATTTATAATTCGCTGATTAATGCGCAAAGTGAAATTGATGATGCAACTGCAAATTTACGTCAATTCATTGACCGTCAAAGTTTTGATCCTGAACGCATGGATGAGTTAAATACTCAACTTGAAGTTTTTCATCGCTTAGCCAGAAAATACCGTATTCAACCTGATGAGTTAAAACAACAGTATGAAACTTGGCAGCATGAACTTGAACAGTTACATCAACTTGAGGATCCTGAAACACTGGCCGAACAAGTTGAACAATCGCATCAAGTCTTTATCGAGAAAGCACAATATCTTGATCAAATCCGTCGTGATGCCGCTGAACCTTTAGCCAAACAATTAACGGAACAAGTCAAACAGTTGGCACTACCCGAAGCTCATTTTGAATTTAAATTTGAACCTCTAGAGCAAGTTTCTGCTGAAGGACTCAGTTTCATTCAACTGTTATTTACTGCGAATAAAGGCATTCCACCACAGCCGTTGGCACGTGTTGCATCGGGCGGTGAATTGTCCCGTATTGCCCTCGTCATGCAAGTGATGAATGCTGAAAAAACCGATGCTGAAGTGTTGGTATTTGATGAAATCGATGTCGGGATCAGTGGTGGGACCGCTGAAATTGTCGGTCGACTCTTGGGTAGTTTGGGGCAACATGTACAGATCTTATGTATTACCCATCAAGCCCAAGTTGCAGCACAATCCGATCAGCATTTACTGGTGAAAAAATTACAAACTGATCCTGCAAGCAGTACCATTGTTGAGCTTGAAGAAGATCAACGTATTTTAGAATTGGCACGAATGACGGGCGGTATTGAAATTAGTGAAACGACTTTGCAACATGCCAAACAGTTACGACAACTTAAGTTTCAACATGCTTAAGCTTAAATGGCAATCACTCAAAAATAGAGTCAAAAAAACCAGTCATCGAAATGACTGGTTTTTTATTGTCAGAATAATAAATCTCAATTAATCCCACTTAATCGGTTTTTCACTTGACCCAGGTGTCATATCATAAGTTGGGGTAAAACTTGAACCTTGATTGCCATAAGTACCTGCCGAAGGCTGTAACTTCAAGCCCGCCAATACTTCTTGACTCAGTCCTTGTGCAACTTTTTCAGCACTATTCTCATCTAAATTGTTATTCAACATATTTTGAAAAGAACTATTGTTTAAAGCGCGATTGAATGTTCCTGAAGCTACCACTTTACTCGTATTCGCTTCGATTACACGCCAAGTTAAACGGATTTGTTCAGCACCTTTATTCAAACCATACATTCGATCTGAATTTGCAGCAGACAAATTATTAATACGCCCAACCAATAAATAGTCAGCACCTACTTTTTGGCCAATACGCGCCATTTCTTGTGGTGCGCCATCCCATTGTAAGAATGCATTTTCATACATCATTTCTTCAAGATAGTGACGATCAACCAGACTCAATTGACCTGATTGTGCAAGATAATTGCCTAAAACATCGGCTAGTTCTACACTAAATTCACCAGCTGAATCTGTTGCTGCAGAACGATTATTCTTCTCTGCAAATTGGAATGGTAGAACAGCAATTCGACGTAAATGTTGATCTTGAACTGTAGACTGAAATTGAACTACATGTGCGCGAACTTTAGCACGATAGTTATTTTTTGAGCCCGTTACACTCAATACTTGGAATTTTGTTACCGAACCTGATCCAGTATTATCCACGCTAAATACAGGTGAAACTTTACCTGAATATTTCCACTGATTATTGCTCACAGACATTTCAACTGTTTCTTCAATATCAGCACGTGGAGCAACCGATGCACCATTAACAGACTGTACAGCAATTAAAAGTGCTTCAGAAATGGCTTGATGTTGTGTTGCACCGCTTCCAGTTGCTTCTTTAACCACTTCCTTTAGAGCTGCAAATGCGCTGCTACTGCACACTCCTGCTAAAATTGCGGCAAGTAATATTTTTTTCATCATTCTCATCTTCAAGAAAAAAAGCGACTGCCTCAAACAGTCGCTAAAATGATTTTATAAGCCAAATGCTGAACGTTTTGCTGATTTACGAATTTCTTTTTCGCTTGTCCATTCAACGATACCCGTTTGAACGTTTTGTAGTTTTAAAGTGAATTTATAATAAACATCGCTCTTACCACCGACATTTTTCACGATACTTGAAAGGTTACCGTTAAGCATGTATTCAGCACCAATATGACCACCTGCTTTTACAGAAGTCGCTTGATTCACTAAACCACTATTTTTTTGATAGTTCAATTGATCTGCCATCGCATTGGCAGCAGTCATATCAACAAAACGGAATTTACCCGAATTGATCAATTTGTTTTGAATCGTGTCAGTGATTGATTCAGTATCGATATGCTCTTGAGTTTTGTTGCGAATTTTATCTACAAACATCACTGGACGACGGTTTTGCGTCAATTGCACAACGACAGGGAATGACAACATATCTGTCACCATTTTATCGGCAATCATTTGTAGATCTGTAGAACCAAAATCTTTGTTTAATGTTTCAACAGACTGCGCATCACCATAATTCACCTGAGTGCTTGCACAACCCGTTAATGCAACTACAGTGGCAACCGAAGCCAAAACTAATTTCATATTCATGGATCTATTTCCTTAATTACCTTTTAAATAAACAATGACATCAACAGCCGATGGATTTGGTGCAACAGATTGAACCGTTTTCGTTTCACGACCTGCCAATTGAATTGGTTTCCAGATTGAACTTTCTGGGCTAATTTCCATGTTATTTGCATCGACCCAAACAATTTTGTATAAAAATTCTTTGGTCACAAACCAATCACCCTTAATGCCTAAAGAAACTTTTTTCAAATCCCCTGCATAAGCCATTGAGATACGCTCAGCTGAAACTTTGGTGTTTAACCATGGGTTATTCCCCACTGTTTTCACAGAATAAGTGCCATCTGCAGCTGTTTTGGTCGACAGTGCATTTGGCGCTGTACAGCCCACAACTGTTGCAGAAAGCACACCCAATAAACTGAGCTTTAATAATGTTTTCATTGCATTTTCTCTAATTTAAAAAATTAATAACTGATGGTACTGATACTGGTCGTGATACGCTCATTCACATCATTGACATAAACAAATACGGTTTGATTCGCTGCCACATCCAAACTCACAGGCTCACTGTTAGCACGTTTTCCAAAAATCTGTAGATTGTGCTTTCCTGGTGCGACATCAAAGCGCGCGATTTGGGTATTACTCGGTAAGGTTGACCATGCACGTAAATCTGCACGTTCTGTAGCAATATTCATCAAGTTGCCAGCCAACTGTCCTAGAGAACCGAGTTGCTGTCCCAATTGTTGTTGAGCTGCATATTTAGTCGTTGCACGCAGAATTTGACTGGTGACCGTTCCCATCATTTTTTCTTTTAAATCTTTTACTGCAAGTGCGCCAATATCATTCAATACAAAGCTGCGTTGTGCTTTATTGCCCAGTTTGATATTTAGACTTTCAGGATTGACATAAGTACTTGGTTCATAAGTTGCAAATGCAATATTCATGATGCCGTTTGGCATCGGTAAAGCCAGTTTGTTTTCAATTTTTTTAGGTACAATTCCTTGTTCGATAAACACAATAACTGGCACAGCACCTTTACCACGAGCTGGACTACGATCTAAACGTTGCACATCTTTGGCTAAGTTTGTATCTGGTTGCAATTCATAAGCTTTTTTATAATCAACCAAAGCATCATTGGATTCACCAACGGCTTCCCAAAGATTGGCAGCCATATAAAATGCATAGGCATTTTGGTAAGTATTTTTGATTTTCCCAGCAATCGTATTTAGTCCTGCGAAAGCTTCATCGACATTTTCTAAAGCTGGATTACTCGGTTCATTCTTACTGGCTTTTGCAGACTTCTTCTCTAACTCTTTTTCATGATCAATTTCAATTTCACGCTGAATACGTTGTGCAATTCGCATTTCAACACTTGCAGCTTCTGAATCTTTTAAAAAGATATAGTTTTTCGCTTGAGAAATATGTGCAAGAACTTGCTCATAAGGGGGTACATCATAAGGTACGATTGAATCGTTACTCAGCATCGAAAGTGCTTTAAAACCAAGGCGAGAAACACTGACTTTGGCACGATTATTTTGCTTTTCTAGTAATTCAAAGGCTTTTTTATACACATCAGCACTTTCTTCATACTGATGATTCACTTGTAATAGACGTGCTTTTTCTAAGTTGTACAGCACGGCGTCTTTAGAAGATAGATTTTTATCAAATTTGGCTAAAGTTGGTGCTGAGATCTGACTATTCAAATCACTTCTAAAAAGTGCCCCATCTTCTTCATATGTACTAAAAACCCCTGCTTGAACACTCATGGATAAAGCCAATGATAGACAAGCGACCCCAATATTTTTCGTGAATGAAAATTCCATAATATTATGATTATTAATAAAGTATGCGCGAGATATTACAAATCAATAACAATAGTTTCAATATTCATCTTGAATATTGAAATTATATAAAAATTACATCTTCAACATATACTAAACAAAATTACATCGAATGATCAGTGAATCATATTTTTTAACCGTATTCATTTAATTTAGATTAAATATCAAGCAAATTATTATTTTTATTCAATGGTTTGTTTGATTGTTTTTTAAACATATTGAGTTTTAATATGGCATATTTTTCACACCTTTGTAAGAATCATCAAACTATTTCTTTGAAGTATGCTATTTATATAGACATGAATATTCTTAAAAAATTAAAAACTTAATTTGAATGGATTAAAGGAGTTGCATATTGAGCAAACAATATCTTTCACATCGTTGTCTAATTGCACCACCTGAAATGGCAGATGATTTCTTTGCCAATACAGTCATTTATATCGCTCGACACGATGAAGAGGGTGCTCAAGGCATTATTATCAACCGACCTTCGGGGATTCAAGTCAAAGAACTTTTAAATGATCTTGAAATAGAAGCAGATAATGTTCATCCACATGAAGTGTTGCAAGGTGGCCCTTTACGTCCTGAAGCAGGCTTTGTGTTACATACAGGTCAACCGACTTGGCATTCGTCGATTGCTGTTGGGGAAAATCTGTGTATCACCACAAGTAAAGATATTTTAGATGCAATTGCCCATAATGAAGGCGTAGGACGCTATCAAATTGCGTTGGGCTATGCCAGTTGGACGAAGAACCAACTTGAAGGTGAAATTTCTCGTGGTGATTGGTTAGTCTGCGATTCTGATATGGATTTGGTATTTAATTTACCTTATACCGACCGTTGGGATGCTGCATATCGTAAAATAGGCATTGATCGTACTTGGTTATCTTCTGAGATTGGACATGCCTGATTTAAATCCACCGCAACAAGCTTCCTCACAAAATACTTCTCCAAAATTAATTATGGCTTTTGATTTTGGTACACAAAAAATGGGAATGGCGGTGGGTTCTTCACTGATTGAAAGTGCTACACCGCTTGCACTTTTCCCGATGAAAGATGGGATTCCAAATTGGGATGAGCTTTTAAAAATTGTAAAACAGCATCAACCGAATTTATTTTTAGTCGGTTTACCGCTGAATATGGACGATTCCGAATCTGAATTATCGACCCGCGCCCGTAAATTTGCGCGTCGTATTCGTCATCAAACCAATATTGAAACCTTCATGGTCGATGAGCGTTTAACCACCCGTGAAGCACGTGATGAGTTGGAGCATTATCAAGCTCAAGGTCGTGGGAAAAAAATATCTGCGGATAGTATTGCCGCCGCCTTATTTATCGAAAGTTGGTATCGTAATCCTGAAGGCTTAACGCCTTAAGCAGAGTATTCAAAATGTCAAAAACCTTTGTAATTTACGGTGTCAGTAAAGGCTTAGGACAAGCTATTCTACAGACAGTCCCTCAAATACAAGATCAGGTTTTTGGAATTTCTCGCTCAAAACCTGCTTGCGATCTCCCCCTTTTCCATTGGATTTCTACAGACCTCTCTAAGCCTGAGCAAGCAAGAGATTGTGTTAAAAATCAAATTCAAAAACAAAGTGTTGATTATCTAATTTACAATGTTGGTATTTGGGAAGAAAAAGCTTTTGATGCTGATTATGACTTTGAACAATGTTCTGATTTAGAAATATCCAATCTAATTCATACCAATATACAATCCTGTATTTTGACAATTCAATCCTTACTTGAGAATTTACGTCTTTCCCCAAATGCTAAAATTATATTAATTGGCTCAACATGGGGACTCGATAACCACTCAGGAAAGGAAGTTGTATTTTCAGCGAGTAAATTTGCATTAAGAGGCATTGTACACGCACTCAGAGAAACCCTACGCAAAGACCAGATCGGCATTAGCATCCTAAATCTAGGCTATTTAGCCACTGAGTTTGATATAAATACACCTGTCGATGAAGTATTACAAAAAAGCGATCATCAATTCATTCCCTTACAAGATGTGATTTTAGCAATCAAATTTATTTTATCGACCAGCAAAGCGAGCTGTGTAAAAGAAATTGATATGCCTGCAATGGCTGACTCAAACCTATAAAAAACCCACCTCACGGTGGGTCAAAAGTTGAATGATAAGAATCAGTTTGAAGCTACTATTTTTTCGGTTTTTCCAAAATATGCACAGTCACGGTACGCCCTGCGACAAATGCTAATGAATCATGTGGAACATCATCTAACACAATTTTTACAGGGACACGTTGCGCCAAACGAACCCAACTGAATGTAGGATTCACATTCGCCAATAAGCCTGAAGACGTAGTACGTTCACGGTCTTCGATCCCTGAAGCAATCCCTTGAACATGCCCTTTGTATTTCTCAGAATCACCCATTAACTGAATCGTTGCTGGATCGCCTAAATGAATTTTATTGAGTTTAGTTTCTTCAAAATAACCCACGACATACAGTTGTTTACGATCTAATAAAGCAGCTACAGCTTGTCCAACTTTGACATAATTCCCTGCGCGCAAATCAAAATTAGACAACGTCCCATCCGCTGGAGCAACCACCTCAGAACGTTGCATATTGAGCTGTGCCAAATGTACGCTACTGTTGGCAGCTTCTATTAAGGCTTTTTGCTGTTTAATATTGGCTTCGGCTTGTTGCACAGCCGCTTCAAGTTGCTGATGCTCTGCATGTGATTGATCGCGTGTTGCAAACATTTGATCTTGTTCTTGTTTAGAGATCGCTCCATCCATTAAGTTTGAATAGCGACTGGCATTTTTATCTGCAAGATTAATATTGGCTTTGGATTTGACAATATTGGCTCTGGCTTCTGCAAGCCCTGCTTCCGCTTCCGCCAATCCTGATTGTGCTTTTGCTAAATCTGATTTGGCTTGTTCAACATCTAAAGCTTGGCGTGCTAAATCAATTTTAAATAGAGTCTGCCCTTTTTTCACAGTTTGGTTATCTTGTACCATCACCTCAGTGACCAACCCCGCAATATCTGAGGACACTTGGATCACATCACCACGTACACGACCATCTCGTGTCCACGGTTCAGCATTGTAATAATTCCAAATATGTAGTCCACAAAAGATCGCGATGATGACCACCACAGCCAAAGAGACTGGGCGTATTACTTTACGCACATCAAACTTATTCATTTCACTTGTCCAATCATTAAACTCTTAAAACAACACAACACCTAGCAACCGATCACGACACTTAAGTGGTGATTTGAATCACCACCCAATGCAAAATCCATAAAATAATCAGATATAAGCTGATATTAAAAATACCAGGCAACGCGATTAAATCTTTCTCAATCAAACGGTCTGTACCGATACAAACAAATTTCCAAATCACAAAAGCGATCACGGCTTGTATCAAAAATATCGGAACATAAATGCCATAAATGTTTAACTCACCCATATTTATGCTCCAATTAAAGTTGTTGTCGTTTGTGTTGCTGTGGCTTGAGTATCTACAACTGAAATATGGCAAATACTATTGCGAATGTTATTGACTGAAATTTCAATACGATGGCGAATATCCTCATCCCCCACAGCTTGTGCATCTGCAACAACTTGAGAAAACTGTTGAATCAATTGATGTTGCAAAGCTTCATCAACTTGATAGCTTTCACGCTCACTTAACCACTGACTCAGTAGAGTTTGTAATTTGGCAATAGACAGCGCAGTAATAGAATCCGCAGGCAGTTTTTTCATCAGCTCTTGTAAACGGGTTAAATCAATCGCAGCACTAGATTCAATCAATGCCTTATTAATTTCCACTTTGAGATGTTCTGACTGAATCATCTTGGTATTCAGCACACCAATACGATCCAGAATACTGCGCAAATGTATTCTAAAACCTGTGCCATAAGGCATAAGAATGGTTTCACGCATGGCTTTATAATGTAGAGCGAGCATCCGTTGCACGGTCATTTCTGGTGACATTGCACGCACCATTTGTACCATGCACACCGCAATCACAGGACCAATCACCGTACCAATAGACGCATCAAAGAATGTCACTTGATCCATGGCATAGCGATTTTGAAGATTTAAACCCATGATCGTGCTCATAATCAAAGGCAAGCCCAAACCATGTAAAGGTGGATGTAGGTACAACATCACACAGAACATGATGAATGGCGCTAAAACCAGTGCTAATTGCCAAAATGCTGTGATATGTGGAAAAATCCCATACGCATAAATAAAGACAAAAAATGCAGCGTAAATACTGGCACGAATGAACATTTTTAATGCAGGCACTGGATCATCTAAAAAGGTCAAAATACATGCACTGATCGCTGCCATTTCAGCCATCATAAAACCCATTTTCCAACCACTCAGTATCCAAAATGAGCACGCTATAAGTGTGGTAAGAAATGCAGATAAACCACCACGTACTGCAACACCATAATCACGATGTAAACTTGGATAGGTTGTGGTCAACGGTGCTATCGATTCAGGTAATGTGCTATCGCCTTTTTGGATGCGTTGCCAAATTAACTGTACGGCACGAACATTTTGAATAAAATGGCGAATATCCATTTTCAAACTGCCTAGAATGACCTGCTGTTCAGATGTTGCATGTAGCGCAATATTTTGAAAATCTGAATCAAAGTTCTCTGGTAAATGCTTTAACTCATGATCTTCTAAGTTTTTTTGCTGATCTAAAAACTGATCAATACTTTGATGGAATTCGCGGAGATATGGGCGATAATTTAAATCAATTTGATCAAGCTGTTTCATCCGTTCAGACATTGCAACCAGATTGGCAACCAACATTGTCATTTGATGTAATAACTCTTGTAGCGGTTTGGTCATGCCTTTAAATTTTGATTTTTCATAACTCAAATGCTCTGCCATGGTATGAATATCCGAAGTATCTCGTGTGATATTGGCTAAGAGTTGCGTGTAATTATCTAAATGTTTAGGATCGGATAAAATTGAGTCAAACGCTTGTTTGGTATCTGCTAAAGTTTTCGACACTCGCATTTGTACCACAGGTCCAATATGCATCGGAAAGATCGTTGCAGACACTACAGAACCACAGACCACGCCCAGCGAAATTTCTAAAAAGCGTCCGACTGCCATATCAAAAATTGAAACTGTCTCAATGTAATAAATTGAGTTAAAACAAATAATAACCGCGGTATAACCTGCCAACATCACCACATAACTTCGAGGTGAACGATCTATGAGTGACAGGTAGAGACAAATCCCCACCCAAGTTGCCAGTACAAAAACGAATAGCCATGGTGTATTGATCAAATGTGATGTGACGGCGAGTGCAAAAATCGCCCCAAATAATGTACCTAAAAGACGATAGATACTTTTTGAAGCCAACATACCTGAATAAGGGTTTGCTGTGACAAATACGGTACCAATCGCCCAAATCGGATAACTGAGGTTCAATTCAAAGGCGATATAAAGAGCCAACATCCCTGCGATAAAAGTTTTAGTCGCAAAAATCCAATCCAATTTATTGGGTCTAAAAGCCAATAGTGGTTTGATCAGTAACATTTTGCGCTCGCTATAACTTAAATTTTATTTGGCTTCTCCATTGCAATTTTTAACGACTGTCCTTCGGCTTAAAATCTCTGAAAGATACAGCGTCATTATTACAATTTTAGTTGCATACATCACATTTTGATTTTTCAGAGCGACCAAAAAACTGCACCATCTAAATCAATAAACAGTGAAGTTTGTAAAAAATTTAAATATGTGAATAAGCGAACAATAATATGAACATTCAATAGACTTCTTATTGAATGTTTTTGTTCAAATACAACGTTTGAGTAGAGAATGACTCAATTTATGCTGAAATTCTAAGCTTTTCTCAAAGTTTAACTTTCATCATTGGATATTCATATTGCTAATTTTTTCAAAAAAACACCTAAAAGTCAATATTAATATCTTATTTTGATAATTTATTATAATATATTTTAAATAAACATCACCCTATGGTGTACTTTTCTCAAAAACCACACCAAATTGAAAAATGTAGAATCATTTGCATTTACAATGCAAATTTGGCTGTTTTTTTCCGGACAATTTGTTATAACGTAACATTAATTTTTTATTTTTTGATTCTCACTAATTGAGTAGGTCATCAATGGCACTTTCAAGTTTTGGCAAAATTCTCACCGTATTGGATTTATTTTCGGTGTCTCGCCCTGTAATTAATGTTGATGTGATTTGTGAAGAACTTGGCTTATCAAAACCAACCAGCTATCGCTATCTGAAAGAATTAGTTTCAGCCGATATTTTGCAACGCTTAAATGGTACTTCAGGTGATTACACACTTGGACCTAAAATTGCAGTTATGGATTATATTTCCAGAACAACTGATCCTTTGGTTCAAATCAGTAAGCCTTTTATGCAGGAAATTTCAAACCGTACCGAATTGTGCTGTTTACTGACCCATTTGAATGATGACTATTGTATCGACATACATCATGAAGTGTACCGTGATGAAACTCTACTCTCGTATGGTCGTGGCTGCCCTCGCCCTGTATTTATGGGTTCTTCACCTAAAGTCATCATGGCACATCTGCCAAAGCAGAAAATTCATGAATATTACACTCAATTTGCAACACAATTGGCAGAAGCTGGCTTTGCTGAAAACGAAGAAACCTTTGTCAATAAAATGAAGAAAATCAAGAAACAAGGTTACTATTTTTCACAAGGAGAATTAGATCCTAATGTTTCTGGGCTTTCTATTCCAATCAAATTTTCAAGTAAAGAAGCACCAATGGCATTGACCGTACTTGCTTCAAAAAACCGCTTTGAATTTTTAAACCTCCAAAAGCTGATCGAAACACTGCAAGATTCAGCATCGCAGATTGAAAAACGTTATCAAGCCTTATCTGCAAATGACCAACTGACTGAACTGCAACCTTAAACACATTGATAATTTAATATTTTGTAATATTTTTATCACTTGATTAAGTTTAAATATTCTCATAATATGATTATGTTCTTCAGTATTCCATGATATAAACATTGTTTTTACGAAAACAATGTTTCTTCAGAGTAAGAAAGCCTATGCCACCATTTGCATGGGCTTTTTTATACCCAATACTTTTACAATTGAATGTACTTTTCAGCCATAAAAATAATGCTTAAGGTAATTGGCGAAGCATACTGATTTATGAATAATCAAAAAACACTGTAGAAATTGAACAACAAAAAGTTGAGATGGAATTAGAGAAAATTATGAATATCCTCATTGTACACGCACACCCTGAACCACAGTCATTTACCACAGCGCTAAAAGATCATTCGATTCAAGTCTTAAAAGACTTAGGTCACCACGTTGAAGTATCTGATCTTTATGAAATGGATTTTAATCCTGTGGCATCCAAAGCAGACTTTCATAGCCGTGGCAATCCTGAATATTTAAACTATGCCTTAGAACAACGTCATTCTTCTAAAGCACATACGCTGACTGAAGATATTCAAGCTGAAGTCGAAAAAGTCCAACGTGCAGATTTGTTGATTCTCAATTTTCCAATGTATTGGACATCGATGCCTGCAATGTTAAAAGGCTGGATTGATCGCGTCTTTGTTTCAGGCATTTTCTATGGTGGCAAACGTTTTTATAATCATGGTGGGATGGTCGGTAAAAAAGCCATGCTCAGTTTTACCCTCGGTGGACGTGAACACATGTTTGGAGATCATGCGATTCATGGTTCGATTGAAGACCTGCTTTTACCCATTCAACGTGGAACTCTGGCGTATGCTGGCTTTGAAGTACTTCCGCCTTTTGTTGCCTATCATGTCCCTTATATTTCAAATGAAGCTCGTCAACAAATGTTAGTGGATTACCAACAACATTTAAGCAATTTAGAAAATTTAAAAGCTTTAGAATTTCCAAAACTAGAGCAGTTTGATGACAAGCTTTACCCACTGCCTAAAGGATAGAATAATTTGAGTTCAATATGAATTTTCGTCAACATTCGATACGCGGAATCGTCCTTCGCAATTGTTTGAGGCAGGACACAATTCGTTCGTTAATGTTTTTGCGATAATTTTGATATATTTCGGTATCAGACGAGTTCTGCGAATGAGGAGCAACACTCCGTAAGATGGTTTCCTTGCAAAGCTTCACTTCTCATTTTGCCTTATCAAAAGTAACTCGAACCTGAGCAAATTAAAGCATTGCTTTAACAAAGCGCAAGACGCAGTGGTTAGTCCTAATATATGAACAAAACCTATAAGACTCCGTCACAATGAATCTTATGAAAATTGCTAACTCTCTATTTCGATGTATTTGAATAAAAATAACGAAAAGTTAAATTCACACGAGGCTCAGAAATTCGTGTAGATTTCGCCAACATATGTTTCCAATAACGCTGCGTCTGCCCTTGCATCACAATCAACTGACCACTTTGCAATAACAAATCGACTTTTTCAGCTTTCCACTTATGCTTAAAACTAAACTTTCGAGTTGCACCCAAACTCAAAGAAGCAATCACCACCTCTTGCTCAGGTGAAACTAAAGATGGCTCATCATCACTATGCCAACCGACACCTTGCGTGCCATTTTCATACAAATTTGCCAAACAAGAATTATAAAAATGCCCTGTCAGCTTTTCGATGTGTTGTTTTAATCTGAATAATGCGGGATTCCACACATGTGCTTGCTTCACCATTCCTGAATAGTGATATTGATAATTCTCATCACCGTACCAAACCACTTTTCGTTCAGTTTGAAAATATTGACCATGCAAATAGACTTCATCCTGTTGCCAAGCCAAATGCTGAAGAAAATAGTTTAAATACTTTTGGCTTTGCCCATCATCTAAAATTAAGCCACAGTCCTTTACCATCCCATCACAGGGTAGTAAATTGTCATTTTGCTGTGGCTCAAAAAGTTCAAGATTCATGGCTTCAAATACCAATCACAATGATTTTAATCGGACACCTAACATGATGGATTTCGCGTATTGAAACAATGATGAATCTAAATATATTCGCAACAAAATGAAAAAATCTATGTACATTCCCATTTGTGACAATTCAAAACAATTCACAGACTTGTGACAAAAAAAATTCAGCCGTAGACTGCAATTAAGCTTCCCAATAAAAACAACTGTCTATGAATTTATGGCAACTCTTTCAAAAATTACGTCCATTTGTACGACCATACCGATGGCTCGTCATCGTCACACTCGTATTGACTTTAATCGGTTCACTCACCGCACAGGTCAATGCGCTGACACTGAAATATGCCGTAGACAGTATCAATGAATTGCTCCAAACAGGACAAGGTTTAACGCAAGGTTGGCATATTCTCATCACCATTACAGCAGTTTTACTCGGTAAAGAAATCATCAATGCCATTGTACAATTTGGACAAAAATCCTTTGGTGAACGACTCAGAATTTTAATTTCACAAGATTTATCACAAGGCATTATTGAAAAATTTATTACTTATCGTTTAGCTTTTTTTGATCAACAAAACAACCAAGCAGGTAAATTACAAACCCGTATTGATCGTGGTGTGAGCTCTTTGACACGATTGGTGCAAATCTTTTTTATTGATATTTTACCGTTATTTACCAGTGCAATTATTGCGCTTGGGTTAATGTACTATGCCAATTTTTGGGTCGGTTTGGTCGCCACAATTATTGTTCCAATTTACTTCTGGCTGACCTATAAGCAATCACAAAAACTCTCAGGTAAACGTCGTGCTCTGCGCGATAATTTTGAAAAAAAGAATCAAGGAATTCTGAGTATTATCAACTCGATTACGGTGATTAAATCATTTAACAAAGAAGCTGTAGAATCAACCAAACAACTGAATTTACAAAAGTCTCTGACTGAAAATCAGATGCAGACACGTAAAACCAGTTACATCTTTGATGGTTTAAAAACCTTTATTGAACAAGTGGGTGTTGTCCTGATCATCATTCTCACCGCTTATTTTGTCCTTGCAGGTAAAATGAGTATAGGGATGATCATGTATCATGTGTTGTTATTTAATAACGTGTCTGCCCCGATTCGTTCTTTACATCGAATTTATGATGAAATTAACTCAGCGATGATCTATTCAGAGAGCTTCTTTAATATTTTAGAAGCCGATAATGAAATAGAAAAAAGTGGTTCAAACAAGCCTGCCTTACATGGCAAATTTGAACTGGAGAATGTTAATTTTACCTATCCAAATGGCCATCAAGCTCTACATGGCATCAATATGACCATTCAACCGAATAAAATCACAGCATTGGTTGGGCTGTCTGGTGCAGGAAAATCAACGCTGATCAGTTTACTCGATAAGTTCTATTCACCAGACTCGGGGTGCATCAAGCTTGATGGCATTGATCTCGAACAAATTGATACGCATTATTTACGTGAAAATATTGGCTTAGTGCTACAGAAAAATCATATTTTCCAAGGTTCTATTTTAGAAAATATTCGTTATGGTAAAACTGATGCGAGTAATGATGAAGTAATTCAAGCTGCAAAAAAGCATCTATTCATGAGCAAATTTTAAAGCTTCCACATGCTTATGAAGCCGATGCACTTTTATTATCAGGCGGACAACAACAACGCATTGCGCTCGCACGTATGTTCTTGAAGAATCCTCCAATTATCTTTTTAGATGAGCCGACTGCAAGTTTAGACGCGATTGCCACTGAGCAAATTAAACAGAGTTTGGACGAGATCAAACAAGGACGTACCGTGATTATGATTTCACATAGTTTGTCGCAAATTATTGACGCAGATTATACCTATGTAATGAAAGATGGGCATATTGTCGAACACGGCGAACATCATCAGCTTTATCATCAAGAAGGGACATATAAAGAAATTTTTGATGCGATGGCAAAGAGCTTAAATATTGAAAAAATTGCCAAAACTTTTGAAGATGATGCTGAGGACGAAACGCATAGTTGATTGTCTAAG
>NZ_SGSX01000014.1:0-96179 GCF_004209355.1 Acinetobacter sp. WCHAc060025 | reverse complement strand
TGACCCACTTGAAATCCTTGAAAATATCAAAGGTTTTATCGACAACTTAGCCAAAGAAGATCCGAAAAAGGCAGATGCGTTTAAGTCTGCAGTGATGGTACTTGCAGCACCAAACTCAATTGCTTTAGCAACAAATGAAGATATCCATATTTCAGCAGATAAGCAGATTAGTCATAGTGCAGGGGAAAGTATCAATATCTCTACACAGAAATCATTGATTGGTCATGCAAGTTCTAAGATTAGTTTATTTGCAGCGCAAGAAGGTGCACGACTTTTTGCAGGGAAGGGTAAAATTGAGGTTCAGGCACAAGGTGATGCACTTGATGTGATTGCACGTAAAGGGATTCAAATTATTTCAACTGAGGATACGGTGTATATCACTAGTCCGAAAGAAATTAATCTGACTGCTGGTGGTTCTCAAGTCAAAATTAATGGTTCTGGAATTTTCCCAACGACAGGTGGTTTGTTTGAGGTGAAGTCAGGGCAGCAGAAGTTTACGGGGGGGCAAAAATTAAATTATGTAGTGCCTAATTTACCTGTTTCTACTCCATTATTTAGTAATAAGGTTGATATAGTAAATATTTTTCTTAAACAAAATTTTGAAGCACTCAAATTTTCAGCAGTATATGAAGATGGGAAAATAGTAAAAGGTAATTTAGATTCTTTTGGAAGGACAAGTAGAATAAGATCGAATAAAAATGAAAAGGTTAAAGTCCTAATCGGTGGTGAAGATTGGTTCTATTATGCAAGTAGATTAGGTGGAACAAAAGAAGAGGAAACATATATAAAGTTCGTTAATTTTAATGGGGAACCAATTGCAAATTTAATGTTTCGGTTATTAGATGAGAAATCAAATATATTGATTTCCCTTAAAACAGATTCAAATGGAGAAGCTAAATTTATTTCAAATAAGGTAAAGCAACCTTGTATAGCAGTTAAGAGATTTAATAATTCGGAATTTAAACCAATGTTTAAAATTGAAAGTGAATTTATTAGGGAGTTGATTTTAATAAGTCCTAAGGTTTTGGTAGATATAGATTTATTAGAGGAAGGTGCAGGTAAAGGTAATTATCTTCGTAGTTATTATGATGAAGAGGAGATATAGTTATGATTTATAAGTCACGGCTTAAAGTTATTTGTAAAGATGATAGTTTAATTAAAAAAGTAACGTATTCATTTGTGAATGAAACGACAAATAAATCTACACATAATAATTTTAAACTAGATTCAAATAATTGTACGCAAGTTTTTGATTGTGGAAAAAATGATGTGGTAAAGTTTTTTATTTATATCGATAAAAAACTTCATATGAGAGTTAGGGTAAAGCCTACTATAAATGGGCGTTTTTTAGATTCAACATATTATTTACCATCATTATTCGATAATAAAAATTCTGGAAATACTAAAAATTCAAATGGTAATGCAGTTTTTGTTCCATATTTAACTATGCAACACTATGAGGATGCAAAAAAAAATAAAGAAAAACAAGAACAATCTAAAAAGGATAATAAGGAGAAAGTTGAGAAAGCTGTTGAAACTGTGACAAATGCAAGTAGTGCTGTAGGTGTAATGCTTACGGGGGCAAAAGTATTTGAAAAGGACACTTTTCATTGGGGGGTTATTCATACTAATGGACCACAATTAGCTACCCAAAGAATGCAAGAGGTTTTGAGATTTAAGATGTATCATCATAATAATGATACAAATAGAGTATTTAATGGAAATCAACACATTAAAGTGCAAAAAGTAAAACCAATTTTAGATAAGTTAGATGAAGTCAATGGGCATGTTGATAAGGTTGGCAGTATCAAAGATGGGCTTGAAATATATGGTTTGGTTAAGGAAAAGGACGCGGAAGGCTTATCATCAAAAGTAGGAGAATTGGCTGGTGGTAAAGCAGGAGAGGCTGTTGGCGCATCCCTAGCAGGAGTTTGTACTAGAGCAGCAATTAGGGAAATTACAAATCCAAGAAATGCACTTGTTATAGGAGCTGCATGTACTGCTGCATATAATTATGCAGGGAGTAAATTAGGTGAAATTTCAGGTAAAGCTATAGGAGAAACAGATCAAGGGGTTAAATTAGCAAAAGGAGTTATAGATGCTGTGGTAATCTTGGATAAAATGGAGACACAAGCTGCTGAGAAAGCACAAGCTGAAAGAGTTAAAAAAGATCCAGGATTGGAACATCATCCTGCGTATGCTGATTAAATAGGTTTTAATTATGAAATTATATAATATTATTTTTGTTGTGATATTTGGATTGGTTATAACAGCTTGTAATAATCACACTAATGTTGATTCGAAAATTCAAAAAAGTGATAGAAGCAGCGAAGATTTATATACTGAAGCTGAGAGCTACTATCTAGGAATTAATGGAAAGAATAAAGATTACGAGAAGGCTTTTGTATCAATGGAGAAGGCAGCAAATCTTGGTAATAGCAAAGCGCAAATTGATTTAGGGCAAATGTATTATGATGGGGTAGGTACTGCTAAAAACTTTGAAAAAGCATTTATTTTGTTTGAGAAAGCTGCTAGTAAAGGCGATGCTTCTGCAATGTATAATTTAGGTGTTATGTATAAAAATGGAAGCTATGTAGAGAAAGATAATAGTAAATCATTGTTTTATTTGGATGAATCAGCAAAAAAAGGATTTGCTAATGCACAATTTTCTCTAGGCACTATTTATTTGCAAGGGGATGGTATCGAAAAAAATGTAGAAAAGGGAATTAAACTATATGCAGATGCTGCGAAGCAAGGTCATAAAAGAGCTAAATTTAATTTAGGAAATTACTACCTAACGATTGACAAAATTCAAGAAGCAAAAAAAATATATGAAGAATTAGCGAATGAGAATTATGGTGAAGCCCAATATAACCTCGGTTATATCTATCAATTTAACTTGAATGATCTTGCTAAAGCTGAACATTGGTACAAATTGGCGAAATTAAATGGTGTTCCCGAAGCTGATGTTGCTTTAAAAGAGATGGGTTATTAGGTATCAATATGCTTTTGAGAAAGATAGTCCTTTCTTAAAAATTATTTTGATAATAAAGTAAATCTAAAGTTGTAAATATGAATAACTTAGTTAAGTTCGAAGGTCGTATTGAACAATTAGAAATTTATTATGGAATGATGAGTGCATTAGATCCAATTGGTGATAGCCAAATCCTTACTTCAGCAGCTCTAAGTGGATTAACAGAAAGTGCTACACTGGCAGCGCAAACAGTATTTATTGCTTCAAATAGCCGTTTAAGTGTACATTCAATAGTTGCAAAAATTGATGGAAAAATTTGTATTGCAAAATTTCATCGTGCTTTGTTAGAGCAAGATGAATATGTCATTTGTGCAGCAAAACAACTTGAAGATAATTTATATGAGTTATGTGCAGTGTTAAGTCCTAAATCAGGACTGCTGCATATGCAAGTTGGTATGGGAGCTTCAAAAAAAACTTATACTGCTTCAGCAATCAAAGATGCCAGATTAATTTATGTGGGAACTGTTCTTTTAGCAATTTTGTTTTTTATTTTTGTTATTGACTATAGCATAGAAAATTTAGTAATTTGGGGAAGTGTTTTATTTATATTCTATTTTATAATAATATTTGTAATGAAAAATGTAATCTGTTCATTATTGCATTTATCTGAAAAATCAGAAGAAATTTTCGAAATATATGGGTTTAAAAATCCGAAAGAAGTATTTTTATTACCTAGTCGACATATCAGTCAGGAACATAAAGTTTTGTTAGATGGTGTATTTGAATATCGTCAAATTATAGAAGAAGATCCCTATCCTGAAAGTTATTTACAAGACAAATAATAAAAGCCCCGCAGGGCTTTTATTCACAATAAAAATCAAGACAACGACTTAATCGGACTACCACCCAAAGCTTGCATCAGAGTCACATAAGCATTGTATTGGCTCTGCTTAGTTTGCACTAACGACAAACGTGCATTACGTGTGGTTTCTTGTGCATCCAATAAACTTTTCAATGCAATTGCACCATTACGATAACGCACTTCTGTTAAACGCTCAGTCTTTTCTGCAAGCTCTAAATTACGTTGTTGCAAAGCCACTTGCTTGTCCAACTCAGTGCGATTCGAAAGTGCATTTTCAGTATCGGCAAAAGCTTGATATAAAGTATTGCGATATTGAATAATGGCTTTTTCATAATCCAATTCACTGATCTTTAAATCTTTTTGCATATCATTATATTGTAGAAAAGGTAGGCTTAAACTTGCACCTAAAGTCAACGCAGGATTCTTCAATAAATTCGCCAAAGACGTGCTGGTCGAACCCAGACTTCCAGTCAAACTGATTGAAGGGTAGTAACTGGCTTTAGTTGCATCCTTGTTGGCTAAAGACTCACGTAAACGTAATTCCGCAGCTCTTAAGTCAGGACGACGTGACAAAATATCTGCAGGTAAACCAGCAGAAATATTTGGTAAGGCTATACGCGGTAATTTTTTCGGTTCTTGGATATTCAACTGTTGAACAGGAATTTGCAATAACACCGCTAAGGCAGTTCGTGTTTCAACCAATTGTTGTTCAATCTGACTTAAACTGGCTTTTTGGCTTTGAACAGATTGTTCAGCCTGAGTTAAATCCAAACCAGAAACTGCGCCAACTTTATATTGAGTACGGACCAATTCATAAGTTTTTTGCGTTGAAGCAAGGCTTTGTTGCGCTGTGCTATAACGCTCATTGAGATAACCCAATTGCCAATATAAATTTGCCGTTGTACCAATCAAGGTTTGACCAGTGGCTTGTAAGTCTTGTTCGGTGGCTAAAGATTCCCACTTAGCAGCTTCAGTTTGACGTGCTAATTTTCCAAACAAGTCAACTTCATAACTCACGCCCGCACTAAGGGATAGCCCTTTTGCAGAATCATCACCAGAATTTAAATCAAATGAATGTCCAGTTGAAACACCTGAGCTAACACGAGGACCTTGCTGATCACGTGCCAAACCCGCTTTTAAACGCGCAGTTTGTAAATTAATCCCTGCCACAGCCAAGTCAGCATTTTTTTGAATGACTTGATCAACCAATTGATTGAGTTGGGTATCACCAAACAATGTCCACCATTGGTCTGCATACAAATCGGTTTGGATCTGTTTAGATTTGGCATTGTCATAAGCAAAGCCACTTGGCACTTGTACCGCAGGCGCTTGATAAGGTGTTTTGACCACTGCTGCACAACCGACCAACGAACTTCCAAGAATCAAGGCAGTTGCAAGCTTCGTTAAATTCATTTGCATTATATTTTCCTTATTCTTTAATCATTCACGTGAAAGTGCATCAACAGGGTTCAATTGCGCTGCATTGCGTGCAGGGATAAATCCAAACACTACACCGATCAAGGTTGAACATACAAATGCAGCAATAATCGAAGTCGTTGAATACGCCATTTGGAAACTGCCTTTGGCAACATGGCTAATCAATTGTCCAATTCCAAGAGAGAGTAGCACACCCAGAATTCCCCCTAAGATACAAACAAGGATTGCTTCAATCAGGAACTGTTGCAGGATATCACTTTGACGTGCACCCACAGCCATCCGTACACCAATCTCTTGAGTACGTTCAGTGACTGAAACCAGCATGATATTCATGACCCCAATACCACCAACAACCAGTGAAATCACCGCAATTGCAGACACCAATAAAGTCATGGTTTGCGTAGTTTGCTCAATGGTTTGGCGAATACTGTCCGAGTTTTGCGTAAAGACATCTTGCGCACCATGACGTTGTTCCAACAAACTGAGAATGGCATTTTCCGCAACCGCAGTCGGATAGGTATCTTTAACACGGACAATGATGCTCCGCACATTGGCTTGACCGAGCATACGACTCATGACAGTTGAGTAAGGTAAATAGACATTTAAACTGTCAGAATTTCCCATCATGCCTTGTTGGGCATCGACCACACCGATAATTCGACTTGGTACACTACCGAGTAAAATCACTTGTCCGAGTGGATCAGTACCATCGCTGAAAAAAGTATTTTTGGTATTGGAATCAATCACCACATCTTGAGCTTGTTGGGTGACACTTTGTTTGTCAAACGCTTGCCCTGATGTAAATTCTAACCCTCTGACATTAAAGAAATCATTGCTGACACCATTCACAGTCGCTGAGGCTTCAGTATCTTTAAAACGCGCTGTGACACTGCTATTTACCGTTGGACTGACGGCTTCCACATAAGGCTGTTCAGAGAGGGCTTCAGCATCGGCAGGAATCAATGTTTTAAATTGTGCAGTTTTGGAGTTGTCACCAAAGCCACGCCCTTGGAATACCGTAATGGTATTGGTTCCCAAACTGCTGATATTTTCCAAAATTTGCTTTTGTGAACCATTTCCGAGCGCGACGACAGATACTACCGATGCAATCCCGATAATGATCCCGAGCATGGTGAGGAATGTACGCATACGATGCGCATTCATGGCCAATAAAGCCATGTTAAATGCTTCAGTAAAACGATCTATCGCAGAACGCCATTTCGATGATTTTTTGCGATTTACCTTAGATTCCGGTTCGGCGATAACCTCAATTTCATCATCATGCTGTGGTGTATTGGGGTTATCGGCAATGATATTCCCATCACTGATTTCAATAATACGTGTGGCATTTTTTGCCACATTCATATCATGGGTAACCAAAATGATGGTATGACCTTTGGCATTCAGCTCGCGCAGAATCCGCATCACTTCAACACCACTATTCTTATCCAATGCACCTGTTGGTTCATCGGCAAGAATCACATCACCACCATTCATTAAGGCGCGGGCAATAGAGACACGTTGTTGCTGACCACCTGAAAGTTGATTGGGACGGTTCTGCGTCTTTTCACCTAAACCCAGCTCAGTCAAAATTTCCTGTGAACGTTGTTGGCGCACAGACGGATCCATCCCTGCATAAATCGCAGGAACTTCGACATTGCCTGCCGCAGTTAAGTCACCAAGCAAGTGGTAGCGTTGGAAAATAAAACCAAAATATTCACGACGCAATTGCGCCAATTCATCAGGCTCAAGTTCACGGGTTTCACGCCCATTGACTTGATAACTGCCTGAAGTCGGTTGATCTAGGCAGCCTAAAATATTCATTAATGTAGATTTACCTGAACCTGATTGCCCGACGATGGCAACCAACTCTCCAGCATAAATCTTGAGATTGATACTCTTTAAAATCTGAATCGTAGATTCACCAGCGGGGAACTCACGAATCAGATTGCTCACCTCTAATAATGGGCGATTACTCTGATTGTTTTGATCCATCTTTAAAATCTCATCCCACCACGGTTACTACGTTTTGCAGAATCATTCGAGGTATCAGAGCCATCGGCAATGACCACTTGTTCGCCTTCTTTTAGACCACGAATAATTTGCGCCGTAACACGGTTGTTTAAACCGACTAAAACTTGTTTACGTTTTGCAGAACCATCTGCTTGTAAGACACGAACAACGGAAACAGAAGCTTTGCCTTGATCAATCAATGCTTTTTCATCGGCAGTCAATTCTAAACGTTCAGGGCGATCATCAGATTTTTTAGCATCTTTATTCGGAGCAGAAGCAGATTTGGATGAATCAGCACTTGCGCCATTTGCATTGGAACTGTTGCTAGATTTAGCTCGTTGTGGACGATTTGAATTTTGCAAAGCCGCTGCTGGAATTGAAAGCGCATTCTTCACATCAGCCAAGATAATATAAACTTGAGCAGTCATATCAATACGTAATTTTCCATCATCATTTGGCACATCAAACAGTGCATTATAGTAAATTGCGGTGCTTGATGATGAAGAAGAGTTTGAGCTTGTTTCGGTATTGATTGATTCAGGTGCAGGCTCAACTTGACGCAAAGTTGCATAACGTTTTTTCTCGCTATCACCCAAAGTTGTGAAATAAACCTTTTGTCCTTCCTCAACTTTCATTACATCTGCTTCAGAAATCTGAGCTTTGATGGTCATGGTGTCTAATTTAGCCAATTTTACAATGGTTGGCGCACTTTGATTGGCATTTACCGTTTGACCTTCTTCGGTCACAATTGCCACGACGGTTCCATCCATCGGAGCGCTAATTTGGGTATAACCTAAATCTTCTTTGGCAGTTGCGAGGGTTAAGCGCGATTGTTCAATTTGCGCATTCATCGATGCAATCTCGGCTTGAGCAGTTTTAAATGCAGCTAGAGCACTTTCATATTCCGCTTTTGATGTTGCATCCTGAGCATACATATTTTTTTGACGATTATATTCTGCTTCTGCTTTGGCTAAGTTGGCTTGTTTGGTGGCAAGTTGAGCTTGCTGATTTTTAATACTTGCTTCTGCTGTTTTTAAATCATTGGTCTGACGAACAGAGTCAATTTGTGCAATCAGTTGACCTTGTTTGACTTGGTCGCCCAATTTCACATACATCTTTTTCACCTGACCAGAAACCTGTGCCCCGACACTGACCATTTTTGTGGCTTCTAGATCACCTGTTGCAAGGACAGAGTCTTCAATATCACTACGGGTAACTTCAGCAGTAATGTATTGAGGTTGAACATTTTTAGGTTTGAGGAAGTACCATGCAGCTGCTGCAACAATAGCAAGGCAGACCGCTATAACAATGATTTTTGCAGGTTTTATTTTAGGCATAGCAATAAGTAGGTAAAGTGAAAAATTGATCAAATTATAATGAGTAAATAAGGATAAAGCGTGGATTTTTTTAAATGAATGAAAATGAGAATTATTTTATATAATGATAATATATTGAATTCTAAGCTGATTAGTGATTTATAAATAGCGTTTTTCCACAGAGTTCTGCAATGCATTGCTGAATAATATGCTCAGGGCGCTCTTTGCTGATACCTTTAATCGCAGCATCTACACGCAATAAAAGCTGTGGCCATGTTAAAAATGAATGTGAATTGAGGCGTCTAAGTGCTTGTTGATACAAGGAAATCTTGGTTTTCCAAATGCCGAGTTGTAAGGCATTTTGCGGTTGCTCATAGAGTTGCATCAATAGACGCATTTCTTTACTGATTGTCCACAGAATTAAACTATCAGGTTCGCCAGATTCTAAAAGATATTGAAAAATTTTTATGGATAAGGCGAGATTCCCTTGGATCAAAGCATCACTGAGATCAAAAGTACTATAGCGAGATTGATCTTGTAAACATTGTTGTAAATGATCTATTTCAATGGTTTGTTGATCAGGAAAAGTATCTGCGACACGCATTAAGCTGTTTTTGGCAGCCAATAAATTATGTTCATGGTGTTGTTCAAGCCATGTCCATGCATCTTGGTTGAGTTGGATGCCCAATTTTTCAGCTTCAATGCTTAAAATGCGTTGGCGGTCTTGTGCATAAGTGGCTGTTAATGAAACCACCACGCCATTGGCTTCAACGGTTTGGAAAAAAGCAGATTTTAAACTATTTGAATCTTGTTTCGGCAATACAATGATCAATAGATTATGTTCATTGTGCTGAATATATTGTTTAAGTTGTTTTAGTCCATTGGCATCAGGTTTGATATTGCCATGAACTTCTAAAGCCAGATGTTGAGAAAAAAGTGACAAGCTATTTAAAGCATTAAAGACATTTTTCCAGTCTGAAACACTATTTAAATCATGGCGTTGTCGTTCAATTTCATGCTTTGTCCAACTCTTTCTCAAGGCATCAAGTAGGTTTTGTTCTAATAAAGGTTCTTGACCATGTAAAATCCAAACGCCTCGCGCTTCATCGACGCGTTTAAGGGCTTGTAAATAGTCAAGTTTCATAGAGATTTCTTAAATTTTAATTATTGAGCAACAGATTGAGTTGGTGTAATACGCGCTTTCGGCAAACGATTGGCTGCAATCTGACGTGACATTTGCTGTGCAATATCATCAATCACGATTTGGCTTAGGTATTTATACTGTTGGTCATCCGTGTTAACTGTTGCTACATCATATTGATAACTGCGTGAAGCGTTTAAGGTACGTGGTTCAGTAATCGGATTGCCTTGTTTATCTTCAATTTGAAAAGTCACAGAAAGACGTAAAATCGTTTCAACTAATTTACCATTTAACTCATGGCGCACAGGTTTATAGTCAAGTACACGGAGCACATAAGCATCATTGGCATTACTCAGTTGTACACCTGTCGCAGTTAAGTAGACACTGAGTTTTTTTTCTAAGTCTTCAGTATTTTTAGGCAGTACCAATTGAAGTTTGGTATAAACCAAAGGCGTTGCTTGCGGATTGGTTCCTTTTAAATGGAAACCACAACCGACTAAGCCTGCACTTAGACCCAAAGTTAATACAACTGCTGCAACACGTTGAACTAAATGCATGTGGTGTCCTCAAAATTTCCACAATGGAAAATAATTTAAAAATCTTAAGATGGATTGTAAAGTCAAAGCCCGTTGAATGACAACGGGCTTTGTAGGCTTTTAGTTCCTCATCCAGAAGGAAGAGTAAATTTAATTACCCTCATCCCCTTGCGGAATATATTCCTCATCCCAGAGGGAGAAGGAGTTTCCCTCTCCTTTAAGGAGAGGGTTAGGGTGAGGTATATTTTAAACCACCAAATTCACTAACTTATTCGGTACAACGATTTCTTTCTTGGTTGGACCCGTCAAGAATTGTTGAACTTCTGGTAATGCTTTTGCTTGCGCCAAGATTTCATCTTTAGAAGCATCTACAGACACTTCTAACTTACCACGAAGCTTACCATTCACTTGAACCACGATGGTTTGGGTATTACGAGTCAACGCAGATTCATCTACAGCAGGGAACAATACTGAAGTTAAATCAATACCAAACTCAGCCAATAAAGTTTGGCTTAAATGTGGTGCAAATGGTGCAAGTAAAGTTAATAACGTGATGATTGATTCACGTGCAACCGCAATATCATTATCATCTTTTGCTTCAAACTTATTGTTTGCATTTAACAATTCCATTAACGCAGCAATGGCGGTATTAAATGCATGACGACGTTCGATGTCATCACCCACTTTTTGGATGGTTTCATGCGTTTTACGACGTAAGTCTTGCGCTTCAGTTGACAGTTTTGCTGTATCAATCGCAGCAGCATTGTTGCCTTTTTCAAGGAAACCAGTGGTTAAACGCCAAACACGTTTTAAGAAACGATTCGAACCTTCAACACCTGCATCTGACCATTCAAGAGATTGATCTGGTGGGGCAGCAAACATCATAAATACACGTGCAGTATCTGCGCCGTATTGGTCAATAATCGCTTGCGGGTCGATACCGTTATTTTTCGATTTCGACATTTTTTCTTGACCGCCAACAATCACTTCTTGACCATCACCTTGATATTTCGCAGAAGTGATACGACCTTTTTCATCACGTTCTAGGTCGATGTCAGCAGGGTTGAACCAAGTTTTCTTGCCTGACTCAGACTCACGATAGTAAGTGTCTGCAAGTACCATGCCTTGTGTTAACAAGTTGGTAAATGGTTCATTACCTTGTACCACACCTTCATCACGCATCAATTTGTGGAAGAAACGTGCATAAAGTAAATGTAGGATTGCGTGTTCTACACCACCGATGTATTGATTCACAGGCAACCATGATTGTGCAGCTTCAGGTTTGACTAAACCACCAGTAAAGTCAGGAGAAGCATAACGAGCGTAGTACCAAGAAGATTCTACAAAGGTATCTAAAGTATCTGTTTCACGACGTGCTTCGCCACCACAACATGGGCATGTCGTTTGGTAGAATTCAGGCATTTTGTTCAGTGGATTACCTGAACCATCTGGAACCACATCCGTTGGTAAAACAACAGGGAGTTGCTCTTCTGGCACAGTCACTTGACCACACTTGTCACAGTTGATCATTGGAATTGGACAACCCCAATAACGCTGACGAGAAACACCCCAGTCACGTAAACGGAACTGAACTTTCGCATTTGCCAACGTTTGTGGTTCTAATTTTGCAAGGATTGCATCATAAGCCGCTTGGAAATCTAAACCGTCAAATTCAGCAGAGTTGACCAATTTACCTTCTTTAGAGCCGTACCATTCTTGCCATTCAGTTGAAGAATAATCTGCATCATCAGCGCCTTTGGCATCGATGACTTGTTGGATTGGCAAGTTGTATTTATTAGCGAATTCAAAATCACGCTCATCATGCGCAGGCACAGCCATGACTGCACCTGAACCGTATGACATCAACACATAGTTCGCGATCCACACAGGAACTTCTTCACCTGTAATTGGATGTTTCACCGAAAGACCTGTTGCCATACCTTTCTTTTCAGCTGTGGCAAGATCAGCTTCAGCAACTGAGCCCATACGGCATTCTTCAATAAATGCTTTGAGTTCTGCATTATTTTCAGCAGCTTTTAACGCCATCGGATGCTCTGCTGCAACTGCAACATAAGTCACACCCATCAAGGTATCGCCACGTGTGGTATAAACCGTCAAACCATCCGCATAGACATCAGGTTGTGCAGAAGGGAAAGTGATTTCCATCCCTTGTGAGCGACCAATCCAGTTACGTTGCATGGTCAAGACTTGTTGTGGCCAACCGTCTTTTAAAGTATCTAAATCGTCTAATAATTCTTGTGCATAATCAGTGATGCGGAAGTAGTACATTGGAATATCGCGTTTTTCAACCAATGCACCTGAACGCCAACCACGACCATTTTCAACCTGTTCATTTGCCAAAACAGTTTGGTCTACAGGATCCCAATTCACCGTTGAAAGTTTACGGTAAATTAAGCCTTTTTTATAAAGCTGAACAAATAACCATTGTTCCCAGTGATAGTATTCTGGTGTACAGGTTGCAAATTCACGATCCCAATCGACTGAAAGACCAAGCTTTTTCAATTGGTCACGCATATACGCGATATTTTCAAATGTCCATTTTGCAGGAGCAACTTGATGGGCAATCGCCGCATTTTCAGCAGGCAAGCCAAAAGCATCCCAACCCATGGGTTGCAGGACAGTTTCGCCTTTGAGACGGTGGAAACGGCTAATCACATCGCCAATGGTATAGTTACGCACATGACCCATATGCAGTTTGCCACTTGGGTAAGGGAACATCGAGAGGATATAACGACGTGGACCTTCTACAGTGTCGGCAACTTTAAACGATTTGCGATCTTCCCAGTCTTTCTGGACTTGGGGCTCAATCGCACTTGCTTGATATTCAGGGTCAATATGAGTAGTCATAAATGTATTTGAGCGTAATGGTTAAAAAACTGTGTGCTACAGCATAGCGCAAAATGCACAGAAAAGTGAATTTTGCGCTCGATTTAAGACTGAAAAATGTAGAAATTATTTTTATGCCAACATTGAACTGAAAATATTATCTTGCTTCTGAATTGACAGGTTCTGCTGGGGTGTTGTTTTGAGTTGGAGCGTTTGCAGGTTGGTTTGCAACTTGTCCCGTTTGAACAGGATTTGGTGGAATATTCTGTGGTGCGGTTTGATTGGTATTGGTTTGAGTGCTTGGTGCAGTCACAGACGTTGAACTGCCATGATAACCATAGGTGTTCACTTTGCTTTTACTGCGTGCATTTTTTGGTGGTGGTGTAGTGGTGTAATGCGTAGAGCCTTTGCTATCGACCCATTTATAATACTGCTTCGCATGCGTCACTGTTGTGCTCATCGTAACAGTTGTAAAAATGGCAGAGAGTAAAATCGTTTTTGAAAAGCGCTGAAGTTGTTTCATTTGAAAACCCATTTCCCAATATTATTGTTCAAAACTACAGTTCAAAAGAAATTATAAATCATTCAATTCTGAATATACATGAGATGATTGAGCTTGAATGAAGTATTTAAAATAATGTGTATATTTTATACAAAAATATAAATTTGAAAATAATTCTTTTGCAAATTTATTGGCTTATAAGTCATTGAAAAATTATTTATAAAATGTCAAAAAAAAAGGAATAGTTTTAAAAATAGTCGCTTGGTAAATAATCAATAAAAACACCATGAGAAACCTTGACATTGTTCGCTAAAACTACAAAAATGCTTGCTTTAGTTTCAGATGTTTTTTTCGATCACCCTTCGATTAAGAATATCAAAGCGAGCAATAGCTTTTTCTCTAAGCCGAGAAAGTGACCCATACCGAAAGATGTTTATCCCAACATATTTCTGTGATTCATATAACCCAAACGGTTGTGTGAAGATTTATTTTTCTATTGCTGCAAAAACGAGTAAATATGTGTGCTATAACAGAGCGCACAATCAATGAATGAAACACAGTCTATGTCTCCCATAGTGCTGTGGAAAAAAGATTAGGGTGAATACGTTGGAACTTTTATCTGGTGGTGACATGCTTGTTCGCGCATTAGCGGACGAAGGCGTTGAACATGTTTTTGGATATCCAGGCGGCGCTGTATTACATATTTATGATGCGCTATTTAAACAAGATAAAATCAATCATTACCTCGTACGCCATGAGCAAGCAGCTGGTCATATGGCTGATGCTTACTCGCGCGTAACAGGCAAAACTGGTGTGGTACTGGTCACTTCTGGGCCAGGCGCAACCAACACTGTTACACCAATTGCAACGGCTTATATGGACTCAATCCCGATGGTGATTTTGTCAGGTCAGGTTGCAACACATTTAATTGGTGAAGACGCATTCCAAGAAACGGATATGGTGGGTATTTCACGCCCAATCGTAAAACACAGTTTCCAAGTGCGTCATGCAAGTGAAATTCCTGCAATTATTAAAAAAGCATTTTATATTGCATCTTCGGGTCGTCCAGGTCCTGTTGTTGTTGATATTCCAAAAGATGCAACAAATCCAGCAGAGAAGTTTGCTTACGAATACCCTGAA
Organism: Acinetobacter sp. WCHAc060025; assembly: GCF_004209355.1. Classification (NCBI taxonomy): domain Bacteria; kingdom Pseudomonadati; phylum Pseudomonadota; class Gammaproteobacteria; order Moraxellales; family Moraxellaceae; genus Acinetobacter; species Acinetobacter sp. WCHAc060025. Next base: position 81,411 of record NZ_SGSX01000014.1, on the reverse strand, counting down.
AAAGTGAAGATGCGTTCGTATCAACCTCCGCATCGTGGTCACTCAGGTCAAATCCGTAAGGCGATTGATGAACTGATTAATGCAAAACGTCCAATCATCTATACAGGTGGTGGTGTTGTTCAAGGCAATGCTTCTGAGCTTTTAACAGAGCTTGCTCATCTATTGAACTACCCAGTGACCAATACGTTGATGGGCTTAGGTGCTTTCCCTGGGAACGATCCACAATTTGTGGGTATGTTGGGGATGCATGGTACCTATGAAGCCAACATGACTATGGCAAATGCAGATTTAATCTTGGCAATTGGTGCACGTTTTGATGACCGTGTGACCAATAACCCAGCTAAGTTCTGTCCAAATGCGAAAGTCATTCATATTGATATTGACCCTGCAACCATTTCTAAAACCATTATGGCGCACATCCCGATCGTGGGTGCGGTAGAGCCTGTACTTCAAGAAATGTTGGTTCAATTGAAACAGTTGAATGTTTCTAAACCAAATCCTGAAGATATTGCAGCATGGTGGTCTCAAATTAATGAGTGGCGTAAGGTTCATGGCTTACGTTATGAAGCGGGTGCCGATGGTGTAATGAAGCCGCAACAAGTGGTTCAAGCGCTTGATCGTGTTACAAATAGCCAAGCAATTATTACCTCTGACGTTGGTCAGCATCAGATGTTTGGTGCGCTTTATTATACTTATGTACGTCCACGTCAATGGATCAATTCGGGTGGTCTAGGTACGATGGGTGTGGGCTTGCCATATGCAATGGCTGCTAAATTAGCATTCCCAGATCAGCAAGTGGTATGTATTACCGGTGAAGCATCGATTCAGATGTGTATCCAAGAGCTTTCTACCTGTAAGCAATACGGTATGAATGTTAAGATTTTATGCTTAAATAACCGTGCTTTAGGTATGGTTAAGCAATGGCAAGATATGAACTATGAAGGACGTCATTCAAGTTCTTACGTAGACTCATTGCCAGATTTTGCCAAGCTGATGGAAGCTTATGGGCATGTTGGTATTCAAATCGATCATGCAGATGAGTTGGAGTCTAAACTTCAAGAAGCAATGGCGATTAATGATAAATGTGTGTTTATCAATGTCATGGTTGACCGTTCAGAGCATGTGTATCCAATGCTAGTTGCTGGTCAGTCAATGAAAGATATGTGGTTGTCTAAAGGGGAGCGTACAGAATGAGACATATTATTTCCGTACTCGTTGAAAACGAAGCAGGTGCGCTTTCTCGTTTAGTGGGTTTGTTTTCACAACGTGGTTATAACATTGAAACTTTAAACGTTGCGCCGACTGAAGATCCAACCTTATCTCGTTTGACTTTGACCACTTATGGTGATGATCATCAAATTGAGAAAATCACCAAGCAATTGAACAAATTGGTAGAAGTTGTGAAAGTGGTTGACTTGTCTGAAGGTGCACACATTGAACGTGAACTGATGCTGATTAAAGTCAAAGCATTGGGTTCAGCACGTGCTGAAATTAAGCGTACTGCTGATATTTTCCGTGCACAGATCGTGGATGTAACACCAACCTGCTATACGATTCAGATTGCAGGTACCACTGAAAAAATTGATGGCTTTATCGATGCGCTTTCTGAGAATACAATCCTCGAAGTTGTGCGCTCTGGTGTATCAGGTATTGCTCGTGGTGAAAAAGTATTATCACTTTAATTTCACTGACACTTAATTTTAATTTATTTGATTTTTAATAACCTCATGTATAACCTCTCCTTTAAGTGGAGAGGGACTTAGACTAGAAGATTTTAAAATAGATAATCTTCAGGATAAGAAGAGGAAACACAGCATTTTAGCGGAGACAGCAATGCAAATTTTTTACGATAAAGACACAGATATTTCTATCATCCAAGGCAAAAAAGTAGCGATCATTGGTTACGGTTCACAAGGTCACGCACATGCGCTTAACCTTAAAGACTCTGGCGTTGACGTAACTGTAGGTTTACGTGCTGGTTCTACTTCTTGGAAAAAAGCTGAAAATTCAGGTCTTAAAGTGTCTGAAGTTCCTGCTGCTGTTGCTCAAGCTGATTTAGTGATGATCTTGACTCCAGATGAATTCCAATCACAACTTTACCGTGACGTAATTGAGCCAAACATCAAGCAAGGTGCAACTTTAGCATTTGCTCATGGTTTCTCTGTTCTTTATAACCAAGTTGTGCCACGTGCTGACTTAGACGTAATCATGGTTGCACCAAAAGCACCTGGTCACACTGTACGTTCAGAATTCCAACGTGGTTCAGGTGTTCCTGACCTAATCGCGATTCACCAAGATGCTTCTGGTAATGCACGTAATGTTGCGCTTTCTTATGCTTCAGGCGTAGGTGGTGGTCGTACAGGTATCATCGAAACTTCTTTCCGTGAAGAAACTGAAACTGATTTATTCGGTGAGCAAGCAGTTCTTTGTGGTGGTGCTGTTGAATTGGTTAAAATGGGCTTCGAAACTTTGGTTGAAGCAGGTTATGCTCCAGAAATGGCTTACTTCGAATGCTTACACGAACTTAAATTGATCGTTGATTTGATGTTCGAAGGCGGTATCGCGGACATGAACTATTCAGTATCAAACAATGCTGAATATGGCGAATACGTAACTGGCGTTGAAGTAATCAATGAACAGTCTCGTGAAGCGATGCGTAATGCGCTTAAACGTATCCAATCTGGTGAATATGCGAAGATGTTCATCCAAGAAGGTGCGTTGAACTATCCTTCTATGACAGCTCGTCGTCGTCAAAACGCAGCTCACGGTATCGAAGTGACTGGTGGTAAGTTACGTGCGATGATGCCTTGGATTCAAGCGAACAAAATCGTAGATAAAGAAAAGAACTAAGTTCTACTTTCTAAGTCAGAAAACCCTTGTTTTATAACAAGGGTTTTTTATTTGAGTTTCTGTGTGTGCAGTGAAGTGCAACTTCACTCTTGCACTCGGGCAAAGCGGTGCTTTGCTAATTATCTTCACTTGCGTAGGAGATCCTACTCAGGATTCAAGCGAACAAAATCGTAGACAAAGAAAAGAACTAAGTTTTAGTTTGATCTTAAAGAACCTACTCGATTGAGTGGGTTTTTTAAGATTAAAGGGTACCGTGTGTCTTAAATGAAAAAGTAGCGAATTCAATTCAGTGCTGCTATGAGACTGATTTAATGGGATGATATATTATAAAGATATTGCTGAAATATTATTTTGCGAAAATAGATAATGAGAAATGCTATGAAAAAAATTATACAAATTTTAAATGTTTTACTCTTTAGTGGAATTGCCTTTATTGCTTCGGCTAAGGATGTGGATGTATTGGAATATAGCACATTAAAGCAAAAGGCGATTGATTTTGAGAATAGCCTACCTCCAGAAATTAATTCACAATTAAATCATTCTTATGGGCCTATTTTAGCTGAGGTTTTTAAGCAGTGTGTGCCCGTTGCTAGACCAACTTCTTTTGAGGTTATTTCATACGTGAACAAGGATGGCATTGCAGAAAAAAATTGGACAATGACACCTTCGCAATTTGGGCAATGCGCTAAGCAGGTGTTCTACGGGCAAAAACTATATAGCATTGATGAAAAACCATTTTATGCTATTTTGAATTTTAATTTACGGAAGGAAAGTAATAACTAATTGATATTTATGGTGAAAATATCCTTATATTAAGTTATGTACTATATGTAAGCAGTATTTGTGTGGTCACGATTAAACTTTAAAAATTGGAATTGGATAAAGCATAGTTTTAACTTTGTGGGTGATGTTTTATTTTTGTGATAAATTACACATTATTTTCTATGAAACATGTGTGAGGCTGAAACATGAAAACTCAACTTATTGTCGCAATGGCTGCATTGTCAATTTCATGCTTTAGTTTTGCTGAAAACATTCCAAATCAGACCATTACCGATTCAAAGGGTTTGCAGCCAATCACAGGTGTACGTGTTTCGATGCAACGTATGGTGAAATCCAATGAAGGGCGCTACTTCATGAGTCTCTATGCGGGAATTAATAACCCACATGCGGAACTTTATGATTTAGTGGAGAATAAAACAATTAAATTTAAAGGCACTCAAAAAGGTGATCAGCTTAATTTGAAATCGGTTAGTAGTGAAGATTCTACAGACACATATCAATTGAATGGCGTGTTGAATGCGAATACTGGACTATTTAAAGCACTTTTGTCAGATCAAAAGAATACATTTGGAACATCGATACAGTTCGAGCCTGCATTTAAAGTCGCCAATAAGCCTGTATTTGTCTTTAAATTTTATGGTCAAAATGATGCCACGAATCCTTATGGAAAAACGCTGCGGCGTATAGATGTCATCAATAAAAACAATAATACAGTGGCACAAACATTGACAGCTTTTACAGGCTATCCAAATAGTATAGGTTATATGGATATCAACTTTGATGGTTACTATGACGTACTTGTTTCAGATATATCAAATGGTCGACGTGTAGAAGATAAACGCTATATTTATTGGATGTACAATCCTAAAACTCAACAATTTCAGCGCTCACCACAACTTGAAAAAATCGTCGGTTTGCCAAACTTGCATGGTGAAAAACAGCAGATTGATTTTGGTAATGGACAGATTTATCAAGTAGAAAATGGATTGCTGAATCGAATTTCGAGTGAAAATTAAAAAAATATAAATAAAAAAAGAGCTTGTTTTTAAGCTTTTTTTTTATTGAGGGATAATTTAAATTAATTATCATTAATGTGATTATGGTCTGGTTTTTTATTATTATATATATGGTTTTATAATGCCTTGGGCAATACTTATTTTTAAGTAATTTGTTGTTTTGTGATTAAATAAATAATTTTAAAAAATAATAATATTTTTCTTTTATATTATATGAGTTTATTTTTAATTAATGTGTACTACTTATTTTTAGTGATTTTTTAAAATAATGATAAATATTATAAATAATCATCCTTTATAACAAAGGACTAAATCAAAATTGGGGATTATATTATGAAAATGTTAACTAAAACTTTATTTGCAGCATTGGTATTAGGTGCAACTTCAACGGCTGTATTTGCAAATGATGCTGCGGGTATTCAAACAACATCAAAAGGTTCGGGTGGGGATGACTGTGCACCAGGTACTACTGTTTGTGCGGGTGAAATCAAAATTTCACTCGAAATTCCTAAAAAATGTGAATTAACAGTGAATACACCTGTAATCGCAATGACGCAAGTGGGTAGCTCAAAGAACTGGAGTGGTACAGGTGACTTTAATGTGACTGCAAACAGTAGCTATAGCTTGAATATTGTTGCGCCAAAACAATTGGTTTCAAGTGTTGGTAATATTCCTGTAAGTGTTGGGACTTCTTTAAATGGTGCTAACTATACTTCAGGTACCTCACTTGGTTATTTATCAACTGCACGTAATTTTAAAGTACAAGCAACAAGTAGCAATCTTGATCCTGCAACCACTCAAGCGGGTACTTACACTGGTACTTATACTGTGGCAGTAAACTTTTAAATTTTAGAGTTTATGTCGAATGAATTTTAAAAGTTAATTCGAAAAAATTGATTTGGGGTAGGGTTAGATAATAATTCTACCCCAAATTATTCAGTTGTTATTCATTTCTAATAATTAAAATTTATGGTGGGGAAATATTATGAATAAGATTATATTTACTCTTTTACTGGGATTATATAGTGCTCCAGTATTGGCGGGATTGGATTTTGATCCAGTGCAAATGTATTTAAAAGAAAACTCAAGACAACGTAGTGCAACAATAACACTGAGCAGTAAGGATGTTCCTCAAGAGAAAATCTTTGAAATGTCTGCGATGAAATGGACTCAAAATGACAAAGGTGAGGATGTATTAGAGCCCGACCATAATATTTTAATTAATCCAAAGAACTTTGTGATTAAACCAGAGAGTAAGCAAATCGTACGTGTAGGTTTTACTCAACCTTTGACTAGTGAAGATTTGCAAAATGAGCAGACGTGGCGAATCTTTTTTAAAGAAGTCACTCCAGTGGTAGAGCAAACAGGGATGACTTTTTTATTCAATGTATCTGTGCCATTTTTTGTGGGTAAGCAGGATAAAGCAGATTTAGTGGTTCAAGCCAAACAAGCCGATAAAAATTTGATCATTAATCTCAAGAATAATGCAAATTCACATATTCAAATTTCTAAATTAGAAATCTTAGATGCAAATAAAAAATCTGTCGCTTTAAAAAGTGAAATGAAATATCTATTGAAAGGTCAGAAGCATGACTTTGATTTGGGCACAATCAATCTTGGTGATTTGAGTCAATATAAACTCATGATCTTTACTGATAAAAGTGACCTTCCCTTGGAAATGAAAATTAAGGGCTAAGTCATGAATAAATTTAAACTCAGTATGCTTCTTTGTGGAATACTTTCAAGTGTTTATACACATGCAGAACAAAGTGCTACACAGTTCGTTACGCATATAGAGCAAGAAATTTCTTTGGCGAATTTATGGATTAATGGTGTTGATCGGAAGGTTGAAACAATCATGATCCAAAAAAATGGACAAATCTATATTGAATGTAATGTATTTAAAACATTAGATATTAATGAGAGCCATTTTAGTCGAGATTCGACCAATCTTAATTATTGCCTACTGAGTAAAGCGCCGATCAAAACTGAAATAGATGATGCTTTGCAGGCTTTGAAGATTGAATTACCTGCGGAGTATTTTGAAGGATCTGACTATAACCAAAAACTGATACTTCCTGATCGTGCCAATTTTGGAGGTTTTCTAAATTATGAAACCTATTATGGGCGAGATAATGCGAATAAGGAGTTTAGCGCTTTAGCTGAGTTAGGTATATTTCATGACTATTGGTTGTTTGATAATCAAATGCTGTATCGTGATACAGAAATGGGGGCAAAAACTACGCGTTTAAGTACAAATTTTGATATTCGTTTTCCAGAGCATTTTTTAAAAGTTACTGTGGGGGATAATGCCAGTATATTTAACTCATTATTAAGTTCTTATCGCTTTGGTGGGATTAATATTGGGTCTGATTTTACTGATCGCCCAGATTTTATTTATTGGAATGTACCGACATTAAAAGGTAGTGCAACACTTCCATCAACCGTTGATTTGTTTATCAATGGGGTCAATATGTATCAACAAAAAGTGACGCCTGGTTATTATGCCTTACAGTCTGGTGCAGCGATTCAACAAGGTGGGCAAGCGCAAATTGTTGTTGAAGATGTTTTGGGAAATCGCACAGTACAAAGTTTCCCCATTTATATTAATAATAGATTGTTAAAAACAGGTTTAAATGAATATAACTTTTCATTGGGTAAAATGCGTTATAACTATAATGAAGAAAATAATGATTATAGAGAGTTTTTCACAAATGTTTATTATAGACGAGGTTTAAGCTCATCCACGACACTAGGCACAAATATTGGCTATAGTGATGATATTTCAAACCTCAGTTTACTGTGGACTCAGGCAATCAGTCAGTATGCTGTACTCGACTATTCACTTACTGCGAGTCGAAGTCATGAGCAAACTGCCTATTCAAATGCATTGTCGCTAAGTCGTGATACACCCACGTATTCTTTAGGTTTGATGTCTAAATATAATGATCGAAATTTTAAAGCATTGGGGTATTTAGATTATATCGATTTGACCAAAATGGATAATTTGGTTTATCTCAACTTATTTCAAGTGCCATGGATCAATAATTTAAATTTTAACTATGTGGAACGAAAATATTATCAAACAGACCAAAGGAGTAATCCTGATGCGCGGATTATAAACCTTGGTTTATTTAAAAATATAAATAAACAAACAACGTTTTCGATGAATTATTTTAAAAATTTATCGGGAACTAAAAATGATGGCTTTAGTTTGGGGTTATCGTATAGCTTTGACCATGCCAAAAAAGCATATGTCGATCACGATACTAGTGCAGATATGACACGCTTACGTTATGTACAAAATAGTGTGTTAGGTGAAAACTTTGATTATGCACTGGGTGTGAATCGTGTGGGTTCGGATTATTCATATAATGCGTACGGTTTATGGAAAACCAATCAGGGTGATATGTCTTTGACGCATGATCGAAGTGATCATTATCATAATACTCAATTTGATTATCGAGGAGCTTTGGTTTTCTTAGACAATAAGTTCTCATTCACTAAGTATGTGGATAATGGTTTTGCACTGGTCAATATAGATGGCTACAAAGACATTGATATTACCCGCTCATTATCTTTGGTGGGGAAAACAAATGATAAAGGTTATTTATTCATCCACGATATTATTCCTTATGTGCATTATGATCTCGCATTTGACCATAACCAACTCCCGCTAGAAGATGTATTTACCCATTCCAAAAAACGTGTGGTTGCATTAAATCAACGTGGTTATGTGGTGGATTTTCCTGTTTATAAAACCAAAACAGTCATTGTGAAATTGCTTGATGAAAATCAGCAAACTTTTAAGCAGGGTTCTATTGTCTATGTTTCAACTGTGCAAAATGATAAATATCCAATTGATGAAGAAGGTAAAGTTTATTTATATGGTCTAAAACCAGATAAATATGATCTTTTGATTAAAACGCAAGGCGGACGAAGCTGTAATACACTTTTGGATATCAGTAATAACGAAGTTCAACAATCACAAATATATAATTTGGTATGTAGATAGGACGGAGACGAGAATGAGACGAATAATATTTGGGGTATTGCTCAGTATCATTACGATGAACCTTTACGCTACGCCATCTAGGGGGTGTGGTATTGATCGAATTTCAGAAAGTAATATGCGCTTGGGAAACTATTGGGGGAGTCAGACAGGAACATCCATTTTTATCAATTGTGATCATGGGTATAACATTAAATTTCTGAGCCAAAACTTAAGAACAAGTCAGGGGGATAGTTATTTAACTCATGCAGTCAATCCGAAGTATCGAATTCATACACGAATGAGTGTGAATGGTGGCGGTATTTCCAATGTTTGGGGGCAAAATATTTCAGGACAGGCGGGTACGAAAGTCAAATATTCAATCGCTGTACAATTAGAGGATCGCTTAAGTCGAAATTTACCTGCGGGGCAGTATGAAGATCGAATTTGGATTAATCTTAATTTTTAACTATTGAATAAATGATGATATTGAACAAACAATATTTTAAGTGGGTTTTAAGTGGGAAATTAGTTTTTTTAGTTTAAATACGTTTAAATATATGGAGTAGATGGGGCTTATTTTTAGTAGACATTATTTAAAATGAAAGTATTATTGAAATGAAGTGTTAAAAAACAATATTGATGAGATTTCCTAGATTCAAAAAACTGTCATCAAATAAACATTAAAGTGTAAACAAAATTGCCTAATCTATAATCAAAATGAATAGATTAGGTAGCGTATGAATAAGCCGTTCGCGAACACCTTGCAATATAAACAACAAGATTTTCCAGAAAGTTTGAAGTTCTTTTTTAAACAAAATAAGAAAAAAACCGTAACGATTGAAGAAAACTTTATTCGTGATCTTTCTCGCCCCCGTCTAAAAATTGCCATTGTCACAGAGACGTGGCCACCAGAAATTAATGGTGTGGCGCTTTCCTTGATGCAATTGTGTAAAGGCTTGCAAGCGCAAGGACATAAGATTTTACTGATTCGTCCTGCGCAAAAAAGTACATGTACTGATTTTTCTCCCAACAAAGAATGTCTAGTGAATGGACAATCCATTCCTAAATATCCTGATATGAAGTTTGGTTGGCCACAATTTCTCAAAGTTTCTCAGGCAATTTCATCTTTTTCACCAGATGTGGTGCATATCGTGACAGAAGGACCTCTTGGTTTTACGGCACTTCATGCTGCGAAAACTCGACGAATCCCTGTTTCAAGTGGCTTTCATTCACAGTTTCAAGAGTTTAGTCGTTTCTTCGATTTGGCTTTTTTAGTTAAGCCAATTCAAAGTTATTTAAAGTGGTTCCACAATGCCACGCAATTGACCTGTGTGCCGAGTCGAGATACTGAACTTGCCTTGCGTGAGTTTGGTGTGACTTGCCCATTGGTCGTGGTCGGACGTGGCATTGATACAGCACGATTTTCATCAACGCGTTATTCAGAAGCCTTAAGAAAGCAATGGGGCGCAGATGCTGATACCACAGTGCTGATTTATGTTGGACGTTTATCTTCTGAAAAAGAAGTCAATGTGGTGATGGATGCATATTTAGCACTACGAAAACAATCATCACGTAAAGTGAAATTGGTCTTGGTTGGTGATGGTCCTGACCGTGCTCGTTTAGAGAAAATGCAAGGTGCTGAACATATTGTTTTTATGGGCAGTTTAAGTGGCACGCAACTTGCTGAAGCTTATGCAAGTGCCAATGTCTTTGTCTTCGCAAGCCAAGTTGAAACTTTTGGTAATGTGGTGCTTGAGGCAATGGCAAGTGGTTTGCCTGTGATTGCTTATGATTACGCATGCGCACAGCTCCACGCCATACATGCGCAAACAGGGTGGTTGTGTAAGATCGGTGATATTCAACAACTCACGCAACACGTTTTACAACTGCCAGACAACACTGTGCTGAAACGTATGGGGCAGCAAGCAATGCAAAATGTACAAAGTATTGGATGGCAGCATCCAGTACAACAATTCGAAGAAGCGTTATATCAGGTCAAGCAAAATGCAAGACTGATGATGTAGTTCATCTCAAATCATGAGAGGAGAGTGAAAATGAATTTAAAAAATACCAAAATAAAAATGCTCGATCTCGACCTTAGAGGTTGTTTGTATCTCAATAATTTATCGCATACCCAAGGCATTGCGACTTTTTTTAAAGTGGTGAGTCGCTTGGGTGATGGCGCATTCTGGGCGACCATGTTGCTTTTGATTTGGTTGCAGAAGGGTTTTGCCTATGGTTTGCAACTTCTCTTTGTGGTTGTTGCAGGTTTATTGGGTACAGGGATCTATAAGTTCTTAAAACATAAAACCGTACGACCTAGACCTTATCAAGTTCATCAGGTCATTGTTTTAGGTGAACGTCCTTTGGATCATTTTAGTTTTCCATCTGGACATACTCTACATGCGGTGATGGTAACCATTGTATTTGGCTATATTGAACCCGTAATGCTATTCATTATGATGCCTTTTACAGTGTTAATTGCCTTATCTCGTATGGTTTTGGGGCTACATTATCCAAGTGACGTGATTGTCGGTGCATTGATTGGTGCAAGTGTGGCAAGTTTGATTGTTATTAGTGCGCCGTATTTAGGAGTGATACTATGATGATTTTTCTGATGTTAACTCGCCATTTCATTGTTAAAGAAGTAGATGATTTTGATCATCAAGGTTTTAACTTTGAATGAGCTGTGAGTGAATAATTATTTTTCAGAGTAAAGAAATGAATGTTTCACTTTAAATGTCTAGCGTACTTTTTCTGAATGAATCGAGTTTCTGAATCGGCCGAGATTTGATACAGTAAGCGGATTAAATTGAGCAAAGGAAGACCTGCATGGGCTTACGTTGGACAGATACTCTTGATATTGCAATAGAATTAACCGAAGCGCATCCAGATGTAGATCCACAATGGGTGCGTTTTACTGATTTGCATGCATGGATTTGTGCATTACCTGATTTTAGTGATGACCCAACAAAATCGACTGAAGGTTTGCTTGAAGCGATTCAAATGGCTTGGATTGACGAGTCAAATTAATCCTTATTGAGCCTGCTTAGAACACAGCACATCGAAAAATCTAATTTTTTTACAGATTAAAAGCAGAATATTGCTCATTATTCGGTATAATGCGCCCAAAATTTCGTGTCAATTTGACTTAAGGAGCCAATCATGGCTATTGAACGTACTTTATCTATCGTAAAACCAGACGCAGTTGCTAAAAACCACATTGGTGACATCTTTGCTCGTTTCGAAAAAGCTGGTCTTAAAATCGTTGCGACTAAAATGAAACACCTTTCTCAAGCTGAAGCTGAAGGTTTCTATGCTGAACATAAAGAACGTGGTTTCTTTGCTGATTTAGTTGCATTCATGACTTCTGGTCCAGTTGTTGTATCTGTTCTTGAAGGTGAAAACGCAGTTCTTGCTCACCGTGAAATTCTTGGTGCAACTAACCCTAAAGAAGCTGCTCCTGGTACAATCCGTGCAGATTTCGCTGTAAGCATCGATGAAAATGCTGCTCACGGTTCTGACTCTGTAGCTTCTGCTGATCGTGAAGTAAACTACTTCTTCGCTCAAACTGAAGTTTGCCCACGTACTCGTTAATTCGATGTATTTAGGGTCAAGGCTAAAAAGGATTAAATCTTAGATTTATGAATTGATAACAGACCCGAAACCAGATAAGTGATATACTGCTTGTCTGGTTTTTTTATTTTTATTGACTATATTTCCATCGAATATTGATCAATATATTTTATCCCATGATATGTTTTAGGTAGTAATCACATGAATTCTGAAGTTGTCGCTTCATCGTTAAATCTAGATGAACAACAGCCTACGCAATCCAAATCTGTAAAGGCTGAACGTATTCAGGCTGAAAATGTGCAGAAAGTGAATTTACTTGGCATGTCACGTCCGCAATTGGAAAAATTCTTCGAAGAAATGGGGGAGAAAAAATTCCGCGCGGGACAGGTGATGAAATGGATTCATCAGTATTTTGTGACTGATTTTGCGGAAATGACCAATATTTCTGGAAAATTGCGTGAAAAATTAGAACGTATCTGTGAAATTAAAGCACCAGAAGTAGTACACCGTAACTATTCCAAAGATGGAACACGTAAGTGGGTATTTCGTGTCGGTGATGGCGCGGGTTCTTTGGTTGAAACGGTTTTAATTCCTGCAGAAGATAAAACAGGTGCGCGTAAGACTTTATGTATTTCTTCGCAAGTTGGTTGTGCGCTCGATTGTTCATTCTGCTCGACAGGTAAACAAGGCTTTCAACGTGATTTAACGCCTGATGAAATCATTGGTCAATTGTGGATGGCAAATTATTCTTATATGGAAGAAGTGCCTGTTGCAGACCGTGAACGTTCAGTGACCAATGTGGTGATGATGGGTATGGGTGAACCATTACTCAACTATGACGCCGTATTAAGTTCAATGAATATCATGCTAGATGACTTTGCTTATGGTATGTCGAAACGTCGTGTAACATTATCAACTTCAGGTGTTGTTCCGAAAATTGATCAATTGGCAAAAGATATTGATGTTGCTTTAGCGATTTCATTACATGCGCCGAATGATGAGCTACGTAATGAACTCGTCCCAATTAATAAAAAATATCCATTAGAGCAATTGATTGCTGCATGTCAGCGTTATATTGCCAAAGATGGTAATGAGAGCTCGCGTAAACACGTGACCATTGAGTATGTGATGTTGGAAGGGGTGAATGATCAACCTGAACATGCACAGCAAATGATTAAGTTATTGAAAAATTTACCAAGTAAAATTAATTTAATTCCATTCAATCCATTTCCGCACGCACCATATGGGCGTTCAAGCCGAAATCGTATCATTTCTTTCCAAAAAACTTTGTCTGATGCAGGTTTTGTGTGTACGATTCGTCAGACACGTGGTGATGATATTGATGCGGCTTGTGGTCAGTTGGTGGGACAAGTCGCTGACCGTACTCGTCGTGCAGAACAATGGAAAAAGAAAGTTGCAGAGCGTGGTGAAATTATACGTTCGCAAGGCTAATGATTTGTAAACACTTTATTTAAAGTATGTGGGGACTAGCTTTGAAAAAAACGATGTATTCAAAAGCAATTGTAATCTTGACAATTGGTTTATCCGCATTGGCTATTCAAGGTTGTCAGACGACAAGTACTGGTCCAATAAGTAAAAAAGATCCAGAGAAAGCCGTCAAAGTACGTACCCAACTTGCTGCAGAATACATCCGTTCAGGTGATTTAGATGCAGCAAAACGTGCATTAGATCAGGCGCTTGAAACAGATTCACGGGATTCAGCTGCCAATATGATGATGGGTGTTTTACTGCAACAAGAAGGCAGTAAAATCAGTATGGAAAAAGCAGATGGCTATTTTAAGCGTGCAATTTCTAGTGACCCAAAAAATGCACAAGCTCGTAATAATTATGGAACATATTTATTTATTAGTGAGCGTTATAATGATGCCATCGAACAGTTGAGCATAGCTGGTGCTGCATTAGGATATGATCAGCGTTACAAAGCTTTAGAAAATTTGGGTCGCGTGTATTTGAAGGTAGGCGATGTGGTCAATGCTGAAAAAGCATTCAAACAAGCCTTGCAAGTGAATCGCGATTCAGTCATTTCTTTGGTAGAGTTGTCTGAGATTTTTTATTTGCAGCAAAAAAATGCACAAGCACGTCAACTCTATGAGCAATATGTTCGTTTAGTAGGTCAGGATAAACAAGGTGCACGTGCACTTTGGATTGGATTGCGTATTGCACGTGTCAATCAAGACCAGATGGGAATGCAAGTGTTGGTGAATCAACTTCGTGCATTATTCCCTGACAGTAAAGAATATCAACGTTATCTGCAATTGCAGAATAGTACTGAGGCCGTATGGAAGTAAATCCTAATTCACAGCAACCTACAGGTTCAAACGTAGCATCTAATGGTTTAGGAAATATTCAACGCCCAGGTGAGTACCTGCGTCAAATTCGTGTATCTAAAGTTTTAGATATCGCCGATGTTGCGAAAGAGTTGAAAATGCCTGTAAAAACCCTACAAGCATTAGAGCAAGATGAGTATAAGTCTTTACCTGAAGCAACATTTATCAAAGGTTACTATCGTTCGTATGCGAAGTTCTTGAATGTTGATGCAACTGCACTGATTCAACGTTTTGATGAAATTTATCAAAATGATACAGGACTTATGCCGAACCATGCCTTGAATAATTCACCCATTAAAATTATGGGGAAACTTCCTGGTTCAAACAGTGATCGTAATAAAAAGTGGTTAAAACGTGCTTTGATTGCGATCGTGGCGATCGCCATTATTTGGGCAATTATTGCAGGCATTCAAAAGTTCACTTCAAGTAAAAGTGGCGATGATACTGGTGCTAAACCACAAGAGTCAGAAGTAGAAGTATTGAATTTAAACAATGCGACTGCAACTTCAGGCGATCAAATGGTATTGAATTTTAGCCATCCGACTTCAGTGCATATTATTGATAGTACTGGTAAAGTGCTAGCAACTGGTCGTCAAAGCGCAACCCTAAATCTTAGTGGTCAATCGCCATTTCAAATTCGACTGGATGATGCAACTGCTGTGTCATTAAGCCTTAATAATGAACAGATTTCATTGTCTCCATATACAGTGAACGGAAAAGCAGAATTCCGTTTATCACGTTAATGGACGAGAGTAGATAAAATCATGATTGAGAATCCAATCAAGCGACGCCCAACGCGTAAAATTCGTGTTGGTTCGGTCTATGTCGGTGGTGATGCGCCGATTACTATCCAAAGTATGACCAATACTGAAACATGCGATGTTGATGCTACCGTTGCTCAAATTCAACGTTGTGCAGATGTTGGTGCAGATATCATGCGTGTTTCTGTCCCAACGATGGAAGCAGCTGAAGCATTTGGTGAAATTCGTAAGCGCGTGACAGTGCCGTTGGTTGCAGATATTCATTTCGATTATAAAATCGCGCTGAAAGTTGCGGATATGGGGGCAGATTGTCTTCGTATTAACCCTGGTAATATTGGTTCTGAAGCCAAAATTCGTGAAGTGGTTGCAGCAGCACGTCATCATGATATTTCGATGCGCATTGGTGTCAATGCGGGTTCTTTGGAAAAAGACATCCAAAAGAAATATGGTGAGCCTACAGGTCAAGCCTTGCTTGAATCTGCGATGCGTCACATTGATATTTTGGATCGTTTAGATTTTCATGAGTTCAAGGTTTCGGTAAAAGCGTCTAATGTGTTTTTAACTATGGATGCATACCGCTTACTCTCTGCACAAATTGACAACCCTTTACATTTGGGGGTGACTGAAGCAGGTATATATCGTACTGGTTCAGTGAAGTCTGCGATTGCTTTAGGTGGTTTGTTAATGGAAGGCATTGGTGACACCATGCGTATTTCATTGGCAGCAGAGCCTGAAGAAGAAATTAAAATTGGTTTTGATATTTTAAAATCATTAGGTCTTCGTTCTAACGGCATTAATTTTATCGCTTGTCCGAGTTGTTCACGTCAGGAATTTAACGTGATCAAAGTTATGCAGGCTTTAGAAGAGCGTTTAGAAGATGTTCGTACACCGATGGATGTATCGGTTATTGGCTGTAAAGTGAATGGTCCAGGTGAAGCCAAAGAGGCTGATATTGGTGTGGTAGGTGCAAGCCCGCGTTCACTGGTGTATCGTAATGGCGAAAAGAGTCATTTAATCGATACCGATCAGTTAGTTGATGAAATCGAAACTATGGTTCGTCAACGTGTGAAAGCACACGAAGAAGCAAAAGCTAAAGAGATTATACGTACAAGTTCTGAGTAGTTCATGAGTTCAATTGTCGCAATTAAAGGTTTTAATGACGTTCTTCCATCACAAACAGCTGCATGGAGACGTCTAGAGCAACATTTAGCATCGTTAATGGATGCTTATGGTTATCAACAAATTCGTCTTCCGATTGTTGAACAAACTCATTTGTTTAAACGCTCAATTGGTGATGCGACGGATATCGTTGAAAAAGAAATGTATACGTTCTTGGACAAAGGTAATCCACCTGAGTCTTTGACTTTGCGTCCTGAAGGAACAGCAGGTTGTGTACGTGCGATGCTTGAACATAACTTACTTCGTGGTGCGAATCCGCGTGTTTGGTATGTTGGCCCAATGTTCCGTTACGAAAAACCGCAAAAAGGTCGTTATCGTCAGTTCCATCAATTTGGTGTAGAAACCTTTGGTGTTGCGACACCTGATCAGGATGCGGAAGTGATTCTTCTGACTGCGCGCTTATGGAAACGCATGGGCGTGGCAGATAAAGTTCAACTTGAGTTAAATACTTTAGGTGAGTCTGATGAACGTGCTGAATATCGTGCTGCTTTGGTTGAATTTTTAAATGACCATAAAGCGGATTTAGATGAAGATTCACAGCGTCGTTTAACTACGAATCCTTTGCGAATTCTTGATTCTAAAGATGCTAAAACACAGCAAATTTTAGAAAATGCTCCCAAACTGCTTGACTTTATGAGTAAAGAAACCCTGCAACATTTTGAGCAGTTGAAGCAGTATTTAACAGATGCGGGTATTACTTTTGTCATTAATCAAAAATTGGTTCGTGGCTTAGATTATTACAACAAAACTGTTTTTGAATGGACAACCACACATTTAGGTTCGCAAGGTACAGTATGTGCTGGTGGGCGTTATGATGGTTTAGTTGGACAACTCAAAGGCAAGCCTGATCAATCTGTGCCTGCTGTTGGTTTTGCAATGGGTATGGAACGTTTATTATTGTTGCTTGAGCAAGTTGAAGACAATACGTCTGTACGTGAGTGTGAGCTATTCTTAGTTTCAGATCCTGCAACGCAAGGTCAGGCTTTGGTGTTGGCTGAACAAATCCGTGATCAACTTGAATCTGCAAATAGTAGCATTCGTTTGAAAACGGGTTCACAAGGTTCGATGAAGAGCCAAATGAAGAAAGCAGATCAGTCGGGTGCGGTCTATGCTTTAATCTTTGGTGAGCGTGAAGCTGAGGCGAAACAAGTTTTGGTGAAAGAACTTGCGACAGCGGAACAACATGAAGTTTCAATTGATGATATTGTTGGTTTCTTCACTGAGCAATTTTCAACGAAGTAACGACCAATCAAAACCATAATTTAAACCCTAAAACATAAGGAAAAGGGGAATCAAATGAGCGCAATGACTGATCAAGAACAACTTGATAGTATGAAGTCATTTTTACAGAAATATGGCTCAGCAATGGTCACTGGTGTGCTCATTGCATTGATTGCCTTTTTCGGGTGGCAATATTGGCAAAAGAAAACTTTAGCAGAAAATCAAAATGCAACGGCTAAAGTTCAGCAATTGATGGATGATGAAAAAGCTGCAAATGGTGATGCAAAAATCACTGCAGCTTTGGTTGCTTCTGCGGACAAAATGGTGAAAGAGAATCCTGATTCTGTACAAGCGATTCAAGCACAAATCGTCATGGCAAAATTAGCTTATGACAAAAATGATTATGCCTTAGCTGAACGTGAACTCAAAAAAGTCGAAAATTCTAAGCTAAAAGATGCGGGTCTGTTACAAGTTGTAAAGCTTAAGCTGGCAGATGCACAATTAGCGCAGAAAAAATATGATGAAGCCTTGAAAACCTTATCTACTGTGGATGAAGCTGCTTTTAAAGCGACATCTGAAGAGTTGAAAGGTGATATTTATGTTGCAAAAAATGATATTGAAAACGCAAAAAAAGCATATCAAGCGGCATGGAACTCAGTTCTTGAGCGTAAACAAGAGCGCCAAATTTTACAAATTAAACTCGAAAGTGTTGGCGTATTAGTAGAAGATCCTGATCTTGAACGCCCAATTTTACAAACGCAATCGGATGAGTCTGTGACTGAACATCCAGCAATGCAAGCACGAGTGGATAAGTCTTAATGGATAGAAATTTTAAAATACCGTTTGCTTTGGCAATTTTATCAATCGCATTAATCGGTTGTTCGAGCAATAAAACTAAAGAAGTTAAAGTTAAGCCAAATCCACTACCTAAAGTTGCGCAAGCATCAAGTTTGGTACAAGTTTTTTCAACCAATGTTTCTGCAACGAATAGTGAAGATGCTTTACGTATACGTTTGGATTCAGACAATGGTGTGGTGTTTGCACTAGATCCAAAAGGTGAAGTTGCTGCTTATAAAGGGAAGCAACGCCTTTGGGAAACTAAAGTGACTAAGCAAGGTCTAAGTTCAGGCGTAGAAGCTGCTGATGGTCTGGTGATTGTAGGAAATCAAAAAGGTCAATTATTTGCCTTAGATCAAAGCACTGGCGAGAAGAAATGGTCAGCGCAACTGTCTGGAGCAATCATTAGCTCGGCACTGATTCAATCTGGTCGTGTTATCGTGGTTGCTAACGACGGTACAGTTTATGCACTTGATGTAGAGTCTGGACAGCAAGCGTGGACCTATAAATTACCAAATGCTTCATTTAGCTTTCGTGGTCAGGCTACACCAGTGCGTTTAGATGATCGTACTGTGTTGATTGGAACATCTACAGGTTATTTATTTGCAATTGATAGTATTGCAGGTGTTCCGCGCTTACAGCGTCGGGTTGCAGTGTCTGAAGGTCGATCAGATATTCAACGCTTGATTGATGTTGATGCAGAACCAGTGGTATCTGGGCAGTATGTGGTGACTACAAGTTTTCAAGGGCAAGTCACTGTTCTTGATTTAGCATCGCAAAGTGTTCTTTGGAGCGAAAACTCAAGCAGTTTGAATCGTCCTGAAGTTGTAGATGGAAAAGTCATCGTGTCACAAACTGATGGCAAAATAGTGGCTTATGATTTAATTACTGGAAATGAGCTTTGGAAAAATGAACAACTTCTTAATCGTAATTTAAGTAATGTTGTTGCATTGGGTTCAAATTTAGTCGTGGGCGATTTAGATGGTTACTTGCATCAAGTGGACCTGAATACAGGTGCAACTTTAGGGCGTACCAAGACTTCTGGCGAAGTCCGTACATTAAGAGTGGTGGGTAACCAACTCTTTGTCTCTACACGTAAAGGTGCTTTAAGCATTTGGCAAAATCGTTAATGCATCATTAACAAGTACGATTAGGATTCTCTATTTTTTTAGTCTTATGTTAAAATAGAGAAATCCGTATGAATTTCATGCACGGGGTGATTGCAAATCAATGCCCCGTGTTTTTATTTTAGGTTTTTCCTACTTTTTCTTCCGATATGTTTCTGATGTTCAGACCAGTCAAACTGGCTGATCTTGAATAAAGGTTATTTTATGAAACCCGTAATTGCGCTCATTGGTCGTCCAAACGTCGGCAAATCAACGTTATTTAACCAGATTACCAAGAGCCGTGATGCCCTCGTTGCTGACTTTGCAGGTCTAACCCGTGACCGTAAATATGGCGATGCTAAATATGAAAATAAATCATTCATTGTTGTCGATACTGGGGGTATTGGCGAGAGTGAAGGTGGTATTGACTCATATATGGCAGAACAGTCTAAAACTGCCATCAATGAAGCAGATATTATTGTATTTGTAGTAGATGCACGTGCAGGTTTGCTTGCTTCAGATGAGCAGATTGCTCGTGAATTACGTACATTAGGTAAAAAAGTTTATTTGGTTGCCAACAAAGTTGATGGTGTGCATGCTGAAGCTGCTTTGGTTGAGTTCTACAAGTTGGGTATGGGTGAACCTTTACAAGTTGCAGCAAGTCATGGTCGTGGCGTGCAACAGATGCTTGAAGAAGTGTTGACAGATGTTTCAGAAGACGAAGATGAAGCAGAGCACGATAAAGCCACAGGCTTACGTTTAGCGATCATTGGTCGTCCAAACGTGGGTAAATCAACATTGGTTAACCGCCTGTTAGGTGAAGACCGTGTAGTTGCATTTGACCAACCTGGGACAACACGTGACTCGATTTATATTCCTTATGAGCGTGATGGTCGTCAATACACATTAATCGACACTGCAGGTGTACGTCGTAAAGGTAAAGTAGATGAAATGATTGAGAAATTCTCAATCGTAAAAACTTTACAAGCAATCAAAGATGCACACGTGATTGTTGTGGTTTTAGATGCGCGTGAAGGTGTTGTTGAACAAGATTTACATTTAATTGGCTATGCGCTTGAAGCAGGTCGTGCCATGGTGATCGCCATTAATAAATGGGACAACATGACAGAATACGATCGCAAACAATGTAAATTGGATGTGGATCGTCGTTTTGACTTTATTCCTTGGGCGAAAGTGCACTTAATTTCTGCGTTGCATGGTACAGGTGTAGGGGATATGTATCCTACGATTCACCGTGCTTATGATTCATCACATTTGAAAGTTTCACCTGCAAAATTGACGCAGATTTTGAATGATGCAACAGAAGCGCATCAACCACCGATGATTAGTGGTAAACGTATCAAAATGCGTTATGCGCACATGGGCGGACAAAATCCACCGACGATCGTTGTACATGGTAATAAAGTAGATAAAACGCCTGCGGATTATCGTCGTTACTTAGAAAACGTATTCCGTAAAGTGTATAAACTTGAAGGAACGCCAGTACGAATTGATTTTAAAACCTCTGAAAACCCATTTGAAGGGCGTAAGTCACAAATGGATGAGCGTACTGCTGCACGTAAACGTCGTTATATTCAGAAGTTTAAGAAAGCTGAAAAGAAATTTAAACGTTAATTTCAGATTTGAAGAAATGAAAACCCAAAGTGATCTTTGGGTTTTTTTGTTTTAAGATATTCAAAAAAACAGCAGGGATGTTTTGTGACTCGTACGATTCAATTAGATCTAAATTCTATTCAGAATATTATTCCAAATTTTCAAACTCGTGATCGAAAGAGTCAGATCCAAGAGTTGAAAAGCGCTATTTATCAATATCGTAATCAACTATTATCCAACTATCTTGTAACTGATATTCATAATGACTCATTTGATAAAACTGAATTTGGAAAGCCTTATTTAATTGATTATCCAAAGTTTTACCTGAATCATTCGCATAGTCAGCAACATTATGCTTTGGTGAGTAGTCAAAATATACCTGACTTAGGTGTGGATGTAGAAGATTTGAACCGAAAAGTCCGTTTTGATGCTTTAGCAAAACATGCTTTTCATCCTGAAGAGTATGCAAGTTGGGAGGATTTAGGATTTGATTCCGCATTTTGGTTTAAAGTTTGGACGACCAAAGAGGCGATTTTAAAGGCTTCGGGCTTGGGAATTCGACTGAGTTTAAATGAGCTGAATACCAAAGTGCATGAAGTGAATGACGGTGGAATTTCGACACATGCACAGTTGGGCAGTTTTGCGTATCAAAATTTCCAGTTATCCAATGTGATGTTGACAGTTGCATGGCGTTCTGAACTTTCGTGTAAAGGTTTTGCTTTTCCACGGATTCAGATTATTCAACATTGACTGAGCGTGAAGCTCTCTATTATTAATTTACCAGTTTAAAATTGACTATTTGTTTAAAAAATATTTTGGCATTAGGACATACTGAAAATCCAAGTGATTGAAATTAATCAGAACAATAGTTCATGATATAGACTATAAAATGTAAGTGTGTATTTTTACTCAAAAATGTCTATAATTGCGATATTGTTATTATTCAAGTTCAAAATTATTCATTATTGTTACGCAAGTTTTGCTAAAAAATAATTAAAAATTTTGGGGCGGTTTTATATGGCTCGATTAAAATTCTTGCTCAGTTTAATTTTAATCATACTGACGCCAGCTTGCTTTGCCTCAAATTTAGAAAGTGATATTCATGCTTTTAATCTATTAACAGATTATAAATTATTATTTCTAGGTGGTGTTTTTGTCATATTAATGCAGGCTGGTTTTGCTGTTGCAGAAGGCGGTTATGAAAATAATGCAAAAAGCATTATTTGTTTATTGATTAATTATATTTTTGCAATTCTCGGTACAGCATGCTTTGGTCTTTTCTGTTTTATCATTGCTGAGTTGGGGTGGTTTGAAAACCTTAAGCAAATTAGTCATAACATGCATGGCTGGCATTGGAATTTAGTCTTTTTTTATACCTTAATGGCGACCACCATTACTACAATCGTTGGGCGTATTATTCCGAATACTGCACCTATTTCTGTTTATGCGATCATGAGTTTTATTATTTCCGCAATCATTTTTCCTTTCTTTGGTAGTTGGTCTTGGGGGAACTTGGTTTTGGGTGGCGGTTGGCTGCAAAAACTTGGTTTTATTGATTTTGCAGGATCTACAGTTGTGCATTCTATGGCAGCATGGATTGTTCTAGCGGGGTATCTGATTTTTAAGTCACAGCGAAAAATAGAGCTACATAAACAAGATAAAATTTTTGAAGATTATAAAATTTTAGCATTTGCATTGGCGGGTTTTATATTATGGCTGGCTTGGTCTGGTTTAAACGTCATTTATATTACTTCAATTCATATTGAGATTAGTAATATTGTATTTAATGCATTTTCAGCTCTACTCGGAGCAATATTCGCTTCGTTTATATTCTCTCTTATCTTTTATCGTAAAATGAGTTCTTGGGCAGATTTAATTAAATCGGCCTTAGGTGGACTGGTTGCAATCACAGCAAGTTGTGGCTTTGTTCAGATTTCATCTGCATTGATTATTGGGGTGGTTGCTGGATTTTTGACCCTACAAACGCCACATTTATTAACACGTTGGATTGATTCAAAACATGTCCGAGAAGTGATAGTGGTACATGGTTTCTGCGGAATTTGGGGAACACTTGCTGTATCTTTATTCAATGATTCAGTCGTGGGGCTGATGAATAGAGCAACCTTATGGGAGCAAGGGGTTGGCGTTTTGATCAACTTTGTTTGGAGTTTTGGTATCGCTTATATCGTATTTCAAATGATGCGCAAGATGATCCCGATAACTGAAATTCATGAATAATTTGCACATTAAAAAAGCGACATGAACGTCGCTTTTTATAAACTATTTCTATCTATTGAAAGTTAAGCAACACTTTCAGGGCTTACACGCCATAAACTTTCTAAATCATAAAATTTACGTGCGGTTGGTAGCATAACGTGCACAACAACAAATCCTAAATCAATCAGGATCCATTCAGCATCTCTTTCGCCTTCTACACCGATTGGGCGAAAACCCGCTTTACGTGCTTCTTCAGCAACGTTGTCAGCAAGTGCTTTAACATGACGAGTTGATGTACCGCTTGCAATTACAATTGCATCTGCAACATTGCTGATTGAGCTTACATCAAGTTCAAGAATATCTTTTGCTTTTACATCAAGTAGGGCTTCTTGTACAACTTTTAAACAAGTCTTTAGGTCTTGATTGCGAGTGTTCATTGCAAGTTCGTGAGAATTAGAAGCGCTGGGCGATGGTTCTAAATTCATATAAAGTGTGTTTTCCAAACAATATCTCACCTTCTAATATAGCGCTTTTGGCTAAAAAATACAAATTTTAGAACGCATCTCTAGTTCGATAAAAATGTTTGTTTAGTAGCTATGGTTGTTAGAGAAATATTTATCCATCCACGCAAATGATTGATTGGAATGAGATTGTGGGCGATATTCCGCAGCAATGTAGCCTGTATAGGTGCTTTGTTTTAGCCATGTAAAAATAGATAAATAATCAATTTGTGCGGTGTCTGGTTCATGGCGACCTGGGCAGTCTGCAAATTGAATATGCCCAATCCAGTCTATATTTTCTTGTAATGCTGCTAATACCTCTTCACCCATCATTGCCATGTGGTAGCAATCAAATTGCATTTTTAAGGCTGGATGTTGTACTGCTTCAAGCATTTCTTGTGCTTGGGCGATATTTTGAACCAAGAAACGAGGCATATCTGTACCATTGATCATTTCAAAAACTGGTTGAATATCATGATCAGACAACATGTGGGATGCGAGTTTTAAATTATTGGCTAGAGTATTTAGGCAGGGAAGTAAGTCAGCGTCAGTTGGTTGCTTTCCAGCGAGAATATTCACACTCGGCACATTCAAAGCATCTGCGTATTCAATCGCAAGTGTGAGTGCCTGATGAAATTCGACTTCACGTCCTGGAATACCTGCTAGACCATCACCACCTTGCATTAAGTCACCCGCTGGAACATTGATTAGGCAAATATGTAAATCATGTAGTTCCAGTTGAGCTTGAATCTCTTCGATGCTTAATTCATAGGGGAATTGAATCTCAACATTGTGAAAACCATGTTTATGCGCTAAAGCAAAACGCTCAATGAGTGGGACTTCAGTAAAGATCATCGAGAGATTTACTGCGAGTTTAGTCATGATAATTGCTCCTTGCGTGAATGGGCTTTCATCTCCAATGTAGTTGGCAATGGACTATTTTTCAATATGTTTATGCTGAAGTCGTATATATCTTAAATACATCGCCTATTTTACTTCGACATGTTGAATCACTGTCGCTAAGTCAGATTCAGCAAAGCCATTATTTTGATGGTCTTGTAGTCGACTTAAAGCGAGTTGCGCGACTGGGATATTTAAATTGAATTGCTGTGCAAGTTGGACAGCGTTGTTTAAATCTTTGGATAAGGTTTGAACTTTCCATTGTACTGGTTCAAAAGTATGGGTCGCCATGCGTGGTGCAAGGATTTGGAAGGGCTTTGAATCAGCGAAGCCGCCTGCAAGTGCGGGTGCAAGTAATGTGGTATCCACACCTGCTTGATCTGCAAGTGCCACCGCTTCTGCAATGAGTGTACTATTTGCAGCCACAATTAATTGGTTACAGATTTTCGTTGCTTGTCCTGTACCTGTTCCACCCATGCAAGTCACACGTTGAGAAAGTATGTTGTAAACAATGCTCAGATCTTGAATCGTTTCCGCATCACCACCTGCAAAGATGACGAGTGTGCCATTTTCAGCGCCTGCTGTTCCGCCTGAAACAGGAGAATCAATCCAAGTCACTTGTTTGACTTTTGCTTGCTCTGCAAGTTGTTTGGTTTTATCGACTGAAAGGCTAGAGAAATCCACAATCACTTGATTGTTCGTTAAGTATGGTTCAATCAAGTCATAGACACTTTGCACAGCTTGATCATCTGCGAGACAGGTTAAAATAATTGGATATTCTGAAATATTTTCAATCTTCAATGGGTGAGCACCCATATCAATCAATGTTTCACAGGCAGTTGCTGTTCTGTTCCATACGGCAACGTGAAAACCTGCTTGGATTAATCGGGTTGCCATACGGCTTCCCATTAAGCCCATACCGAGGAATGCAATTTTACTATGATGGTCAAAATTCATTTTATTACCCAACCATTTTGAATCGTGTTTCAAGATGACTTATTGATTAAAGACGTATTCATACATTAAAGATTGTTAAGTTTCTTTGGCGGAGTCTTACATCATAAGTTTTAATTTCAGGATTAGCCACTGCGTCTTGCGCATCGTTAAAGCAGTGCTTTAACTCGCTCAGGCTCGAGGTACTTTTGTTTCGGCAAATGAGAAGCGAAGCTTCGCAAGAAACCACCTTGCGGAGCGTTGCTCCTCACCGCAAAACTCGTCAACTTCTGTCAAAATATCGGATATGTTGTAGAAACATATCTGATTAAAAGTAGCCCTGCCTCAAACACGTTGCGGATGACGTTATCGCGTATCCATTTTTATCATGAAACAAAAATTTTATGTTACTACGCAACATCACTTATTCATTTATGCAGGTGATCTATGCTCGCTTATTTATATTGACGAGGCAGAAATTCAATTTCAGGATGTTTATCCTTTTTACGTGCAATTTGACTATTTTTACCTAAGAGTAATTTGAGTTGCCAAATTTTTTCTAAGCGTAAAGATTTTTTCGGTTCATGTTCCATAGCATCTAAGACACGTTTTGCTGCCGCTAGTGCGTCAGGAGAGCGCTGTAGCATTTCTTCGGCAATAGCTTGGGCTTTGGTTAATGGCGATTCATCTATATGCGTAATGAGTCCAATCTCTTTGGCATAATTACCATCAAAAATTCGTGCTGTTAAAGTGAGTTCTTTGGCTAGGTCAATGCCAATTACACCTTTGATTGAGCGAGTTAAGCCCATATCAGGCACTAAGCCCCAACGACTTTCCATAATCGACATTTTAGTTTCTGGATGTGCAATACGAATATCCGCAGCTAAAGCTAATTGCATCCCAGCACCAAAACAGAAACCTTCAATTGCAGCAATCACAGGTACAGGTAGTTCTTGCCAAATTAGAAAAGCTTTTTGAAATAAGCTTTGTCCTGGTTTAATCAATTCCCATGCTGCAAAAGCTCTATTGTTCGGACTATTCAAATCTGCGAGATCAATCCCAGCACTAAATACATTCGCTTCACCAGTTAAAATCACCACGCGGATACTACGATCTTTTTTGATTTTTTCAGCAGTTTTGACCAGTTCTTTGAGTAAAGCAAAGCTCATTGCATTACGTTTATCTGGACGGTTTAGTGAAACTGTTGCGATGCCGTTATTTTTTTCAATATGTAATAGTGCCATGATCTAGACTCTTTTTTCCTTGGTCATCAGCATAGCATGAGCATGGCAGAGTTACATGACAGGAGAGTCACAGAAAATTTTAAATCTATCCATTGACGATGCTAAAAACAGTTGAAGCAATTTAAAAAATTTAAACTGCTCAATTGAACTGATCGAAATCTAATTCGGTAAAATTTGCTGTGCTGCTGTTTCTACTTCACGAATAGCCACTTGTAAATCATCTAAACGACGTAGAACTTCTTGAATAAAGTTTTCATCTGCTTTGCGACGTTCTTTGCGGAGTGTGGAAATGAACTGTTCAAATTCACCAGTGACTCGTTGTAATTTTGGTGTACCCACATAACGGGTTGCGCCGTATAAACGATGTAAGACGTGCTCAAGTTGCGGGAAGTCTTCCAACTCGATCAGTTGTTCTATCTCATCCAGTTCCGTTGGAAAACTATCGACCAACATTTTTAATAAATCTTGTGCCAAGTCTTCTTTATTGGCAGCTAAAGCAAGACTTTGTTTCCAATCTAAAATATCGGTATTAAATGCTTCGATATAGACTTTATTTTCATTGGTTTGTTGTTTCTGTTGGATAAATTTATCAGATGTCCAATTGGTGAGGATTTGAATGATTTGTTCAATTTGAATTGGTTTAGTGACGTAATCATCCATACCTACTTTCAATAATTTTTGCTTTTCATCCGCTAAAGCATGTGCAGTAAGTGCAATAATTGGCATACGCATACCATCTAATGTTGATTCCAAAGAGCGAATCGCACGGGTGGTATCAATCCCTGACATTACAGGCATTTGAATATCCATAAACACTAAATCATACGGTTTTGAACCTTGTTCAATGCCTTGTTGGATAATGGTTAAGGCTTCTTGCCCACTTTGTGCTTTAGTGGTTTTGACATTCAATTCACCCAATAAAGCTTCAAGCACAATCAGGTTTGGTAAATGATCATCAACTGCCAAGATATGTAAATCTTGTCCTTTAAAGTCTTTGTGTTGTTCTTGCTCAAAGACAGGTTTATTGCTGAGAAGTTGAATGACTGAGCTACGACTTAAAGGTTGATACAAGGGGCGTGCTTTATATTCACTGAGCATATTTGGATCAAGTGACATTTGATAGCCATAAACAGCCAAATGCCCTTGATAACGCCCACGAATTTCTTTCAGTAATGCTTCGGTATCGCCACTATGATCGACGATCAACCATGTATTATCTGTATCCTGTCCTAAGCTATTTAAGCGACTAAACAAATCGAGGATCGACTGCGCTTCATTGTGCTGAACTTGATAATCTTCAAGATAATGGCGCAATACATTTGCAGTCGCAGGGTGTGCCAAGTACGACACCACTTTTTGTTCACTAAATGATGGATGAACAATATCTTCATCTTCATTGACTGCAAGCATCGCAGTAAACCAGAAAGTCGAGCCTTTTTCAGTCGGTGCGCGTTCTTGGTTATCCTCAAAACCAATTTGCCCATGCATGAGATGCACAAGCTGTTTGGAAATGGCTAGACCTAAGCCTGTACCGCCGAATTGACGAGTAACCGATGCATCCCCTTGAGAGAATGACTCGAATAGTTTTTTGCGATCTGTACCACTTAGACCAATACCACTGTCTTGAACACTAAAGTGTAATAAGCATTGTCCAATATCATCATGCTCCATACGGGCACGGACAATAATTTCACCATCTGGGGTGAATTTAATCGCATTGGAAATTAAATTGGTCAAAATTTGTTTGAAACGTAAAGCATCTCCAATCACGTATTTCGGTACATTGTCTGCAAAATAAAACGCCATTTCGATATGTTTCTGTGCTGCCAATGGTGACAACATATCCATCACATCAAAAATTGCTTCTTCAAGATCGAATGGAGCAGTTTCAAGCTCTAATTTTCCTGCATCAATTTTTGAAAAATCCAGTACATCATTAATTAATGCCAAAAGATGCGCAGAAGATTTACGAATAGTTTGTAAATATAGGCTTTGATCATTGCTCAAATTATCTTGACGCAACATCAGGTGAATAAAACCATCAATACTGTTGAGCGGTGTGCGTAATTCATGACTGATATTCGCCAAAAAAACCGATTTAGACTGATTCGATAAAATCGCTTGGTCACGTGCTTGTTTATAAGTAATGTTTTGAACTTCTAAAGTATCTAAAGTACGACGTAGGTCATCTTCAGTCTGCTCAGTATGTTCTTTTAGTTCAAGAAAACTGAAATGTAAACGCTTCACCACATTGGCAATATCACGTTGTAGTAAACGCAATTCCCCTGTGCTGTTAATGACCATGTGTTGATCGAGCGTATCGGCATTTAAACGTTGTAATTGCATCCGAATTTCGTACATCGGTGCAATCCAACGCCGTGAATAAAAATTCAAACATAATAAAAGTAACAATAGGGTAAATAGCGCTGTCGTGATCAGTACAATCATGACGCGGTAATGAGCGATTTCTAAGGGCTGGTTATCCATTTCAATCACCAACCACATATTTTCTGTGCTGTTGATTGGATTGAGTTTTATGCCATAAATATTATTGGTTTTACTTTGGATTGGACCAAAAAAAGTACCTGATTTCGGAATTTGAGGCCAAGTTCGCTTGCTTTGATAACCAATACTTAAATGATTGATATTATTTGCATCAATCACAGCTGCACTGAGTAAATGTTTCTCATTGAACATTTTTTGTAAAATATTTTCAGCTTTAATATGCTGTGTTTTATTAATTTCCATGACCGCTGTGAGTTTTTCTGCGGTGTATTGGTAACGGCTGAGAATGGCAATCGCTTGAAAACGTTGTTTTGATTTTGCAGCCGAGGACGTTTCAGAAAGGACGAGCGCAGTGCCTACACATGCCAAAACCATAATTGGCACGAAAATTAACGCAATCAGTTGACCATAAGCGTGATTCAGTTTTAAGCGTTTAAAGAGTTTTTTATTGAAATTCGACATGGTTCCAGCAACTCATTGCTCATGCGAAGAATATTAACATGCTTTATTCATCCTGCATGACAATATGATTAAAATTCTTGCAACTTTGAGCATTGTTATGCTGTTTTATAGATAACTTTATCATTTCTAATTCTAAAGTATTCTTGCATTTATATATGTGTTTAATTTTATTCAATAAACAATTTAAATTGATTTTATTTAGTTGAATATAATCTGGATTTAGTTTGATCATTCCTTTCAAAATCGCTAGGAAAGTTGTGCAGTAGCATTTATTTTTTCATACAATATGCGCACCTCGATATAGGTGCAATCCATGAGTAATACACAACCTGATTTTTTAGCTGATGATTTTTTGTTAGACCATTATGTAGGTAAAACGCCTTTGGTGCGTCTACAGCGTTTGGCGAGTCATACTCAAGCAACAGTATTGGCAAAACTTGAAGGCAATAATCCAGCAGGTTCTGTAAAAGATCGTCCAGCATATAATATGATTATGAAAGCTGAACAGCGTGGGCAGATCAAACTAGGCGATACTTTGATTGAAGCGACCAGTGGAAATACAGGGATTGCATTGGCGATGGTGGCGGCAATGCGTGGTTATAAGATGAAACTCATCATGCCAGCAGGTTCAAGTCAAGAGCGTAAAGATGCCATGCGTGCTTATGGTGCTGAATTGATTGAATCTGAAAATATGGAACAAGCGCGTGATATGGCTTTGCAAATGCAAAGTGAAGGTAAAGGCTTGGTTTTAAATCAGTTTGGTAATCCTGATAATGTTGAAGCACATTACTTGACCACAGGTCCAGAAATTTGGCAACAAACAGGCGGTAAAATTACCCATTTCGTCAGCTCTATGGGAACGACGGGTACGATTATGGGAATTTCTAAATATTTAAAAGAACAAAATCCTGATATTCAAATTATTGGTTTGCAACCGTCGGAAGGTTCAAATATTGCAGGGATTCGTCGTTGGCCACAAGAATATTTACCGACGATTTTTGATCCTAAACGTGTCGACCGTATTATGGACATTCCGCAAATTGAAGCGGAAAAAACTGCACGTCGTTTAGCACGTCAAGAAGGGATTAGCGCGGGTGTTTCTTCTGGTGGTGCAGTGTGGGCATCAATTAAAATTGCTGAAGAAAACCCAGATGCTGTGATTGTATGTATCGTGTGTGATCGTGGTGATCGTTATTTGTCTACAGGTTTGTTTTCGGTTGAGGATTAATTATTATTCTTCACCAAGAATGGTTGCTTCATGGTGTTCATTTGTTTCATGATGGCGAGCTGATAATTGAGTAAAGCTTTTTATGCGTCTTCCTGTTTTAGTTTTTGATATTGAAACCCTGACAGATTTGAAATCTGGGGCGCATTTATATGGCTTGGATTTACCGCAAGAAGATCTTGAGCAAGCGTTAGCGAAGCTGCGTCGTCAAGAGTCTGGTATGGATTTTCAGCGTTTGCCTTTACATGAAATTGTCTGTATCTCTGGGCTATGGATTGATGAAAATGGGGCAATGAAACTGTTTTCATTTAGCCGTGAACATCATTCTGAAGCTGAAATTTTACAAAAATTTTTATCTATCTTTGATAAGCGTCATCCGACATTGGTGAGTTGGAATGGTTCACAGTTTGATATTCCAGTGATTTTATTCCGTGCCATGTATCATGGATTATCTGCGCCAAGTTTGTTCGATCAGGGTGAGATTGATACGCAAAAAAGGTATAATAACTATCAGAACCGATACCACAACCGTCATGTTGATTTGATGGATGTGATGGCGATGTTTAATGGTCGTCATTTTCAGAAGTTAGATGATGCAGCACATTTACTCGGCTATCCTGGTAAACGTGGTATTTCAGGTTATTTTATACCTGAATATGTAAAAAACCAGCAGTGGCTCAAACTGACCAGCTATTGCGAAGGTGATGTATTGAATACATGGTTGATCTATCTACGTTGGTCTTTACTCAAAGGTCAAATCAGTCGAGAAGATCATCGTTTATGGATTCAAGCGTCGATTCATTATTTACAAGGTCAACCGCAACAAAAAGAGTTCTTAGATGTTTGGCGTGAAACTTCACAGCAGACTGAGTTTACTCGAGCAGATTTTCCCTCCACACCCGATTAGGTATTCCTTTGAAACATAGAGCCAAACCTCGACCATCTCAACTTCCACAATATATTTTTAAAGTTGAACGATTGTCACACGAAGGGCGAGGGATTGCGCACTATTCAAATACCACAGAACATTTGGCAGATGTTCGTGGTACAAAACATCCGAGTGAAAAGCACGGTAAAAAAGTGTTTATTCGCTATGCTTTGCCTGGTGAAATCGTTAAGGCTCAAATCACTAAACAAGTGTCTAAACTTGAAGAAGCAGATTGTATCGAATTGCTCAGTGAGCCAAATCCTCATCGTATCCAACCGATTTGCCCGCATTTTGGAAGCTGTGGTGGGTGTAATATGCAACATATTCATCCCGATGAGCAGATCCGTTTAAAGCATGACGTTTTAAAATCACACCTCAGTCATTTTGCGGGTTTAGCGCCTGAGCAATGGCTAGCGCCGTTACGTTCAACGCGTGTCGATTATCGTCATAAAGCACGAATTGGCGTACGTTATTTACCAAAACAAAATAAATTACTCATGGGTTTTCGTGAGGCGCAAAGCAATCATTTAACTGAAATTCAGACCTGTAAAATTCTCGATGCTGAACTTGATCAAGCACTTCCAGAAATTAAGCTATTACTCGAAAGTCTAAAAGGCAAAAGTAGCATTGGTCATATAGAATTAGCCAAAGGAGATTGTGAAATCTCTTTATTGGTACGTCATACTGAAAAATTAAAAGAGCATGATGTCAACCTATTGCAACAATACGCGTTACAGAAACAATGGCAGTTGTATTTGCAACCCGCAGGTGTAGACAGTGTACATCGCGTGGATGATGCGCAAGCAGCAATGCATTTACATTACCGATTAGAAGATTTTAACGTCGATTTTGCGTTCAATCCCACAGATTTTACTCAGGTCAATCCGACTGTAAATCCTCAAATGGTCAAGCTGGCATGTGATTTGCTTGAATTGCAACATGGTGAAAAAGTTCTAGATCTGTTTTGTGGATTGGGAAATTTTTCACTTCCTCTCGCCAGATGTGTTGGTGTCACAGGAAAAGTCGTTGCAGTTGAGGGTAGTGAAGAGATGGTGAAGCGCGGTACAGAAAACGCACTGAAAAACAGCATCACCAATGTTAAATTTCATTCACAAGATTTAACAAAAGACTTTTCGCATTATTCTTGGGCAAATCAAGGATTTGATGCATTATTGATTGATCCTCCTCGTGCGGGTGCGGAAGAGATTATGCATTATGTGCCCAAGTTTGGTGCACAAAGAATCGTTTATGTGTCGTGTAATCCAGCGACTTTGGCAAGAGATGCTGGGATTTTGGTGCAACACGGTTATCAGCTAAAAAAAGCAGGTGTGATGGACATGTTTACTCATACGGGGCATGTTGAATCCATTGCTTTATTTGAAAAGAAAACAGAGATAAACGATTTATAATGAAGTATAGAGTTATAGGAGTAGGGTATGGTCACAGTACGTGAGCAACTTCCTGATCAACTAAATGAGTTGTCAGAGGAAGCGACTGTAGAACATGCCGCTGAAGCGCAACATGCTCTGGCGACTTGGCTAGATCGTGTGCGTGGAATTTTAGACGGTGCTGAACTTAAACAGTTAGAACAAGTCGCGCAACTCGTATTACAAAAAGAATTGGCGACCACGGTAAATTCGCGAACCAATACTTTTACCACAGGTATTGGGATGGCAGACATCCTTGCGCATTTACATGTCGATGAAGATACGCTGGCAGCAGCAGTGCTGTATCGAAGTGTGCGTGAAGGTTTAACCACTTTAGAGGAAATTCAACAAGAATTCGGTGAACAAGTTTACAACCTTGTCAAAGGTACTTTGGCAATGGGTAAACTTTCTGAGCTGATTGAAAAAAATAAACGCTTAGAAGATCACTTCAATAATAATCAACGTGAGCATTTGACTGGCATCTATAAGATGTTGATTTCAGTCACTGAAGATGTTCGAGTTGTATTGATCAAGTTGGCGGAGCGTACTTTTGCTTTGCGTGAATTGGCGCATTCACCGAAAGAACGTCAAGAGCGTGTGGCACGAGAAATTCTCACGATTTATTCGCCTTTAGCACATCGTTTAGGGATTGCGCAGTTAAAATGGGAGCTTGAAGATTTAGCTTTCCGTTACTTAGCCCCTGAACGCTATAAAGAAATTGCCTCATTGTTGAATGAGAAGCGTCTTGAGCGCGAACAATATATTCAATTTGTGGTTGAAAAACTCAAGGGTGAGTTGGCTGATCATGATATTGAGGCGGAAATTTCAGGTCGAGTAAAACATATTTATTCGATCTATCGCAAAATGAAGAGTAAAAATCTAAGTTTTGATCAGCTTTATGATATTCGCGCATTACGTGTTTTGGTGAAATCCGTTGCAGAGTGTTATCACGCTTTAGGGATTGTACATCAAATTTGGCGACATATTCCGCATCAGTTTGATGACTATATTACCAATCCGAAAGCCAATGGCTATCGTTCATTGCATACAGCGGTAATTGCTGAAAATAAATCTTTGGAAATTCAGATTCGTACCAAAGAAATGCATGAAGAAGCCGAGTTGGGCGTATGTTCGCACTTCAACTATAAAGAAGGCTCAAAAACCACAGATTACTCATTTAATCATCGTTTGCATTCTTTACGTGCAGTACTTGAGCATTATCAAGAACGTACAGAAACCAGTGCGCATCCGAACGAAGATGAGCCTGAAGATTTTGAGCAAATTCAAGATTTTGAAGGTTTTGAAAAAATCTATGTGTTCAGCCGTGATGGTGATATTAAAGAATTACCACGTGGTTCAACGGTTTTAGATTTCGCCTATCATGTACATACTGAAGTCGGGAATAAGTGCTATGCGGCACGTGTTAACCAACGTTATGTGCCACTGACTTATACCTTAAAAACAGGTGAACAAGTTGAGATTTTAACCAAGAAAGATCGTGAACCGAACCGTGATTGGTTGGTGAACTCACTGGGTTATATCAAAACTGCACGTGCACGTGACAAATTACGTCATTGGTTCAGACAGCAGGATCGTAGCAAGAATTTGGAAGTTGGGCGTGAGTTACTCAATAAAGAGCTTTCACGTTTAGCAATTCACCCAAAAAGTATTGATTTAAGTGATTATTGCAATCATTTCAATGTGAAATCTGGTGATGATATTCTGGTTTCATTGGTGAGTGGCGACATTAGCTTGCATGCCTTGATTAATCAAGTGAATCGCCACATGCACTTGGATCAAGACGAACCTGAACTGGTTTTAAAACCGACATTGAATCCACGTGCCAGTCATACACTGTCTGCACATGGCATTTTGATTGATGGTTTGGATAATGTTGAATTGCATATTGCACAATGTTGTCAGCCTGTCCATGGCGAGTCAATTGCGGGTTATATTACGCTGAACCGTGGTGTCAGTATTCATAAAGTTGCATGTCCAGATTATCTACGCATGATCAAAAATGAGCCTGATCGTGCGGTAGAAGCGGACTGGGAAATGCAGCCAACACGTGGTCAAAGTGTACAAATCGTGGTGGAGGCTTATGATCGCCGTGGTTTGCTTAAAGATTTGACCCAAGTGATTTTCTCTGACCAAATTAATATTCGCCAAGTGAATACGATATCTGAATCAGATGGTATCGCGAATATGAAATTATTGATTGAGGTCAAAGGATTAGCCCAATTGTCACGTCTATTGGCACGTCTAGAGCAACAACCTGGCATTATTAGCGCACGTCGTTTGGTTCAAGGGAATTAACGATTTTCTAGGCTATTTCAAAGCGCTATATATTTAAAATCCGAACCGTAAAAAAACCTGCTAAATGCAGGTTTTTTTTATGCTTGATCTAATTGATTAGATTTTGCATTTTTTAGACTTTTGGTAAACAGCAATGTTATTCAGATTTGCTTGTGAATCTGCTTTAAGCTTTTGTTGAATATCAGGATTGCTTGCATCAGAAGTATCTTGTTGACCAGCAACTGAGTTTGCAAGTTGTCCAGCTTTAGAGTCACCTTTACCAAATGCACTTAGCGCACCACTAGCAATACCTGCCCATTTGCTAACTTTAGCAGAAGGGTCTTGAGCTTTTGCATTGATGTTTGCAAGGTTTTTATCAGCAGCTTCTAAAGATTGTTGCGCATTAGATTTTTCAACAGAAAGTGTTGCACAATCCATAGCTTTAAGTTCAGAAGTGCTTAATTTTTGAGAAGTAGATTCTGCAGCAAAAGTAGTTGCAGAAAGCATTACAGAAGTTGCTAATACAATGATTTTTTTCATGTTAGTTATTCACTTTTAAGTTTAAATTTATAATTACCCTCTGGAGGTGCAGATATATTAAACAAGTATTAAAAAAAAGCCACAATTTTGTGATGAAATATAAAAGATATTTCAATAATGTGACTTTTTATTGTTTTTACTTTTTTGAAATAATGAGATTAGTCAAGCGGTTGATAATCTGCGGGCTAATATTGGACAGTTGATACAAAATTTTGGTTTTGAAACCGATGAGTGTGTGAGTTGTAGTAAGAATTGTCCCTTTGGCTTTGGCTAAAGTCAGAATTTGCTCGGCAACATCTTGTGGGTTTAGATCAACCCCTATTTTTTGAATCGTACCTGCATCCATATTTTTAACCATCGCAGTTTGCACAAACAGTGGCATGACATCTAAAACGCGAATGCCATATTTTTGCCACTCTGTATCTAAGCCTTCTGTGATGCCACGGACAGCAAACTTACTGGCAGAATAAGATACTAAATCTGCCTGTCCATAAATTGCAGATGCCGAAGAAAGATTGATGATCCGTGCAAATTTGGCTTTTCGCAAATAAGGTAATGCGGCATGGCACCCATTCAATACACCATTAACATTAATAGCAATTGTTCGATGATGGGCTGAAATGTCGGTTTTTTCAAAATCCCCTGAATAGAGAATACCCGCATTATTGACTAAAATATTGAGTTCGCCTGCCCATTGAGAAAACTCCTCTAGTGCAGTTTGCCATTGTGCATAGTCACTGACATCGAGTTTTCCAGCTTTTGCATTGTGTCCCAATTGATCAGCCAAAGCCTGCGCCTGAGTTTCATTGATATCATAAATACCAACTTTATAGCCTTGTTGATAGAATAGGCGAGCAATCGCAGCGCCAATCCCTTGCGCTGAACCACTGATAAAAATGCTTTGACTCATGGCAATCTCCGTTTTTGTTTTATTTAGATTGAATTGAGTTGAACATAAATGAACAATGATCACAAGTTCTAAAGCGTCATTTGTGATTGATCTTAAAGGATATAAAATGGAACAGTTATTAAGCATTATGAAGCAGTTACGTGCAGAATGTCCTTGGGATCGAGAGCAAAGCCCTGAAAGTTTGACGCGTTATGCGATTGAAGAAGCGTATGAGGTCGAAGAAGCTGTTCGTATTGGCGATGTTGAAGAAGTGAAAAATGAATTGGGCGATTTACTACTACAAGTGGTGTTTCAGTCACAAATGTATAGTGAACAAGGTGCTTTTAACTTTGATGATGTGGTTGATGCGATTTGTCAAAAGCTAATTCGTCGTCATCCGCATGTATTTGAAAAAGAAAAGTTTGAGCAATTAACCCCTGAACAAGTCTCATCTTTATGGCAAGACATTAAGCATCAAGAGAAGCAACAAAAAGCCAAGCAGGGCAAACTCCAATCACGTTTAGATACGGTAAAACATGGTCCTGCCTTGTCGCAAGCTGAAGATATTCAAAAGAATGTTGCGAAGATTGGATTTGATTTTCCTGAAGCAGTTCAAGCTTATGAAAAAGTCAAAGAAGAATTAGCTGAGTTTGAAGAAGCGATGGAGTCTGGAAAATCCGATGAAATGTTGGATGAATTTGGTGATTGTTTATTTTCTTTAATTAATGTTGGACGT
This sequence comes from Acinetobacter sp. WCHAc060025, assembly GCF_004209355.1. NCBI lineage: Bacteria > Pseudomonadati > Pseudomonadota > Gammaproteobacteria > Moraxellales > Moraxellaceae > Acinetobacter > Acinetobacter sp. WCHAc060025. The sequence continues at coordinate 43,325 of NZ_SGSX01000014.1, read as the reverse complement.
AAACTAGGCATATCAAGTGAAATGGCGCTTTTAGGCACTATTCATAAATTTAAAACTCGCTTTGCTTATATTGAAGAACAAATCAATTTTAAAAATAAACAATTAGAAGATTGTACTTTAGAAGAAATGGATCAACTTTGGGATCAAGCAAAGCTAAAACTAAAACAACAGGTTATCCATGAAAATTCAGGTGTTGCGAAATAATCATTTAGAAAAATTAAATATATTCGCCATTCTATGGCTTCTATTGTTGGGGATGTCGTCGAATGTGTATGCACAACAATTTGATCATGCCTATTTAAAATGGAAAGCTGAACAGCAAGCGCAGGATGCTAAGTTAAAAAAGCAAGACGATAACTATTATTTGTCAAAACCAAGTTTATCGACATCTTCAAGCCGTTCAAATCAGCCTTCATCTTCAAAGCAGATTTCACAGCTGAGTTCTGGTTCTAAAATTAGCTTAAATTCTGCAAATTTAGAGCAATTGCAACAGCTGAATGGTGTGGGTGCGAAGAAAGCGCAGGCGATCATTGATTATCGTAATCAGAATGGAAAATTTAATAGTATTGATGATTTGCAAAAGGTAAAAGGAATAGGCCTTAAGCTGTTAGAAAAAAATAAAAGCCAATTAAGTTTATAGTAAACTAATATTTATTATTGATTTATATCATAATTTTTGGAAGGGAGGGGTGTGATTAAATCGCATCGAAAGCACTATTCATTTTTTGAATTTACTATGAAGAATTCGAGATTCAAATTGCCCTTTAGTTGTGTAAGCGATATGATTAGCACAATTATGATTTTTACGTCCTGACGTAGGAGACAGTGTCTTTTGCAAACTTTGCGTGCGTCAAAGTGTGGCTTATCCACCGCTCAATTACCTTCTTCCATTTTAGATGTTATTGATTCTTTAACCAAAGCTGGCTATGAAGCTTATATAGTCGGTGGTGGTGTGCGTGATTTAATGCTTGGCTTAAATCCGAAAGATTTCGATGCAGTCACCAATGCAACACCATCACAGGTTAAAGAAGTGTTTGGTCGCCGTTGCCGAATTATCGGACGACGTTTTGAATTGGCACATGTCTATTCTGGTCGTGAGTTGATTGAAGTAGCAACATTCCGTGCGCCTCCGAAAAAGGCGATTACTTCTGCGCAAGGCATGATCTTACGTGATAATAATTGGGGCACGATTGAGCAAGACTTTGCACGTCGTGATTTCTCGATTAATGCCATGTACTATCAACCACGTAAAGATGAAGTACTTGATTTTTGCCATGCTTATGACGATATAAAAGATAAAAAATTACGTCTTTTGGGGGATCCAACCTTACGTTTTGAAGAAGATCCTGTACGGATGTTGCGTACTTTGCGTTTCGCAGCGAAGTTGAATTTCAGTATTGATCCTGAAATTTTAAAAATCTTTACCCCTGAAATGACTAATCTGTTACGTGATGTATCACCACATCGCTTATACGATGAGTCACAAAAATTATTTACCATGGGGCATTTGCATCGTGTGATGCCGATGCTGATTGAGTTTGGTATTTGGAAGCAATTGTTTGCTGACATCACCCCTGAAATTACTCAATTCATTGAGCGTGCTGCAAAAAATACCGATCAACGTATTCAAATTGGTAAAACCATCAACCCTGCATTTTTCTATGCGGTATTGTTGTGGAATAACTTCCAAGCACGTTGTGAGTTTTATCAAGGCAAAGGCGTGGTTGCTGCTGAAGCACGTGCGCAAGCAGGGCTTGATGTATTAAAACGTCAAGCGACTCGAACCATTATTCCTCGTTTTGCTGAAACCTTTATTCGTGAAGTTTGGGAAATGCAAAGTCGTTTACTTAGCCCTAAACCTCAGCAAATTGAAGCACTTTCAAGTCATGCACGCTTTCGTGCAGGTTTCGACTTTTTATTGTTAAGAGAAAAATCAGGCGATACTACCACCAATGGGATGGGCGCGTGGTGGGATGCTTATCAAAATATGTCAACGGACGAGAAAGAGCGTGCGATTAGCAGCTACAATCGTCAACGTGCTAAGAGTCGTAAAAAAGTCGCAGACCCTGTAACAGGTGATAAGGCTGTTGTGGACGAAAATAAAGCGGTTTCGACACACATTGAGCCATTGGTAAAAGAGCAAGAATCACGTAGTCGTCGCTCACGCAGTAAGCCAAATTCGTCTGCATCATCTGGTGATTTTAGATCAGCAAAAACTACAGTCAATACGGGTGAAATTACAGCAGATCATCCGATCACCAAACGTCGCCGTGTACAACGTGATTTGACCAAAGTGATCTTTGGGCCAACGCAATGATAAATAAGACCTACGTTGGTTTAGGTAGTAATTTAGGGGATTCTAAGCAGATTTTACGAGAAGCCGTAGAGCAACTTAGAAAATTGGGTAAGGTCAGTGTCTCTAAGCTGTATCAAAGCCCTCCGATGGGACCTCAAGATCAACCGAATTATCACAATGCTGTTGTAGAATTAAACACTCATTTAGCCCCTTTAGATTTGTTAGATGAGTTGCAACGCATTGAAAATGAATCAGGTCGTGTTCGTTTACGTCGTTGGGGAGAGCGAACTTTAGATCTTGACCTTTTGCTTTATGCTGAAAAAAACATTATAAATGAGCGACTCACAGTGCCACATGTTGGTATCTTAGAGCGTGATTTTGTGGTGATTCCTTTATTGGACTTAGATGCTGAGCTTCGAGTAAATGGACAATTATTACAAAATTTAGAACTTGTATCACATTCAACATTGACCGTGCTTGCAGATCAGGCTTGGGCAGACTGAACTGTTGAATGTACACAACACTTTCATTGAAAGAACTCTCATTGATAGAGGAATATTGTCATGATTAGTCTAAGCGATTTAAGACAATTCAAAACTCAAGGACGTAAATTTTCATGCTTGACTTGCTATGATGCAAGTATGGCGCGTGGCATGGAAGTCGCAGAAATTGATACTATTTTAATTGGCGATTCTTTAGGGATGACAATCCAAGGGCATGATTCCACTTTGCCTGTGACCGTTGCAGATATGGCATACCATACAGCTGCTGTACGTCGTGCCAATCAACATTCTTTTATTCTTTGTGATTTACCATTTATGAGTTATGCAACGCTGAATGATGCGTTGGTCAATTCTAAAACCGTGATGCAAGCGGGTGCTCAAATGGTGAAAATTGAGGGTGGTGAGTGGCTGGCTGAAACAGTTAAAGTTTTGACACGAAACGGTATTCCTGTTTGTGTACACTTAGGTTTAACACCGCAATCTGTACATGTGTTTGGTGGTTATAAACTACAAGCCAAAACACGTGAAGCTGCGGATCAACTGATTGCTGATTGTAAAGCTGTGGTTGAAGCTGGCGCAGCAATGTTATTGCTTGAATGCGTTCCTGCTCAAATGGGTAAAGAAATCACTGAATTATTCCCGCATGTACCTGTGATTGGTATTGGTGCAGGTGTAGAGACTGATGGTCAAGTCCTCGTGGTTCAAGATATGCTAGGACTGACTTTTGGTAAAGTGGCACGTTTTGTGCGTAATTTTATGAAAGAACAAGCAGGCGAAACAGCAATTGTTGATGCATTTAAGGCATTTCATGCTGCGGTGCTAGATCAATCATTCCCTGCGAAAGAACATACTTTCCAAGTCGAGCTGTAAACATGAAAACAGAAACTACCATCCAAGGATTAACAGCATCACTTAATCCTGCTCGAGCGGCACGTAAAATCATCGGCTTTGTTCCCACGATGGGTAATTTACATCAAGGGCATTTAAACCTTGTTCGTGAAGCTCGTAAATTATGTGATGTTGTGGTGGTTAGTATTTTCGTGAATCCCATTCAATTTGGTCCAAATGAAGATTTCGATAACTATCCACGTACTTTAGAGCAAGACAGTCATTTGCTTGCAGAAGTTGGGTGCGACATCGTTTTTGCACCCTCAGTTGAACAAATGTATGGTAAGCATCCACGTTTAACCAATATTAGCGTGAGTGATATTACCAATGATTTATGTGGCTTACAGCGCCCTGGTCATTTTGATGGCGTCGCTGTTGTCGTGACAAAATTATTTAATATTGTTCAACCCAATTTTGCATTCTTTGGGCAAAAAGATTATCAACAATTGGCTGTGATTAAACAGTTGGTTCAAGATTTGAATATGTCAATTGAAGTGATAGGCGTGCCAATCGCACGTGCAGAAGATGGTCTCGCTTTAAGCTCGCGTAATGGGTATTTGTCTGAACAAGATCGTCAAACGGCACCTGTGATTTACAAGACCTTGAAAACTGCGGAACAAGATCTACACGCAGGGAAATCATTGCTTGATACCTTGTCGCAAATTCGTACAAGTCTAACTGGTGCGGGTTTGGTGGTGGATTATGTGGAAGCACGCAGTCCAATGCTACAAAAGGTTGAACAATTTGACCAAGATGTTGTATTGTTTATCGCAGCAAAATTGGGCAAAACTCGCTTGATCGACAATTTACAAGTCAAACATTCTGCTTAACTTTATTTGCTCATTCAGTGATTTAGTTTAGCTATGTATTAGGAATCGCCATGCCATGAAGCGCATACTTATCGTGACAGGACAATCTGGTTCAGGTAAATCATCTGCATTGCAGGTGCTTGAAGATTTGGGTTATTACTGTATTGATAATTTGCCTTTGGCATTGCTTCCTGAAATTGTTGAAAAATTAGATAAAGAAAATAATTTAGATTTACTCGCACTCGGTGTCGATGTGCGTAGTGCTCGTGAAGATTTACAGGGTTTTGATCAGGTTTTTCAGCAAATCCAAAGACACGGTAGTGTTGATGTTATTTATTTGACTACACGTGATCAGGAACTGATTTCACGGTTTAGTGCGTCACGTCGTCCACATCCATTGTCCAATCGTTTTCAAAGTTTGAATGAATGTATTCAAGAAGAAAAAAATTTACTGTTGCCAATTCAACTTCGCGCAACAGTACATATAGATACAACAGATAAAAGTGTACATGATTTAAAAGATACCTTATTGTCCAAACTCGGACAGTCCGATAAACTCATTTTAATTTTGCAATCTTTTGGATATAAACATGGTATTCCATTAGATGCAGATTTTGTTTTTGATGTCAGGCATTTGCCGAATCCTCATTGGGATTTAGAATTGCGTAAATTTTCAGGTTTAGATGAACCTGTGCGTAAGTTTTTAGAAGCCAGCGAACAAGCAAATGAGATGTATCTAGACATCTATGCGTTTTTAAATAAGTGGTTGCCTGCTTTTGCAGAAGGACATCGTCACTATATTACGGTGTCAATCGGCTGTACGGGTGGTCAACATCGTTCGGTTTATATTGTGGATCGGTTGAAGCAGGCTCTTGAGTCGAAATGGCCCATTCAAGTATTACATAGAGAAATGAAGCACTGGTCATGATCGACACAACTGTTGACGTAATTAATAAATTAGGGTTACATGCGCGTGCATCTGGAAAACTAATCGAAGTCACTACCAAGTTTAAATGTTCTATTCAAATTGGTAAGGGTGATAAATTGGTCGATGCCAAGAATATCCTTTCTTTACTCATGCTCGGAGCAGGTAAAGGAACAACTTTGCGTCTAGTGATTGATGGTGCAGATGAAGAAAAAGCTTTGTCTGAAGTTCAAGCATTATTCGCAGATAAATTTTACGAGGCAGAATAATCGTGGCACGTCGTCCGCAACGTTTTACTGAAGATGATTTTGATTCTTTAGAAGGGCGTGCAAGTAAAACCGAACAGAAGAAAGCTGTGCAACGCATGGCTGCTTTAGGTGAGCAACTCGCTGAGTTGTCAAAGAAGCAAATCGAAGCTTTACCTGTTGAAGAGCGTTTGATCGAAGCTCTATTAGATGTACAATTCATTACATCTTTTGAAGCACGTCGTCGTCAGTTTCAGCGTATTGGTAAATTGCTGCGTAATGAAGATGAGGCAATAATTTTGTCTTATTTAACGCCAAAGCAAGGTGCCAAGAAATTAGCGCAATTGGATCGTTGGGTGGATCGTATGATTGAACAACGTGATCCTGCGATTAAAGAATTTTGTAAATCGTATAATGCTGCAGAAAGTCATTCTTTACGTCAGCATGTTTTGCGTATTCATCGTGATATTACAAAACAAGTTTCTGCTGAAGAATTAGAAGCATCTAAGTTAAAATTGCTGAATTATGCGCAACAAGTGGCTTTAATTTCTGATAATTCAAAGTAATTGCATCTCTGTTGCATAGAAAAAACGACCAAATATGGTCGTTTTTTTATGTCTGCAATTTAAATCATCACGCGCTTATGCTTTGGGTGGCACAGGTGCATCAACTGGTGCAGGTGCATGCATAGGTTTCCCCATCATGTCTGGACGTGCATTCGGTTTGAAATGTACTACGCAGGTGCCCGCAATTAATTTGTCATCAACTTTGGCTTGAATTTGCTTACCATTCGTTTGTCCATTGCATGCGCTTTGGATTGCGTCCCATTTTGCTTGGCGTTCAGCACGCTTTTGTTCAAATTGAGCTTTACGTTCAGCACGTTGTTGTTCGAACTGTGCTTTTTGATCTGCTGTTAATTCTTGACCACGCTTAAAGTGATGACGGTCATGGCGATTATCATGATCTTTGACACGATCTGTATCACGTAAGGCTTTCATTGCACCACGATCTGGATGGAAGTTGATTGCACAAGTACCTTCAACAGACTTTTCGTTGACTTTGAATGAAACTGTAGAACCGACGGCTTTATTGTCACAGGCAGTTTGCGCTAATTTCTTAAACTCATGACGTTCAGCACGCATTTGTTTCATTTGCTCACGTTGTTCTGGTGACATTCTATGATGTTTATCACCATGCATCATGCCACGACCATCGTGCCCTTCTTTAGGACTAGGGTTGGACTGACAAGCGGTTAAAGCCCCCATTGCTAAAACACTTGCGGATACTAAAGCGATTTTTGTCATTGCTTTCATTGTTGCTACTCCAATGAATGTTCTATGTTTTGTCGATCAGTAAAGATTAAATAATAATGATGTAGAAACAATGGAGAGTATTTTAAACAAGTGTTGGGTACAATGTTGAAATGAGAAGAAAAATGCGAGATCAGTTTTGAAAATACGCCGAGTCCCCATTGCATTACGCTTATTCCTCACAGTTTTATTAACGACCTTGTTAATTACAACTGTGAGTTTGGGGGTATTGCATTGGACGATGCAGAAGAATTTTGCCAAATATGTTGCAGATGTTGAGATGCAGAAACTCGATCATTTGATTGAAAATTTGGCAGGGGTCTATGGTGTCTATCAAGACTGGGGGAATGCTGTTCAAGCACAAATTTTACAAATTGAGGGTGAAGCAGCGCCTGATGACTACGACAAGCTTTCTCGTTGGTGGTTACGTCGTCAGTATGATATTTCGTTACAGCAAAAATATTTTAAAGAACATACAGTTGTTAATTCTGTCGTTGCCAATGCAAATGTCGGACAGGGGCAACTTGATCAAACTGAGCTAAAAATACTTGAAGAAAATTTACCTTCACAATACCAGCCTTTTGAAGGTCTTCGATTCCCTTTAAGTGCCAATCAAAATTTATTTAGACCACCTGCGGATCGTAAGAACTCATCACAGAATACATCACAAAATTCGTCACAGCCTCGCCCACAAAGTGATAATCCGCCATCTAAAGAGTTGCCACCCCCTGATACCATGCGGACTACTGGTGATTCTCAAAAAGGCAAAAAAATGTTCATTGCCATGCCTGATCGGCTCGGATTAAGTTCACGACTTTCACTTTATGATGTCAATCATCAGTTTATTTTGGGCGAACCATCGAGTGAGCAAGTATCTTACCGTCCGATCACAGTGAATAATAAAGTGGTGGGTTATTTAGGTTTAAAACCAGTTTTAGATCAAGATGATGCACTCAGTATTAACTTTTTTAGTAATCAAACGCGCTATTTGGTTCTCATTTATATTCTGAGCTTTTTGACTAGCTTGGTGGCGGCATTATTATTGGCAACCTATTTTAAACAGCCAATTCAACGTTTATTGAACGCAACAAGAGAATTAACCAAAGGCAATTTTCAACATCAAGTGACTGTAAAGCGTAATGATGAGTTGGGGGATTTATCCAATGAGATTAATGAATTAGCCACAATTCTTGATCAACATGAAACTTCACGTCGTCAATGGGTTGCGGATACTTCGCATGAATTTAAAACACCATTGGCAGTATTGCAAGCACAGATTGAAGCGATGCAAGACGGAATTCGTAAACCAACACCTGAGCATTTTGAAGCGATGTTACGTCAAGTCACCAGTCTAAAAAAATTGACGCAGGATTTAGCCGATTTAGCGCAAGCTGAAGCACAGCAATTGAAATGTTATTTTGCTGAAATTGATCCTTGGGCTGTGGTTTTGCAAGAGGTTGAAAACTTTAAACCGAAGTTTGAACAGGCGGATTTAACAATTTCAGCAACAGGTGAACATGTAAAATTACAATTAGATATAGATCGCTTTAAGCAAATTATGGTCAACTTGTTGGGTAATAGCATTCGCTACACTGAAGCAGGTGGAGAAGTTCAAGTGCATACCATTCAAGATGCAGATTCATGGACTGTGATCGTGGATGATAGTCCACTGGGCTTAAGTGATGAGCAGATTGCGCGTTTGGGTGAACGTTTCTATCGTGTGGATGATTCACGTACACGTAGCACAGGTGGAACAGGTTTAGGTTTGGCGTTATCGGGTAAAATTGCCCAAGCTTTAGGTGGTCAATTGACGTTTGATCATTCACCACTCGGTGGTTTGCGTTGCAAACTGACATTTTCAAAACATACAAAAGTTTAAAAGGAAAAGCACAACATGAAGCATATCATGCTGGTAGAAGATGAAGTTGAACTTGCGCAGTTGGTGCGAGATTATCTAGAAGCAGCAGGCTTTGAGGTCAGTATGTTTCATGATGGTCAGGAAGCATATGACAGTTATTTACAGCGTAAACCAAGTTTGATGGTTTTGGATTTGATGGTACCTCGGATGGATGGTTTAACCATTTGCCGTAAAGTCCGTGAGCAAACTGACTTACCGATCATTATGGTGACTGCGCGAACTGAGGAAATCGATCGTGTATTGGGCTTAAATATGGGTGCAGATGATTATGTCTGTAAACCGTTTAGTCCTAAAGAATTGGTGGCACGTGTTCAAGCGGTGTTGCGTCGTTTAGAACGCAAGGCTGAACCTGAAGCCAATGATTTATTCCGTATCGATAAAGCACAACAACGTATCTGGTATCAACAAAAATCGTTGAATTTAACGCCAACTGAATTTCGTCTTTTAGAGCTTTTCCTCGAACATTTAGGTCAAGTCTATTCGCGTGCGCAACTTTTAGACCATATCAACCCAGACAGTTTTGATGTTGCAGACCGTGTTATTGATAGTCATATCAAGAACTTACGTCGTAAAATTTCGGAAGCAGCCGAAACTGGAAACCGTCATGAATGGGTACAAGCTGTTTACGGAGTAGGCTATCGCTTCGAGTATCCAGAAGATTAAAAAATTTACAATTTGAAATATGTTTTGTGGATAAACACAGGTTTATCCACAGTTTTTGTGGGTAAATGTTTATAACTTGTAATTTAATAGCTCAGAAATAAAACATATAAATAATATTTAAAGTATATATTCTCATTTGGAATAATAAATTTTGAGTCAAACTGGATTTATTCACCTAAACTTGGCTATGGATCGCTAAAACTTGTTTTTGTGCTTTAGTTAAAGTTTTCACGACTAAGGCATACGAGTTTTGGACAAGGTCTTCGATCAGTTCCTTTGTAATTTGTTCACCCTCATAGATTGAGATCCAATGTCGTTTATTCATGTGATAGCCTGTATGGATAGATTCATACACATCTCTCAGCATTTCACTATGTTCAGGTTGCACTTTGAGATTCACCATTTCTTTGCCATTTAAATCAAAAAACAGCATGAAGACTTTGCCCATAATTTTATACACATGGATGTCTTCGCCAAAAGGGTAATCTAACTCGGCTTTGGGTAATTGTGCTGCTATTTTTAAAGCAAACGCTTGAATATCATTGCCTGTCATCTCACCCTCACATTTAAAAATCGATCATTATGGAAAAATACTGATGAGTGTACCATCATCGACCAATTTCCAAATTTCGTCCATATCTACATTTCTAACTGCAATGCAGCCCCACGTCCAATCATTTCGGGGTAAATAGGTCATGAGGTTCGGCAGTTTTTCAATTTGTGAAGTCGTCGCCGAGCCATGAATCATAATGTCACCCCCTGGGGAAACACCGAGTTGTTTGGCTTTTGCCTTATCCTCCGCATTTGGATAACTGACATGGAGTGATTTATAAAATGCACTTTTTGGATTGCGCCAATCCAAAATATATTGCCCTTCTGGAGTCTTGCCATCACCTTCTTTGACTTTATGCCCAATTGGATCAAAACCTAAACGCATTGGATAGGTTTGAATAATTTGACTCCGGTGCATGAGTTTGACTACACGATCTGTTTTATAGACTTTAACTTCTGTAATCGGAGTATTTTGGCGAATCTGCGCAATTTCTTGTTCTGATAGATTATGGACTGTAATTTCAGTTTGAGTTGTCGGCAGGTATTTCTGATATTTTTGATAGGCAAACGTACCTGCAATGCTGAATAAGCAAATCACGATAATGAGAAAGATAAAGTTTTTATTCATTTTGAGTTATAAACAATGTAAAACTATGTATTGTCTAAATTTTATTCATTTTAAATGCGAAAGCTGTGGTTGTTTTGTGATTGTGGATTTATCCTGTGGATAAGCACATGGTTATCCACAGAATTTGTGGGTAAGTTTGATGGATAATTAATGCTATTTTATTTCACTTTGCTTTGGATTTAGTTTCATTATTGATTATTCGCATCAAAGAAATTTTCAAACAGTAATGGATTTTCTTGTTTATTTTGAATGATGGAAATTTAACTTTTATTTTTAATGAATATTTTATGTGTTAAATGTTTATTTATGTAATAAATTTTGGCTGCTTATTTTGTGTGACGATTTTATTTTAGGTTTGCATACTTATTAGGTATTTTGAATAAGTATTTTATTATTATCAAAATATTAATATTTTTGTCTAAATTATGTTGAAATTTCAAGCATAAAAAGATATTTTTAAAAAGTTTTATATTTACAAAAAATTACTTTTGAATCCGTTCATAAAAAGGATATCTCATGTTATTGAAAAAAACATTGCTTGTGTTGATGTGTAGCTCGGCTTTGGTGGCGTGTGGAGGGGGAGGATCATCAAATGAAAATTCAAACAGTAGTGGTGGAACAGGCGGTGGTAGTGTTACTACACCGGCTTCGGATTTAGATAAAGCAAAACAATTAATTGAAACAACAAAAGCAATTATTTCATATTACGATGGTTTTCAAGATATTGCAGATAACTATAAGACACCTGTTGAAGTGATTAATAATACAGCTTCGGATTTAAGTCGTGGTGCTGACATTGTGCTTACTTTAGCAGAACTAGCACAAGAAGATTCAAAAGGTCAGACAAAACAATATAATGCCGCAGAGTTGGAATTATTATTAAAAAATGATGCCATCCAAAATGATTATCCACTTGGGTACGACATAAAAAATAGCACATTACAGATACAAGTAAGTGCTAATTCTGTCAAAGTTACTGGTTCTGCGGATGTTGCCTACTGGGATGATTTTAAAGATTTAGATAATTGGGAATGGGGAAATCCTGACTGGTATACCAATAAAGACAACTTTATTTACGCCAATCAAGCAAAAGTAAATGTGACAAATTTTGTAGTTGAAGCCCCTTTTGTTGCAAGTCAAAGTACTTATAATTTCAAAATTGCAAATGGTGGCTCAATTGAAGTGACCAATTCAGCACAGCAAAAAGCTAAATTTAGCTTTACTGCTGACAGTACTGCTAAGTTGGTATATCCAGTAACTGACACTTTGGAAAACCAAGAGGCGGAACTAAATCAAGCGTCTTTACAGCTTAAAGGTTTAGTCTTTGAAAGTGCAGATGTGAAAGCAACGTTAAGCGAAGTTTCTTTTGACGCTAAAGCAGTTAAATTTAGCAATGGTCAATCGACCAATGAACAACTTATTCCATATAATTTGACATTGAAGGGGCAAGTTGCATATCTGCAAGAAGTATTAGATTTAGATGCTAGCATTAAATTAAATAATGATTTAACTAAAGTGATTGATATTAGCCAAGGTGAAACTAAACTGAACTTTATCAATGCAGACTTGGCAGTTAAGTTATCTGGTAAATTAAAAGGTGCCAATGCTGCTCCTACACCATTTAGTATCGATGTGACTGCGAAACGTGCTGAATATTTAAAAGGCATTGCAAATGTAGCGGTTGCTGTAGATAAAAATGCTTTGGATATTGCATTTGAATCACAAGATATTACTGTCGAAAAACCTGTGATTGACAGTTTGATTAAGCATAAAAATGGTGCTTTTGTGCAAATTAATGATATTCGAAATTTCCAACAGGCTGACGTAAAAGTCGGTACGACAAGTTATGGAACGATTACTAAAACGTCTTCAGGTCAATACGCTGTTAAGTTCACTGATAATACTATTGTTTACATTACACCTTAATTTTAACGAGTGAGAAGAAGACAGCATGCGCTGTCTTCTTTTATATTAAATGAATAAAAACCTAATATTTTTAATGCTTTTACCGTCATTCTGTTTTGCTGAACAATCAGCGAAATTTTCATTGAATGCCGAATTATATAGTGATCCTGTTTCTGTACATGCTTTTTTGAATGATTGGGATAGCCCACGTTTGGAAAAAGGAAAGAATGCTTTTGCTTCAGGTAAAATGAAACTTGAAACTCAGCATGATCATTGGACGATGGGATGGGTTTGGTCGTATGACTATCAATTACGGTTTAGTGAGGATATGGCGAAGCTATATTATCAAATTAAAAATGATCAGCTTATTGATGCAAATTCAAATTATGCTTTGGAGCTAGAAGCTCAACATGTCGATACTGTAGGTGCAAGATTTGGCTATGATTGGGATATAAACTCTGATTGGAAGATCGTGACAGGATTAACCGCTTTGATCGGTCGGCATTATGTAGATGGTGAGTTTCAAGCACAAGGTCAAACAAGCAACATGCCTGAACTGATGGATCGGGTTAAGTGGTTAAATGGTCATTTAAACTATAGTTATGATGAACCTGCATTAAAAGAAGATGAACTTGGTTGGAATGGTCAAACCAATAAAGGTTATGGTTATGCCTTAGATCTGGGTGTGAAGGGTAAATTAGCTAAAAATTGGGATATTGCTGTACAAGCAGAAGATATTTTCAGTTATTTATATTGGGACAATGCACCATTTACAAAATATAGTATTCGTTACGATCAGAATAGCCGTCCACGTATGGACTTGGCAGGACAATTAAGTAAGACCAAGCAATACACCCAAAAGTTACCTTATAAAATCAGTTCTGAAATTACTTATTCTCGTAATGATCAACCATGGAGTTTAAGCTTAACAAGTTTTTCAAATCAGTATCTTACTTTGGTACAGATGAATGGTTTTTGGCAGTATGCTTCACTCAAATATGGGGTACACATTGAACCACAGACTCAATCTTTAGGCGTGTCTGTACAGCATAAAAACTTTGGTTTGAAATATTTAACAGATGATTTAGCGACCAATGATGCGCATCGTTTTAGTACATATTTATATGCGCAATATTTTTGGTAATTCATCATTCTGAATGTAAGCTTTATGGGTAAAGAGTGCGGAGTATAAACTCCGCTTTATTTTTAAGACGAACAACTTACCATCACTTCAGGAGCATCACTTGGCAATGGTGCTAAATCTTCCGCTCGTTCTAACTCAGACTGCTTCGTGAATGGTCGACTAAGTAATTTAAATAAACGATCGACTTCTGAAAAATCATTGTGATCAGCCAGCTCAATCGCTTTTTGTGCCATGTGATTACGTAAAATATAGATGGGATTGGCTTTCGGCATTTCAGCATCTAAGGCGTCAATATCTTGGTTTTCTCGGATACTTTCAAATTGTGATAAGAAGCTTTCAAACTGTCTACGGTCAAGGCAATCATCTTTAATGGCTTCATATTGTTTATTCTGCAAACGAATAAAACTGTTGGTGTAGTCTAATTGCTCGCTTTGCAAAATTCGTAAAAATGCCATTGCGCAGTCAAAACTGTCTTTGTGAAAACTAGGTAAGCCCATTTTTTGACATAAACCATGCGTGTAATGTTCTAAAAATGTCGGTTCAAAATGTTCTAAGCAATCGGCAAGATCTTTTTTAAATTGTTCTTTATTCTCGGGCGTTGCCAGTGGAATGAGATTATTCAACCAATTCCAAAGATTCCAGTGTGCGATACTTGGTTGATTTTGGTAGGTATAACGACCATTATAATCACTGTGATTATTGATCCAATTTGGACGGAAACGTTCCATAAAACCGTAAGGTCCAAAGTCCAGTGTTGAACCCGTAATATTTAAGTTATCGGTATTCATTACGCCGTGAGCAAAACCAACTAATTGCCATTTGGCAATCATCACTGCGGTGTTTTGAATGACTTTGGTGGCAAAGGCTAAAATTGGATTTTCAGTTTCTAAATATTCTGGATAGTGCCATTCAATACATTTCTCAGTAAACTCTTTGAGTAATTCGGGCTGATATTGGTTGATCCATTCAAAATGTCCTAAACGAATATGACAGTCTGAGGTGCGTAGCATCATTGCGCCAAGTTCTAACTTTTCACGTTGTACGCCTTGTTCCGAAGTTGTAAAACCGACTGAATTACTTGATGGTACGCCTAAAGCATTGAGGGCATGTCCTGCGAGATATTCACGGATCACAGAACGTAGAACTGCGCGACCATCACCCATACGAGAGTAGGGAGTCGAGCCTGCACCTTTTAAGTGTAGATCAATGGTTTGTCCTTGCTTATTCAAAACCTGTGCGATGAGTAAGCCACGACCATCACCCAATTGTCCTGCCCATTGTCCAAATTGATGTCCTGCATAGACCATCGCCAAAGGGTGAAACTCGGGAAAGGTTTTTTGCCCGCTACAAATTTCAATCCATTCAGTTTTTTCTTGTTCTGACCATTGCAACTCATCTGCTAAAGCTACATTGAAATGTCCTACTTTTGCACCTTTAAGTGGGGCAGGCATTTGTTCATGGTAGAATTTTGGATTGAGAGATGGATAGCGAGGATTGAATTTCATAACAAAACATCAAAAGGGCTTTGGTTAAACTATAACAAAGTTTGATGAAGTATGGGATTAATCCCTAGTAATTTAGTCAACTTAATCTACAATAAACAACTTCGCTCCATGTGTCGTTGATGAGCGATGAGCCTCGGCATTGTCTGCCACTTGATAGCTCATACCAGTGCTGAGTGTAAAAGTTCGACCATCTTCAAGTTCGGTATGTAATTCACCTTCTAAGCAAAGTAAAATATGTCCCTTAGAGCACCAATGGTCTGCTAAATAATTTTCTGAATATTCGACAATGCGTACACGGATGTTATCAAACTGTTGTGTACGCCATAGTGCATAACCTTGTTCCCCCTCATGACGAGTAGTTGGAATTTCTGCCCAATCGGTTGTGCTGAAGGGGATGTTATTTAGATTCATTTTGATTCTCTTATTTAATGTTGTTTTGTTCTATTCGTTCAAGGGTATTTTATTGGATAAGCCTCTCCTTGCAGACTCAGAATGACTTCTGAGGATCTTCATCTCCCAGAGGGAGAAAGAGGATTTTTAATGCTAAAAGAAAAGCCCCATTTCGGAGCTTTTCAATTGATGCAAATTTGATTAAGAAACAACGTTCTTTTTAATACCACGCATTAAGGTTTCTAAACGCTCACGGTGAAAAGCAAGTTTTTGTTCAACCAATTGGAAATCAACTTTAAGTTTGGCATCCATTTGATGAATTTTTTCAGCAACAGCCGCTTTTTTCGCTTGAATTTCTTGCTCTTTTAAAGCAGCCCAATCATTTAAAGTATGGGTAAATGCTTCATATTCTTGAGAGACTTTCTGCTTCATCGCTGCAATATCTGAGTTCACATCGTGACCATAGATCGCAAGATCTTGTTCAGCATATTTAAACTTCATTGCCAATTCAGCTTTTTTAATATTAAAGCTTGGAATACGGCGAAGATTTTTTGCCAAACCAACTTTAGAGCATGACCAAATGAGCCATTTTGTCGGATCGTACTGCCACCATTTCACACCATTACGGTAGTCGTATTGGAAAATATGGTGATAGTTATGATAGCCCTCGCCCCAAGTCGCAATCGCAAGGATAAAGTTATCACGTGCTGTATTTTCGTCTGTATAAGGACGCTTGCCCCACATATGGCATAGTGAGTTGATGAAGAACGTCACATGATGGCTAAAAATCAAGCGAAGTAAGCCACCCAATAATAATACGCCCCACATGTCACCTACAGCCCAGCCGATTGGCAATAAAATACCGGCATGAACTGCAATGACCAATGGAATGTAGTATTTGTCTTGGAACATCACGACTTTATCGTTTAATAAATCTGGTGCGTTTTTATAGTTGGCTTCAGAAGATGGATAGTTACGTAACATCCAACCAATGTGCGCGAACCAAAAACCGTTGTTGATTGAATATGGGTCTTGATCGACATCATCAACATGACGGTGATGGGTACGGTGACCAGAAGCCCAGAATAAAATACTGTTTTGTACAGCAAAAGTACCCATAATCATCAAAATGATTTTGAGTGGTAAAGTCGCCTCATAGGCACGATGCGCCCATAAACGATGATAACCAGCAGTAATACCTAAACTACTGAGACCGAGTAAAACGAATAAACTAATCCAAGCTGCCGCACTAAAATCATGATGATAGGCGTATAAAGGGATCGCGATCATTGCAACTATAGGTAAAAATACCAATGCAAAAACACCGATCCAGTTTATTGGGGCTTTGGGTAGGGGAGCATTCATCTCCAACAGCACTCCTAAGAACCTTAATTAGGTTAAAGTTGAAAGCATAGCTTCAGTATTTTTCTAGGCTATACATTCATGGATTCTATCATGGGCGAACATGTGTTCACTAGCATTAGTGTACATCTGTATTGTATAAAACAGTAACAGAATAAAACATGAATTTTAAAGATTTAATCGAAAAAAATGAATGATTCAAAAGTATGATTTTTTTGTCAAAAAAGCATACAAATTTTAGTCATAGCTTTCTGGCAAAAGTCGTCGTTTAGACTGTTGATAATCAAGTAAAACAAGCTGAATCCTTGATGATTATTTAGTTTGATTCAGTGCTACTTGCATCATTTTAGGAAAATCGGTAATCAAACCATCAATTCCTAAATCACGTAATTTTTTTGCACGTTCAATATCGTTTACGGTCCAAATACTGATGGCTAAATTGGCATCTTGTGTTGCTTTGAGTAGTTGATCTGTGGCTAATTGGTTCATCCATCCAATTTGACAACATTTCAGTGCTAAAGCTTGTTCGATGGCTTTGTCTTGAATGTCATCTTCAATGAGTAAACCGTGCTTGAAATGACTATTTTGTTGAATCAAAGCTTGGTGGATTTTTAGATCGAAACTGGTGATTACTGCAGTATTTTCAAAGCCTTTAAGCTGTTTTTCTAATTCAATAACGAGTTTTTCAGCATGTTCTTCTGTTTCAACCGCTTTGACTTCAACCTCGATATGTTCAAAGTCTTGCATGATATTCAGGCTTTGACGCAAAGTTGGTGTGATTTGTTTTTCCCAATCCATCCAAATATTGGCTTGGTTGTAGGCTTTGAGTTCTGTGCTTTTTAGATCATAGAGTTTTTGATTTGTTCCTGTAGTTCGAAGAAAGTTGTCATCGTGCATAATGATCAGTTCATCATCTTTGAGCTGTCGTACATCAAATTCGACTGCACGAATGCCTAAGTCACGGATGTATTGGAACCCTGCTAAAGTATTTTCAGGGGCTTCCCCACGTGCGCCACGATGACCAATGATTCTCATGATGAACTCTGTTTTGATTTTCCTTTCTGATTAAAAGTATAAGCTGAATATAACTGCATATTGTATTGAAATGTTAGATGAATTTTATGGCGAGAAGTTCCTCCCTTTTTTTAAAGGGAGGTTAGGTGGGATTTTATTTGATTGTGAAATTTCTATTTTTTTGTTTCTTGGTAAAGCACATCAAATCGTTTCATTAATATTCTTTTGCCAAAGTACTTCGCTACCGCCTTCAGCGCGTTGCAACGTACGTGAAGCAACGAAGAACCAATCAGATAAACGATTGAGAAGTTGCAATGCAGTGGCTTGGATATTTTGGTCACGTGTATGTACGGTCATTAAACTACGTTCTGCACGACGGCAAACAGCACGTGCTTGATGGGTATAACTGCAAACAATTGTTCCAGATGGAAGAATGAAGTCTTTCAGCATCGGTAAGTCTTCATTCATACGGTCAATTTCTTGTTCAAGAAACTCAACGCAAACAGGTTGTAGTAGGTTGTAGTTTGGAATACACACTTCACCACCCAAATCGAACAACCAGTGTTGGATCAAGCTTAAAGATTTATCCCAAGTCGCCTTATCTTCAATTGTACTCACTGCAATTTGTGAACGTAATACACCGACAATCGAGTTAAGTTCATCAACATCACCCAGTGCAGCAATGCGTAGATCATCTTTGGCTACACGTGAGCCATCACCAAGCCCTGTTGTTCCTGCATCACCTGTACGTGTGTAAATTTTACTTAAACGATGTCCCATTTGGATTCCTTGCGAAAATTTCAGTGTCTATATAAGCATAAAAGATTTCGATGACGATAAGAATATACTTTAAAAATTAAGCTTGACTTCAACATGGTCAGAACATAATCTGCGAACGTTTCAGGTGCTTCAATTCAGAAGTGAAACTGGGAAGTCAGTAGAAATTCCTAATCTGACACTGCCCCCGCAACGGTGAATAGAGTTCAACCATTTTTTGAAATGATTGCTCTTAAGTCCGGAGACCGGCCTGATACAGACCTAATTAATATGCAATTGTTTATTATTCGTTGTTGATGAAATCGATATAGCGCAATCAACATTTGCATAATCCATAGTTTGTTTCGCACGGGCGGTGCGAATGGGGACGTAATTTTATGCGTATTATTTCAAAAGCTTTAGTTAGCTCTTTTTTTACTTTATCTCCTTTATCAGTAGCTATCGCTTCTGAAAATGTTGTTCAACTTCCAACGATTAACACAGTCGCAAATTTGGTTGAACAAGATAACCAAAAAACCATGGCTGCGGTTACGGTCATTGATCGTGCTGAAATTGAACGTAAGCAATATAACTCTGTAGAAGATCTCTTAAAAACACTCCCAGGTGTTTCCATGAAGAATAGTGGTGGTGCAGGTAAAGCAACATCACTTAGTTTACGTGGTACTAATGCTAATGCAATTTTAGTCTTGGTTGATGGTCAAAAAATTGGTTCTGCAACTACAGGTCAAGCCGCATTTCAATTCCTTCCAATTGATCAAATTGAACGTGTGGAAGTTGTGCGTGGCCCTCGTTCAAGCTTATATGGTTCTGAAGCGATTGGTGGTGTGATTCAAATTTATACACGTAAAGGGACTGAAAATGGGGTAAAACCTTTTGCATCATTTACGTATGGCTCTCATGAAAGCTATGATGCAAATGCGGGCGTCAATATCAAAACCGACAATAGTTGGGCAACTTTAAGTGTTGCGGGTACACATACTCAAGGAATTGATTCGACAGATACACAGACCGAACGTGATCATGATGGTTATAAAAACTATTCAGTTTCATTAAAAGCAGGGCATCAAATTACAGATAAACTGGCTGTGGATATGAATGTACTTCATGTTGATGGTACAACTGAATATGACAATAGTTATGCAGTTAATCCAGAACAAGAAATTCAGCAAAATGTGTATGGTCTTGGCGCAACTTATGATGTGAATGATCTTTGGTCTACCCAAGTTAAATTAGGGCGAGCAGAAGATAAAGAAGATTCACGTAGTAATAAAAAATCGCAGTCGGTTTATAACACTACAAGAGATACGGTTTCTTGGTTAAATACATTAAAATTTAATAAAAATAATACTTTATTGTTGGGTTATGATTATTTAAATGATGAAGTGAAAGGCTCTGGTGTCAAAGAATATGTAGAAAAAGCACGTGATAATCATGGTTATTTTGCGCAATATCTTGGTAACTATAACCAAGTTGAATTACAAGCAGCACTTCGTGTAGATGATAATGAACAGTTTGGTACGCATACCACTGGTAATGCAACTTTAGGTTATCATTTTGATCAGGCAATGGTTTATGCAAGCTATGGCACAGCATTTAAAGCACCAACGTTCAATGATTTATACAGTCCTTATGGTGGTGTTCTTGATTTAGAGCCAGAGGAATCTAAAAACTATGAAATTGGCTTAAAAGGTCAGTTGAAAACTCTCGATTGGGAGTTGAATGGTTTTTATAATGAAATTGATGATTTGATTGTATGGCGTCCAGATGCACCTGGTTCATGGAATTGGTATGCGAGCCAAATCGACAAAGCACGTATTCGTGGTGCTGAATTAAGCTTAGGTCAAACGCTAGAAAACTGGAAATGGAACGTAAATTATACCTACCAAGATCCAGAAAATCGTAGTGAGGGTGCTGCCAAAGGTAAACAAATTAGCTATCGTGCAAAACAGTTATTTAACGCATCTGCTGACTATACAATGGATAAATGGACAATTGGTGGATCTGTACATGCAGAAGATAAACGTTATATCGATACCGATGGTTTAAATACAGCTTCTTTACCAAGTTTTGCAACAGCCGATACGCGTGTGACTTACCAAGCAACACCAGAGTTTTCTATTCAGGCAAAATTAGCTAATATGTTTGATAAGCAATATCAAACTTCGCAAGGATATAACCAAGACGGTCGTACTGCTTGGGTGACTTTACGTTATGCAATGAAATAATTTGTAAATGCAGAAAAAGCCCTGAAATTTCAGGGCTTTTTATTTTACAGTTTTAAATACTTGAGAATTAAGTTAGGGTTTAACTTTACATAAAAGAAAACTAAGTAAAATGGAAATAATCATTAAGCAGGCAATTATGTCTGAAGCTGAAGATATTTTAGAACTACAGAAAATTGCATATCAAAGTGAGGCTGAATTATATCAAGACTGGAATATTCCACCGTTACTTCAAACGCTACAACAATTACAACTTGAGTTTGAAAATCATAAAATTATTGTCGCAACCTTTAATGATGAAATTGTTGGTTCAGTAAGGGGCTATGTAGATCAGGGTACTCTACATATTGGTCGTTTAATCGTTCATCCTGATTTTCAAAAACAAGGAATTGGAAGCCAATTGTTGCTGAAAATAGAGAACGATTCTGAAAGTCAGCGTTATGAATTATTTACAGGTCATAAAAGTATAGAAAATATAAGGCTCTATGAGAAGCTTGGTTATCAGCAATTCAGAACTGAAAAAATTCATGATGAGTTGGATTTTATTTATTTACATAAACAGGTTTAAGCACTTTTGATTAAATTGCTTTACAATGATTCGCCTTCAATATTTAAATTTGTATTGAAAATAAAGAATACATCCGAGTTAATACTATGCGTACCCGTGCCAAAATTTGCGGAATTACCCGACCACAAGATATTCAAGCTGCTGTTCAAGCAGGTGTGGATGCGATTGGTCTGGTATTTTTTGAACCGAGTCCACGTTATGTAAATGTAGAATTGGCACAACAATTGGCAAAACTCATTCCTCCTTATGTCAATATTGTGGGGCTGTTTGTCAATGCAACAGCAGAAGACATTGCCCAAGTTTTAGAGCAAGTTCCGCTTGATGTGATTCAATTTCATGGTGATGAAAGCGCTGAACAATGCCAACAGATTGCACAATACAATAAACGTCGTTGGTACAAAGCGATTCAAGTAAAACCAGATGCAACAGATACAGAAATTATTTCGACAATTCAGCAATATCAACAGGCTGGTGCGAGTGCTATGCTATTGGATGCATGGCATCCTGAACTGAAAGGTGGAACAGGGCATAGTTTTGACTGGTCACAGTTCCCCAAACTCGATATTCCTTTAATATTGGCAGGTGGTTTAAAACCTGAGAATATTGAAGATGCGATACAAACGACTCAAGCGTATGCAGTCGATGTCAGCGGAGGCGTAGAATCCGCAAAAGGTATTAAAGACCAACAACTCATAGAAAGATTTATGCAAGGAGTCCAACGTGGATCAACAAAGTAAGATTGACTATACCCAATTCCCAGATCAAAACGGGCATTTCGGTATCCATGGCGGACGTTTTGTGTCAGAAACTTTAATGGCAGCATTGGAAGATTTAGAAAAACTCTATTTCCGTATGAAAGATGATGCTCAGTTTTTGGCAGAATTCGACCGTGATTTAGCCTACTATGTCGGACGTCCAAGTCCGCTATATTATGCTGAGCGATGGTCGAAAGAGTTGGGTGGTGCGCAAATTTACTTAAAACGTGAAGACTTAAATCATACGGGTTCTCACAAGGTGAATAACACCATCGGTCAAGCTTTATTGGCAAAATTGTCAGGTAAAAAACGAATTATCGCAGAAACTGGTGCAGGTCAGCACGGTGTTGCGACGGCTACGATTGCAGCACGTTTGGGTCTTGAATGTGTGGTATTCATGGGTGCTGAAGACGTGAAACGTCAAGCCATGAATGTGTATCGTATGCGTTTATTGGGTGCGACCGTTGTACCTGTAGAAAGCGGTTCAAAAACACTAAAAGATGCCATGAACGAAGCGATGCGTGACTGGGTGACTAATGTTGATTCAACGTATTATGTGATTGGTACAGTTGCAGGTCCACATCCTTATCCGCAATTGGTACGTGATTTCCAATCGATCATTGGTCGTGAAGCACGTAAACAAATCCAGGAGCAAGCTGGCCGTCTTCCTGATGCATTGGTTGCCTGTGTAGGCGGTGGTTCAAATGCAATGGGCTTGTTCTATCCATTCTTGAATGATGAAGATGTGAAAATGTACGGTGTTGAAGCAGCAGGCTACGGCATTGAAACAGGTAAACATTCTGCACCATTAAACGCAGGTCACGTCGGCGTACTTCATGGTAACCGTACTTATTTAATGTCTGATGATCAAGGTCAGATTATTGAAACCCATTCGATTTCAGCGGGTCTGGATTATCCTGGTGTAGGTCCTGAGCACAGTTTCTTAAAAGATATGCATCGTGTGAACTATGTGCCAATCAATGATACTGAAGCGTTACAAGGTTTCCGTGATTTGACCCATATCGAAGGGATTATTCCTGCGCTTGAAAGCTCACATGCGATGGCGTACGTGACTAAACTTGCACCAACCATGGATAAAGATCAAATCATCATTGCGACTGTTTCTGGTCGTGGTGATAAAGATTTGATGACAGTTGCTCGTATTGATGGTGTAGAAATGGTTGAGATGTAATTCTCAATAAAATCATAAATAAAGCTCCTTGAAGGGGCTTTATTTTCATATCATTTAATTAAAGTCAAATGGCAAGCACAGCCCTAAATTATGCTGAGTAATCAAATAAATTTGCGTAGGCGATGCCTTACTTTTGACTGGGCAAAAGTAACAAAACCCTTTTGTTTCGTCAGGGGTTCATCCTAGAACCCCGACTCAAAGGCGACATCCATGTCGCCTAACGCGATAGCACGATTCTATTTGACGTCCGATTCTGTGAGAACAGCTATATTTATAGGATGTAAATTTTAAGGATTTACATTGCATTTAACATTTGGTGTAGAAATGTCGAGTTTGTTTATTGTCATGCTTGGTGGTCGCCACGCACGTGCCAATACCGAAGTCCATGATGTTGTTTTGGCAGTGGGTGATTCTTTAGAAGAAATTACACCACAACTGAAACATGCATGGTTTGGTGAACAGCAAGGTTTACATATTGACGCATGGCATCAGCTACATGGTTTGGAGTTTGAAAATAAGAAGTATCAAATCCATTTTACCGATGCACAACCGAAAATTTCAGAAGCGAAGTTATGGCTGATTAATTTAGGTGGTTATGATGTCCGTGAATTTGGTGAATTGCATCGCTATGTTCTAGTTGTTGCTCATGATTCGGTTGAGGCTAAAATGAAAGGCAAACAACAATTTGCTCAACATTGGCAAAAACCACATACCGATCGTGTCTTGGATGTGGATGATTGTATAGCCATTGATCATGTGCATGGACGTTATGTTCAATTAATCGAGGGTGAATTTGCGCAAGGGCAATGGGGCAATACTTATTTAACCCTTTAAAATGAGTGGGTAAGAAATTTGGTTTCTTATCACTTAATAAGATAAGTATCTTAGAAAATCATCAATATCGTAATAAATGTGATAAAAACTCGCAAAGCCTTAGTTATTCATGCTTTCAACAAGGCTTATCAATAAAATCGCTATGAAATATGTAAAAAAAGCATTTCGCTGATAGATCAAATCTCGTTATATTGTGCATCGTTATAATGAATCTACTAGCTGTACGCCATGTATTTATATACTGATTTCGATCAACAATTGATCAATGAACGTGTTGCACAATTCCGTGACCAAACGGAACGTTATTTAGCGGGTAAACTCACTGAAGATGAGTATCGTCCATTACGTCTACAAAACGGTTTATACGTACAGCGCTATGCGCCGATGTTACGTATCGCTGTGCCTTATGGTTTAATGAATTCCAAGCAATTACGTAAAGTTGCTGAATTGGCTCAGGAATTTGACCGTGGCTATGCACACGTTTCTACACGTCAGAATATTCAATTTAACTGGCCTGCATTGGAAAATGTGCCTGATATGTTGCAAGAGTTGGCAACAGTTCAGATGCATGCGATCCAAACCTCAGGTAACTGTATCCGTAATACCACCACTGACCAATATGCAGGTGTGGTTGCAGGTGAAATTGCTGACCCACGTCCTACTTGTGAATTGATCCGTCAATGGTCAACTTTCCATCCAGAATTTGCATTCTTACCACGTAAATTCAAGATTGCAGTGTCTGCACTTGAGGAAGTGGATCGTGCAGCGACTTCATTCCACGATATTGGTGTATATCTAACACGCAATGAAGCGGGTGAACTCGGTTATAAAATCAAAGTTGGTGGTGGCTTAGGTCGTACCCCAATTATTGGTTCTATGATTCGTGAATGGTTACCACGTGAAGATTTAATCGCTTATCTTGAAGCAGTTCTTCGTGTGTATAACTTACATGGTCGCCGTGATAACAAATATAAAGCACGTATTAAAATTTTAGTAAAAGCATTAACCCCTGCGGTATTTGCTGAAAAAGTTGAAGCTGAATTTGCTGAAACCATCAAAACATTAAAAGTTGATGCAGATACGTTGAAGAAAATGGATGAGGAATTCACACCATTTACGTATCAAGATTATGCAGATGAAGATTTCACTGCACAATTTGCAGAGCATCCAAAATTCAAGCAATGGTTCAATATCAACACCAATGCACACAAAATTGCAGGCTATCGTATCGTGACGATTTCTCTGAAACGTGCGGGTGTTGCACCGGGTGATATGACCACTGAAGAAATGAATTTGATTGCTGATCTTGCAGACAAATACACGTTTGGTGAACTTCGTACGACACACGAACAAAACATTTCTTTGGTCGATGTACCACAAAAAGACTTGTTTGAATTGTGGCAAATCCTTGAAAAAAATAACCTTGCTCGCGCGCATATTGGTTTTATTACCGATATTATTTGCTGCCCAGGCGGTGATTTCTGTTCATTGGCAAATGCGAAATCTATTCCAATTTCAGAAGCGATTTCACGTCGTTTTGATGACTTAGATACCATTTATAACTTGGGTAAAATTGATCTCAATATTTCAGGTTGTATGAATGCCTGTGGTCACCACCATGTGGGTAACATTGGTATTTTGGGTGTAGATAAAAAAGGCGCTGAATTCTACCAAATCTCTTTAGGTGGAAATGCAGACCACGATGCTTCACTTGGTGACATCTTAGGACCATCATTCTCAGCAGAAGTGATTCCTGATATTGTAGATGAAATTTTGAATACGTATCTTGATCTTCGTAATGAAGGTGAAGAGTTTATCGAAACTTATCGTCGTGTCGGCATTCAACCATTTAAGGAGCGTGCATATGCTTAATACAGCACTTCAAGTCCTCTCTAAAGATGGCACAATTGCAGATAATACTTATCAAATCATTGGTGAAGATGGTGTATTACCACAAGGTGATGTGCTTCTGACTGTTGAGCAATTGGATCAAATTGGCAATGTTTCAGGTAAAAAAGCCCTATTCATCACTGTGGATACTTCTCCTGAAGTGAATCAATTTCCACTTGATCAGTTAGATGCAATTTTTATTGATTTTGCAGGCTTTAATGATGGTCGTGGTTATTCATTTGCTGCGTTGTTACGTCGCCAAGGCTATCAAGGCGAGCTTCGTGCCACAGGTGATGTATTTAAAGATGTTTTAAATTACATGAAGCGTTCAGGTTTCGATACTTTCGTGATTAAAGAAGGTAAAGATATTACTGAAGCAGCGGCAGGTTTGGGGGATTTTACCAACCCTTACCAAGCGTCGACTGCGGTTGCACAAGCAAGTTATCAAACAGGTGCTTAAGCCTATTTGACACTCAAGAGCCTGCATTAAGCAGGCTTTTTTATTTTTAAAAATTGATCATAAATTTATATATTTTATAGAGTTAACAATGCTCTATTTTAGTGCATAGTCATGTAGAATAAGGTCACCTAAGTTTAAGACTATAGGTTTATCGTTTTCGGAATATTCAAAATAAAAGTGAATATCTAATTTAAAATCTTGGGCATTCACTTTTATTTTCAGTCTTTTATTTCTAGCCCTTTTATTTTTAGTTTTTATTTAAAAGTGACCTTGTTTTTATGCAAAATTCTATTCGTGTCGGTATAGCGGGTTATGGCAACCTTGGGCGTGGTGTTGAAACTGCGATTCAGAAAAATCCTGATTTACAATTGGTTGGTATTTTCAGCCGTCGTGATCCTGCAACAGTTTCTCCATGCTTTGCTGAAACTCAAGTTTATGCAATGGATTCGTTAAGTGATTTCCAAGATAAAATTGATGTATTGATTTTATGTGGTGGCTCGAAAGATGATTTGCCACAGCAAGGTCCAATCTTGGCAAGCCAATTCAATACCGTAGATAGTTTCGATACCCATGCACGTATTCCTGAATATTTTGCTGCGGTGGATGCACCTGCTTTGGCAAACAAGAAAACTGCGATGATTTCGATTGGTTGGGATCCAGGCATGTTCTCGATTAACCGTTTATTTGGTGAAGCATTATTACCTGATGGTGAAACTTATACTTTTTGGGGTAAAGGTTTAAGCCAAGGTCATTCTGATGCGATTCGCCGTGTAGAGGGGGTGAAAGCTGGTGTGCAATACACCATTCCATCGACGGATGCGATTGAAAAAGTTCGTAGTGGCGCACGTCCAACGTTGACAACCAAAGAAAAGCATCAACGTGAATGTTATGTCGTTCTTGCAGAGGGTGCAGATGCAAAAGCGGTTGAGCAAGCGATCGTGACCATGCCGGATTATTTTGCAGATTACAACACCACTGTAAATTTCATTGATGAAGAAACATTGAAAAAAGATCATCAAAAAATGCCACATGGTGGTTTTGTGATTCGTAGTGGAAATACCAGTGATGAACAGAATCAAGTGATTGAATTTTCATTAAAACTTGACAGTAATCCTGAATTTACAGCGAGTGTTTTAGTGGCTTATGCACGTGCATGTTATCGCTTAAATCAGATGCAACAGTATGGTGCGAAAACAGCATTTGATGTTGCACCAGGTTTATTGTCAATGAAATCGCCTGAGCAATTGCGCAAAGAATTACTCTAAGCATCATTGAAAAATGAACAGAAAGCCGAATGAAAATTCGGCTTTTTTATTTCCTCAGCGTCATTCTATTTCTCAGCCATCGTTTCATTTTTGCAATGTTGTATGTCGTAAAAGCAGCTATGTTCATGATCAGAATCTTTGCATAATAAAGCAAAGTCTATTTTCATGGTGAATGAAATGTTACATCAAACAACAGGTGATTTATCCTTACTGAAAGGTTGGAATGCAACGCTGCCCAATACGGAAGTGATGCCTGTGCTGTTTCTTGGACATGGCTCACCGATGAATGCTATTCAAAGCAATGACTTTACCCGTTCATGGAATAGCATTGGTGCTGAAATGGAAACTCAACCCACTGCGATCTTGTGTATTTCAGCACATTGGCTCACGCAGGGTGGAACAGCAGTGACTGCAATGCAACAGCCGAAAACTATTCATGATTTTGGAGGTTTTCCACAAGCTTTATTTGATATGCAATATCCTGCATCGGGGAATAAAGCATTAGTAGACGCGACCACTGAAGCGATTCAAAGTATCCATGTGCATCATGATCATGACTGGGGGTTAGACCACGGCACTTGGGCGGTGCTTTGTCATGTATTTCCAGATGCCAATATTCCAGTGGTACAACTCAGTATCGACTATAGCCAAGGTGCGCAATATCACTATGATTTGGCTAAAGAACTTGCTCAATTACGTCGTAAAGGTGTATTGATCGTTGCAAGTGGTAATATGGTACATAACCTGAGACAGGTTGCATTTGATAAAATCAATGATGAGTTTGGTTATGACTGGGCTTTAGAAGCCGATGCCAAAATGAAGAACTTTTTGCTCGATCATAATCACCAGGCATTGATTGATTGGGATAAACAAGGGCAAGATTTCTTATTGTCGATTCCAACACCTGATCATTATTATCCAATGCTGTATGCATTAGGTTTACAAGAAGAGAAGGATGAATTGTCGATTTTCAATGATCGTGCAGTTGGTGGTTCATTGACCATGACTTCTTTTAGATTGGATCAGCGTTAATTTTCAATACCTAAAACTGCTGAATGAAAAGGTGAATAATAATTCGCCTTTTTGTTTTTTAATTGAACTATGATTCTTGCTGAGTCTTTTGCGACGACTTTGTTTTATTGAAAATGATGATCATACTATTCCTAATCTGAAACTCAGGCTAAACTTCGGTCACTAAAATTTGAACTATAAAGATAATGTCTGAATTGTTTGCAAAAATTAATCCTGGGGTGTTCTGGTTGTTGATCGCGATTGCGACAGATGTCCTTTCTACTTTTTATTCTGCTAAAGGCAATGGTTTGGTCAATAAACTCGATCAAGGGATTGCTTTGGTTTTATATATTATTTCATTTGCCTGTGCAGCCTATGCTTTGAAATTTATGCAAGCGGGGATTCTCTATGTTTTATGGTCTGGGTTGGGCGTGATTGCGACGGCACTTTTAGCCAAAGCTTT
The DNA here is from genome assembly GCF_004209355.1 of Acinetobacter sp. WCHAc060025. Lineage (NCBI taxonomy): Bacteria > Pseudomonadati > Pseudomonadota > Gammaproteobacteria > Moraxellales > Moraxellaceae > Acinetobacter > Acinetobacter sp. WCHAc060025. Next base: position 13,831 of record NZ_SGSX01000014.1, on the reverse strand, counting down.
TCTTGGACAGAATATTGATTTGGCTGGCTGGGTGGGGATTGCCTTTATTACTATCGGGTTAACCATTATTGCGCAGTTTTCCAATATTGATGTGTAACAGATGCTTCAATGTCAAACTTATGCTATTACTAGGCAATTAAAAATTTTGAATAATTAATTTATGTGGGAATTCCTAAAACATCTTTTTTCAAATAAGAAGATTGAAGTTGATCAAATTAAAGAAAATATTAATATCTCAGATTCTCTAAATCAGCCAAGAATCTCTCCAGTTAAAGCACATGATTATGTTCAACAATTAGAAAGCCCAATTGCATTTGAAGATCAAGATAATTTTGAATATGGCTTTAGTCATAGAGACTTAACTGAGTTTGAAATTTCAATGTTGAGATTGAAGAGTTATGATGGATTTTTAAGGCAAATTATGTTGGAAAAGTTAGCATCATGTTTTGATGCTGAATTTTTTCCGCATTTATTATACCGTTTAAGTGATTATGTGCCATCAAACCGCCAATTGGCAGTAAAACATATCATTCAATGGAGTAAACGCCCAGAGTTTTCAGAATTATGCCTCAACAATTTTTTAGACATTGCTGCATTGAGATATCGAGATAGAACAGATCAAGGTTGTTTAGCATTATTATTGAAAGAGGTTGCAAGTAATACAACGTATCTCTCGAAAACTTTAACATCAAGACAAGGAAAGCTACCACGAGTTATTTTAAAATTTATCATCGAATATCAGTGGATTCATGAGAGTGAGTTGTTAGAGATGTGTCGTTTGGCAAAAGATCAAACGGTTCGTAAATATTGGTTAAATTTTATTATTCAGCATCGCTCTGAAAAAGAATTGGTTGATGAATTAAAACGAAGTATATATAGGGATGTTCAGTATCGTTTATTTGATTATTTATATCAGCGCAATGGTTTGAATACAGAGGACTTCATCTATTTTTGGCAAAGTAAATTCGCTTCAATTATGGATTATGCATATTTTGCTTTAAGACAGGAAAAATTTAATTTTGATCAATATTTTCAAGAATATCCTATTAATCAATTAACTTTATTTGAGGCAAAAATTAGGGCAAAACAGTGGATACTGTTAAAGGGAGATCATTCAATTTTTTTTAATATTCTCAAGCAGATTGACTCCCTAAAAACGACAAACGCAATTATTTTTTTAGCGCTGAGACAACAATATATAACTATTGAAAAATGTTTAGATTATTACCATGCTACTCAGCAGAAACTTGATTTTTTTCATATCTCAAAGCTTAAACAAGCAACGCAGAAACAAATTACTTTAAGTGAACTCGTGGGATATTTATCTTTAGTAAACTCTCCAATCACGATTAAACAACGATTAAGCTTGGTAGATGGTTATGGTATATGGGAGCAATTGTATTGGTTTGTCATCAGTTCAAAGTTCATTCAAACAGATAATGATAAAATTGTTTTTGATTTACATATTGCTCAACAATTACATTATTTAGGTTATGCAACTTATAGTGAACAGTGGACGTCTACGCAAAAAGTGGAAATGCAAACTTTACTGCCTGCATTTATTCAGAGTTATCCTAATATTTTTGAAAAAGACACTGTTAAGCATTTGCTTAAATCTTATTTAAAATAACGGTGTATTTAAAAATTTATAGAAGAAAGCTGTACCAAGTGATGGTTCTAAAATGATAGGAAATAAGAAACCATACACAGCACCTGCAATATGTGCACGATGGTCAATCAACGGTGAGCGTCCTGAACGTATGGCATAGAAGCTATAGCAGAGATAAATTGTGGCAAAAATAATTGCAGGAATCGGAATGAAGTAAAGATATAAGATACCCCAAGGGTTAAACAGCACCGCACTGAATAAGACAGCATTGACCGCACCAGACGCACCTAAACTACGATAAGAGTTAAGATTACGATTATGTAAATAACTTGGAATTGCCGCAATAATAATGGCGCTACAGTAGAACAGGACAAAGCCCATACCACTCAGATAACCACGAAAAAAGAACTCAACATTTCGCCCAAAGAAATACAGGGTAAACATGTTAAAAAATAAATGCATACCATCATTGTGAATAAAACCGTGCGTCAAAAAGCGATCATATTGACCATGTTTAATCGCTGAAATATTGAAAATCAAACGATTCATCACATTGCGTTGTTGCCATGCCACCATTGAAATCCCAATGGTGATGAGAATAATCAGAACGGTATGAGTAAGACCTGTGATCATATTGTTATAAACACATTCATTATAGATTGGATGCAATATAACCGATCTTAATGTAATTCAATAGGCTATATTGCAGAACGTATTAATCGTGATGCTAAGTTTATGCTTCACTGAGTTGGCAGTTGATCATCCATTTAATCCCGAATTGATCTGTAAACGCACCATATAACGCACCCCAAAAAGTATTGTCCAAAGGCATTTCAATTTGTCCATTGACGGACAGTTCTGCATACAAACGTCGTGCTTCTTTTTCTTCATGTGATTCTAAGTTGATCGAAATGTAGTGATTTGTCCCTTGGCTAAAAATGCTGTTAGGTGCACAAAATTGGTCATTCACATCGGAAGCCATCAGCACGGTGAAATCATTGATCGGTAGTGAAATATGTAAAATATAATTTTTTTCTTGTTCTGAAAATGTCACGCCATCTTCTTGTGGCAGTTCGCCATAACGGGTCAAGTAGCTAAACTCTCCACCAAAGACAGATTTATAAAAGTTAAATGCGGCTTCGGCTGTTCCTTGAAAGTTTAAGTAATGATTGAGTTGCATGATCAAATCCATTTTGTTACTTAGATCTGATTAATTTAGCAGTTGAATACTTAAAGCTTGATGAAAATTTTGTTGTTTATTGAATCATTTTAGCTATTTTTTATTGCACTCAATGAGCACAACAGTAATTGCTGTTGAAAATTTGAATTACAATCTAATGTTACGTGGTTGAAAAGAGTCATCTATATTTAAAATTTTTTTAATTCCCCTTAGCAGAGTCTTACATGGAAAAGTTTTGATTTTCGGACTAGCCTGCGGCTCGCCTTACTTTTGTTTTGGCAAAATGAGCAGTGAAACTGCGTAAGGAAACCATCTTGCGGACTCAAAATATATTTTGAGGATCCTCACCGCAAAACTCGTCGACCACCGCCTCTTGATTAATACATCGCAGAAACATTAACTTATAGATCTTGCGCCATAACTGGCTCATGCCTCAAACACGTTGCGGATGACGTTTCCGCGTATCTAACTTTTTCGAGGTGTAAAATTCGATTTTGATGCTACTTAGTAACATTAATTACAAAGATTTATCTTGTTTCTTTTCGAGCTTTAAGTCTTGCGCATTGGCATATTCATCTAAGTCTTCATTGCGAGAAGGGCTTTGGGCTTCAGGGCGATCTACAAAACCAATTTTTGGTACAGGGATTTCGATCTGATTTTCCACAAAACGATTTTGAATCAATTCATGAATTTCATCTTTGACTTGTAGATAGTTACTTTGTTTACACCATAGTGCAAAAAGAATCTCAATAGAGGATTCAGCAAAGGAAGACACGGTGACACGTGGTTTAGGGTCAGCGAGTACCAGTGAATAATCATTGGCGAGTTCGATTAAAACTTCACGGACTTTATTAATGTCTTCGGTAAAGTTGATTGCTACTGTGATGGAAAGTCGCCGTATTGGAAATTTAGATAGGTTATGTACAGGTGCTCGGATCAATTGCTCATTGGGTAAGCGTACATAAACATTGTCCATGGTCAGCAGTTTGACTGAGAGTAAATCAATCGAGATGACTTCACCCTCAATGGTATGTCCACGAATTAGGGTAATCTGAATGGTATCGCCAATTTCAAATGAACCTTCACCAATCAAGAATAAACCACTGATCAAGTTAGAAGCAGAAGTCTGCGAGGCAAAACCCAAGGCAACCGTTAAAATCCCTGCTGCACCTAAAAAGACACTGAGTTTAAAGCCAGCTTCTTTTAAGCTTGCCATGACAAAAATCATGAAAATAAAGTAAAAAATACCGCGTCGCCAAACCAAGCGTTGATGTGCATTAAAACGTACACCGATGGTTCGGATAAAGGTATTGGACACCACACGAGCCAGTATAAAACCGACAAAACCGAGAACCAGTGCAACCGCAATTTCGCTTAAACGATCGACATTGATATTGGTAAAAATGCCTTTTAGGCTTTGAGCGATGTCTTTGGGGATGTTGGAATCAGCCATATTTACCTCATCCCATTAGAAAAATGAATCAAACATATTAAACAATGCACCACCTGGTGAACGAGGCGGATGCACATAGACCACTTCACCTGCCAGCGGTGGGGTGCGATTTTCAATTTTTACTCGTGCAGGGCGATCATTCCCCTCATAAATGACTTTGATTTGTGATGTCCATAAACGCCCCGTGCTTTCACTATAGAAAAGTGGTAAGGCAGGAACAGGCACATTCATACGATCAAAACGAAGTTGATGATTACTGACATTGTGAAAATCAATCGGCGTCACAGCACGAAAAGCGCGAGGACGTAATAAGTTTAATTCAGTACGTCCATCCACAGATGTGGCATAGCACATTTCACCAAAACGGTGATCTGGACCGAACCATGTATCTTTGGGTTGAATCACAGGAATATCAAACAGTGGCTCTTTTTGCGCTTGAACAAAACCTGAAACCCAAAGCGGTGTACTGATATAGAGTGTGCCACGTTGCCCCGCGGGAATATAAATCGGGTCTACAGGACGAATCACTACAGAACGATCAGCTAAACGTGGCATCAGTTGAAAGGTTTTATGGGTTTCTCTGAACATGTAGCGTTCAACATGCAAAGGCTCTGGAAAGCCAAAATTCACATCGTGGATACAATGCCATTGCTGTTCATAGTCATATTGAAACTGTGGGCGATAATATTCTAAACGCCACTCTTGCAAGCCACGCGTCATGCGCATAATCATAGAGCCAAACTGCCATGCCTTAGATTGATGCAGTTCAAACTGTTGTTCTCCCCACCATTTAAGGTCGGGAAGTTCAGGTTCTAGATGTTCATTCTTCTTTGACAAATGTGTTTATCCCGTACATAAATGATCATTAAAAAATAGGCTTTGCAAATCATCAATTCTTTAAAAAACAGACTTCACGCTGTCATGCGCATAGAGTACACTCAAAGCAATTTAAATCATTAATATAAGTTGTAATGCAAGTCCTTAAACAATTACAAATACCCTATAGTTTTGCAAAGCGACATGGCGTGTTATTGCGCTACGAGGGCGATCAAGTTTTTATTGTTCGTCGTCAGGATACCGCACAAATTGCGATACAGGAAGCACGTCGCTATTTAGGACGCGTTGCGCAACATCAGTTATGTTCTGAAACTGAGTTCAATCAAATGCTCAGTTCCAGTTATGCAGGGGAAACTGGGGAATCTCAACAGGTTGCCGCAGGTTTGGAAGATCATCCAGACTTATTGAGTCTTGCCGATCAAGTGCCTGAAACTGAAGATTTGATGGATCAGGAAGATGATGCCCCGATTGTCCGTTTGATCAATGCCTTATTATCAGAAGCCATCCGTGTCGGTGCGTCTGATATTCATATTGAAGCTTTTGAAAAGAAATTATCGGTACGTTTGCGTGTTGATGGTCAGTTACGTGAGATCGTACAGCCACGCCGTGAACTTGCACCCTTGTTGGTGTCACGTATTAAAGTTATGGCAAAACTGGATATTGCTGAAAAGCGTGTTCCGCAAGATGGTCGTATTTCTTTACGTCTTGCAGGGCGTGAAGTGGATGTCCGTGTATCGACTTTGCCATCTTCACATGGTGAGCGTGTGGTGATGCGGTTGCTTGATAAGCAAGCTGGGCGTTTGAACATGACCCATTTGGGATTGATGCAAAGTGATTATGATCGTTTAACTACTTTGGTACATCGTCCGCATGGCATTATCCTCGTTACAGGTCCTACAGGCTCGGGTAAAACCACGACACTTTATGCAGCACTTTCTGACTTGAATGATGGTTCTAAAAATATTCTGACTGCCGAAGACCCGATTGAGTATCAACTTGAAGGAATTGGTCAGACACAGGTGAATACCAAAGTCGATATGACCTTTGCCCGTGCCTTAAAAGCTATGCTTCGTCAAGATCCTGATGTGGTGATGGTGGGTGAGATTCGTGATCTTGAAACTGCGGAAATTGCAGTTCAGGCTTCGCTTACAGGTCACTTGGTGTTATCAACACTGCATACCAATACTGCGATTGGTGCGGTGACGCGTTTAAAAGATATGGGAATAGAACCTTTCTTATTATCCAGTTCTTTGATTGGTGTGATTGCACAGCGTTTGGTGAGAACGATTTGTTCGCATTGTCATACGTGGCGTGAAGCAGATGATTTTGAGAAGGAAGTATTTAAACCTGTTTCGAATGCAGTAGATTTAAAACTTCCTGTGCCAAATGGCTGTGATCATTGTTCGCATACTGGGTTTATGGGTCGTACTGCGATTTATGAAATTGTTCCGATAGATGAGCAAATGCGCCGTTTGATTCATGGGAATGCTGCTGAGTATGAGCTTGAGGAATATGCACGCCGTGATGCAGGTTCGATTCGTGACGATGGTTTACGTAAAGTTTTGGCAGGTAAAACTACAATGGAAGAGGTTTTACGCGTCACCAATGAAGCTGCGGAGTGATGAGTTTGTTTGTGGAATCTAATTAAAATTGTGGAACAATTATTGAAATCTAGCCGTGAAAGATGAGTAATCAATAAAAGCCCAACAAATTGAATGAGTCGGATTTTTTTAATCACAACTTATTTAAACATTAAAATTAATTTAGAACCCCTTAACATTAAGTATATTATGTTAAGGGGTTCTAAATTTAATGAGCCATACTGTTAATATAAGTACTTTTTTAAAATTAAATGTAGTAAAATCATATTATTAATTATATTTATGATCATCAGAGTTTCAAATGACTAAAGTTATTGACATGAAAAGTATTATAGAAAATTCAATTCGTAAATTTGAAGTTTTGGAAGATGGTGAAGACCCTGTTCATGGGAAAAAATCTATACCAGCTAAGGATATTGTTAAAATTGTAGATCATTTGGATCAAAATCTATCTAATAATCTTCTTCGAGAGCGTTTAGAAATAATCTATGAATATGAAAAAAAATATTTAGATTTGACTAAGGAGTATAAAGAAGAAATTAAATTTGCAGCGAACTTACAAGAAGATGTTAGAAAAGAAAGGGCAAATTTTTTCTCAGATGTCCTTAAAGATGTGCATCAGACCTTAACTGAAATAAATATGGATTCAAGCGTAATAGACTTATGGTTGAGTGAACTCGTTTCAACATATACTCATAGTCTAAATATTTCAGCAGAATTAGCAAAAGACCAAATATTAGAAGTTCTTAGTCAGCTTAGGTCATCTGCAAAAAATAGTTTGCATACAATTTCTGGTGAATAAACATGGTCTCTGCAATGGAGCGTCTGCAAGTTACTCAATTGATGAAAGAACATAGACGATCACTAATAAATCAAATAATTAATCTTGAATTAACTGAGTTATTAGAAAAAAGCTTTCGATATGAAAAATCAATTGAAATTTGTCGAATTGCTCTAGATCAATCCATTTGTCTTTGGATAAATCAGCAAATTGACAGTGGTTTTCAAATATCTAATGAGGTTGGTAGCTTATGCATTTTGAAGCTTTCAACCTTAGTGCAGAAAAATTTAAATTTTTATATTTCAGAAAATTCAGCAGAAAGTAAGCTTGTTTCAGAATTGTTAATTAATAAAGTTAGTATGATGGAATCACTAATTAATTTTGAAAATATTAATGAATATCGGTTAAATAAACTAAAGTTACAAATGTCTAAAGATGAGGCTTTATTTAATCGACTATTTCATAATTTAGAGGATAGTTAAATGTCATTTTTTACAGATAAAATATCTAAGCTCGTATTAGGACCTATCGGATATATTGCCGACACTATTAATGAATGGGGCAAAGAGCCTTTAAAAAAATGGGAACATGATAGAAATGAAAGTGCAAAAGACAATGATGTAGACAGACAGATTAATCTTGCTAATGCGAGAATTAGAGAAGAATCAAAAATAAAAAGAGAAGAAAGTATATTAGAAAATGAACTTCTTATAAAAAGAGAAACTGAAATAAATAAAATAAATAAAGAGGCTGAAGAATGGCAAAAAGATCAACAGTTTGAAAGAATGAAGAAAGTTTCTGAGGCTATTATGCATTATCAAACTCAATTGACTCAGCTTAACTTGAAATCAATTGAGGCTATAGGATTGATGGAACTAAGTTTAAGAGATAAAGCTCAGGAATTAATTTTGGATAAAACTTATAAATATAATGAAATACAAGATAAGGCTATAGCACAAGCGGCAATGCAACTACTATCTATTGAAGAAAAGTTTGCTTCAAATGAGAGAATGAAAGATATATTAATTAACGCAGTTGATGCTAAATTAGCCAGTATTATACAAGCAGCATCCAATTTTTTAATTGAATTAGAAGGTGATATAAAAGCCTTAAATCATAATATTAGTTCTTTGACTCAAAATGGTCAAAAATTTATACAAAGTCATTTAGAAAATTTCCAAATTGCAAACAATGGAGATACGACAAAACAAATTGAAAACAAATCAGATTAATTTTATGTATTTATACCTCATAATATAGTGAAAATTATGTGAAGTTAAAGGGTGAAATAATTTTTATTTTCAATTAATTAAGCTGTTTTTAAAGGCCGCTATTCTTAAAAGCCGATTAGAAAAATCGGCTTTTGATCAATTATTTCTTAAAAAATCAAACAATCACATTTAACGTCACATCAATATTGCCACGTGTTGCATTTGAGTAAGGGCAAACGATATGTGCAGCATCTACCAATTTTTGCGCTTCAGCTTGTTCCAAACCTTCCAAATGAATATTTAACTTCACTTCAATCCCAAAACCCGTTGGAATTGGACCAATACCGACTTCACCTTCAATATATGCATCAGGTGTAATATTTAAATGATCGCGGTTAGCAACAAACATCATCGCACCCAAGAAACACGCAGAATAACCGGCAGCAAAAAGCTGTTCAGGATTTGTCCCACCACCCGCACCGCCCATTTCTGTTGGCACTGCTAACTTTACATCTAATATATTATCCGAAGAGGTTGCACGACCATCACGACCACCTGTTGCTTTGGCATGTGCTGTATAAACGACTTTTTCTAAAGACATGATTATTTCCCTGTTATGGCTTACAAATTTTAATTGGAATAAACATCCTGTCTGAAAATGCCGAAAGAATAAGCAGTGTTTTTGTAAATTTAAGCGAGATATTGTTGTGGCTTAAAGCGGACCTACGCTATTTAAAAAACTCACCAGATATTGTCCATTTTTTTGTTTCGCAATTTTGCCAAAAGTAAAAGCTTGAGGCATTTCTTCAGAACCTTTGAGTTGGTATTCTGCATTGACCTTAAACGTTTTATATTTTGAAAATTGTTGCTCTAAGGCTTTAATTCCATAAAGATAAAAACCACGATCATCAGTTTGAAAATATACAGCAATTCGCTTTAACTCTTGAATTAAACAGCTTTGGCAAAGCTTATGATCTTTCTCAATGTTTTGTGCATTTAAAATCAATTGAATATCAAAACCATAAGATTCACAGCCGACATTTTCAAGCCGAATGGATTGACCATTTTCCAATTGCGCTGTTTCTAAACCGTAGATTAACGGAAAATCATCTGTTGTATATTGAATTTGAAAACTGTGTTTTTGCACTTTATTTTTCAGTAAAACAGGTGTTGCGAGTCCACGAACACATTCTTTTTCAAAGTTTTGCTTGGCTTTAGTATATTGTGGATTATCTTTTGCCAAAACAGGACTATGAATGAATGCTGAGAATAGGGCAGTTAAGAGTAGAATTTTGCGCATTATTTTGTTTGATTTATATTGAAAAATTAAGCTATTAGAAACGAAATATTCATGCCATTCAATAGATGTAATTTCTTAGAAGTAATATTGAGAATTAAACTAAAAATTTAAAAATTAACCAGCTTACGATGTTGCATCAAAGGCATAGACGCACGAATTGCTTCTTGTTCTGCTAAATCAAAAGGTACAGTTAAAAGTTGTGCACCTTCTTGATCTGTAATTTGTAAAATTTGCCCACGGCTATTGCTCGCACCTGCATGTCCCCAAGTCTGACGCTTTTCACCATGCCAACCTTGTTGTGCAGCACCCAAAACTTGACATTGACTGTCCATCGCACGTGCTTGAAGAAGCAACTGCCAATGCATTTCACCTGTGGTATAAGTAAAAGCAGCAGGCGCAGTCAAGATATTTGCACCTTGAGCACGTAGTGTTAAAGCGAGTTCAGGAAAACGTAAGTCATAACACACCATCAAACCGATATTGCCAAACGGTGTTTTCGCAACAACTACATCGGTACCAGGCTCAAAAAACTTAGATTCCTGATAACCACCTACAGCATCACCGACTTGCACATCAAACAAGTGAATTTTGTCATAACGTGCTTCGGTACGCTCAGGGCTGATACACAAGCTGACGGTACGCACACGACCATCTTCAATGATCGAACCATCAGGACGGAAAGGGCAAGGCAAAGTCCCTGCAACAATCCAAATTTGATATTGATGGGCTAAATTTTCCAGACGCTGTTGAATTTCTTCAAAACGAGCAGCCGTTTCACGCTGTTTACCTGCCGCGAAACAGACAAAATTTTCAGGGAAAACAATCAACGATGCGCCATCCGCTTTACTTTGTTGTGTCAACGACTCAATCACACTGAAGTTTGCTTCAATGTCATTTTGAGAATTCATTTGAACAACAGAAAGTAAAGTCATGTGCAATCCCTTTAAATGATGACAAACTTGGAAAGATTAAGCGTTTTGCTGATCTGAAGATACACAGTCCATCGTATCTTGCTGTTTCTCAAGTTGTTTAACCAATGGCTCAAACATATTTTGGTTGTTTTCATTGAGCTTCATCAGCGTTTTGTGTGCATCGAGAACGGTACACAACATGGTGCTATGATTCACATTGTCGTCAATCAAAGCTTTGGTGCAGACCTGAGGGTCGCCACAATAATTTAAAATGACAAAAACCTGCCCCAAGCCCATGCTATTGGCTAGAGTGGTAATATCTGGATTTGTGGACAGCATCACGGCTTGGATGTGGTGTACTTGTTTCAGCTTTAAGCCAAGCTTGGCAAGTATTCCAAGAACTGTACTGTCTATAAATGTGGTTTGGGTTAAATCAACAATTGCGCCAGTGACGTTTTTTTGCTGTTCAATCCTCGCCAAAAGTTTGTCTAAGCTTATACAAGATTGGGCTCGCACTTCACCAATGAGTTTGAAGATATGCGTTCCATCCAAGCTTGCATATTCAACATGACCTGTTGACATATAAATGCCATTTGCAGAGAAGGATAGGAAAATTATCACATAGCGCAACTCTATACTCAAGCATTTGCGTATAGCTTATTAGTCTAATTTGTCATATGTGATTGATTGTAAAGTTAATTCATTCTTCGGAGACTGAGGATGGCAATATCATCTGCGACGTGATCTGGCGCGCGGAATGATTGATTTTGCAAATCATAGACCAATTGAGCGAACTGTTCGTTCAAACCACCTTTATAAGGTTCAAGCGCACCATCTGAACAAATAATAAACCGAGCATGTTTGGTTAATGTGCATTGGAATTCTTCAACTTCTAGATCTTCTGTCAGCCCTAAAGGAAAACTACTGGTATTTAAAACGCGAGGAGCTTGATTCGGTTCTAAAATAATCGGTGGAGGATAGTGTCCTGCACTCGACCATTTTAAAGCATGGGTTTCTAAGTTTAGAATACCAGCAACCATAGTGATGTGCTTTTCAATATTTTCTTGAACGAGCATCCCATTAAGTTTTTTGATTAATTCTCTCGGTGTTTTAGAGCGACCATGGAATGCTGCCATCCAAGAGGTTAGTAATGAGCTTGTTACCCCATGACCAGAGACATCTGCGAGATAGAACATGATTTCTTTATCGCTAATTTTCCAATAATCGTACCAATCACCAGACAAATATGCAGAAGGTTGAAATAACGTCTCAACCTTATAATTTTGTAGTTCAATTGGGTTTGGTAATAGTTTCTTTTGTAATTCAGCAGCAGAGGGAAGATCACGACTGTCTTGATTTCGCTTATATTGCGCATCAATTTTTAACAGTGAACCCTCTAGATTGATGGGTAATTTTGTCCAAATCCAACCTGCTAAAGCACCCAATTCCCATGCTTGAGACAATTCAGCACCTTCATTTTCTTGCGCAATAACAATAGTGGGTAGTGCCCATTGATGTTGTAAAAAATCATGCACATCGGCAATCGCAATTCGGGTCGGGTCATAAAGATGAATATCTTCAATCGTAATCATTTGCAAACTCGGAAGTGTATTTAACACTTGTTCAAGATTTGAAATTTGGCGACTTGGCTGAATGAAATACATGAATGAAATGAATGACCTTTAATGGGGATAAACAGCGTGATTTAATAGATTTACTATAGATGACACGACATTGCTAGCGAAACGATAAGAATGTCTAGCAATGAAGTTTAACAAAATATTAAGCTTATTGCTGAGTGTTAGAGTCAGTACTCTCATCTGGGCTCGTAACATCACCACTTTCGTCTTCGTCATCTACAAAGGCAACAGCTTCCTCACCTTTACCTTTCTTCTCAGCAATTTGGAAAGCCAAACGTTGTAAATAGATGTCACGAATTGCTGCATAGCGATCACCTTGTAATACGCTTTCAACATCGAGAAGTTTAGCACGTGTATTGATACCGCCTAAAACACGATTTCCCCAGATTAAACCTGTTTGACCATTGTCATCCATTGGATAAGTAATTGGATTTGCATAACCTTCAGCAACATAGTCACCGACGTGACGAATGGTACTTGGTCCTAAAATAGGAAGCATCAAATAAGGACCACTTGGAACACCATAATAGCCTAAAGTCATACCTAAGCTTTCTTCTTCAGTCGCTAAACCTAGACGTGTCGCTGGATCAGCCATACCTAAAGAAGTAACAGTATTAATTGTAAAGCGACCTAAAGATTTTGCTGCACGACTAAATCGACCTTGAGCGAGTTGGTTTACTGCATTCCATGGTTCACTTAGATTTTTACGGAATAAACTATAAGAAGAGCGAACATCTTCTGGAGTCTTCTCTTTATATTGAACCGCAATAGGTCTGAAAATATTACGATCTAACATATCGTTAAATGCATAAACTTCACGGTTTAAGGGTTGTAATGGGTCTTTTACAGCATCAGGTTGAGCCGCATTTGCATTTACCTTGAGATCATTTTTAGTAACATGCTTAAGTTCTTTTAACGCTGTCAATCTCGGATGTTTTGACGTTGCTGTAGTTGTTGTGTCATCTATAGCAGGCTTATCATCCGAAACAGACGCTGTAGACAAAGCATTGTTTGCATTTTCTTGAGTAGATGACTCTTCTTGAGCAAATACATGGCTCGTTAAGCCAATGCTGAGTAAACAAGCCCAAAGTGTATGATAAGGACGCATACGATTCCTTGAAGTATTTTGAAAATAAAATGAGTCAATAATCAAATTAAAGACGGCTAATTATATTCTAACAAGAGTTATTCGATTTGTATTAGAACAAATTTGATCAAAAAATGTGAATAAATATGATTTATGGATGAAAAATAAACAGGCAACACACTTTTTTATAAAAAAATGGAAAAGGGGCTTGTGTTGGATGT
>NZ_SGSX01000013.1:0-129902 GCF_004209355.1 Acinetobacter sp. WCHAc060025 | reverse complement strand
AGCTTAATGAGTCGCAGAGAGCAGATTTAAAACAGATGTTCGATGGCTGTTGTGCTTATTGTGGAAACCCTTTAGGTGAAAAGTGGCATGCAGACCATTTGGAAGCAGTTAAGCGTGATCTTAAAACAGGTAAGCCGTCTAAGCCTGAAAATGATGTTATTGAAAATCTTGTGCCTGCTTGCACAGCATGCAATCACAACAAGCGATCTATGACACTTGAGGCTTGGCGTGATTTGCTTGCTCACTATCGTGATGTTCAGGTGATTCGTGATTGTGCTCAGGTTCGTCATTTGATGCGCTTTGGATTAATTGAGTTTGTGAAAAAACCTGTTGTTTTTCATTTTGAGAAAGTGCGAGGTGAGCATGAGTGATGATTTTTTTTACATTTGCGGAACGATTTTAATTTTGGCTTGGTGGTTTAAAGAGCCGATTACTAGAATGATAGGTGGGTAATATGAAAGAAATTGAATATTTTTTTGCAGTTGAAAGACAAAGACAAATGCAACGATTTATTTTTATGGCACGTTGGGATGGTATTCAATACAAGTACAAACGATCACTTCAGTAAACACACAACAAACCTGAATACATTAAGCCAAACACTAGCCCTATCACTAACGATGGGGCTTTTTTATGACACGTAAATTATCAACACCTGGTGTCGCTGAGACTGAAACAACTACACCAGCGGATCAAACACAGGTCGATCAGACCGACGTAGGCACTGAAGAAAATACTGAACTAGTTCAGCAATCGAACCAGTCTGATTCCTTGCCTGAACCACAAGTAACTATTGATTTGAGTGAAATTATTGAATCACAAAAACGTATCGAATCAAAAATAGATCAATTATTAAAAGCTGGTGGTATTGAAGTTCCAAAGAAAAAAGTATGGAGACAAGGTAAACACGGCATGGAATATAAGGAAATCTAAGCATGTGTGGCGGAATTGTAGGAAAACTGGTTGGGTCAGTAACTGATGCTGTTGGTTTAACTAATACCAAAGATGCTTCAAAAGGTTTTGATGCAAGTGCAGCAGATGCCAAAGCGCAACGTGAAGCTCAAGAAGCTCAAAACCAAGCTAAAGCACAGCGGAAAAAACGTAAAGCTTCAGAAGTACTCTCATCTACTGAAGAAAATCAAAAGCAAACGACTCTAGGCGGTTAATTAAAAATGTCTGATCTAGCAAATCGAATTTGCAAACGGTTGGGTGAGCTTCGTACAGAGCGTGCAAAGTATGAAAGTCACTGGACTGAATGCTACAAATATGGAGCACCTGAGCGTCAACACAGCTTTTCAGGTTCATTTGGTTCGGATTCAACAAACCAAAAACAACGTGCTGATTTGCTAGATTCGACTGCTGCAGATGCTGTCACTCAAATGGTGTCAAATATCATATCAGGCACAACGCCAGCGAATGCGATTTGGTTTAATGCTTTGCCTGATGGCGTTGATGATCCAACAGTGTTGACTGATGGTGAACAGTGGCTTGATTTAGTCTGTCAATTTATTTGGCGGAATATCCACGGCGCTAATTATGATTCAGTAAGTAGCGATTTGATTACGGACTTTATCTGTGCTGGATGGGCAGTACTTTACAATGATGTAGATCGTCAAAAGGGTGGTGGGTATTCATTTCAAAACTGGCCAAACAATGAATGTTTCTTGGCTACAACTCGTAGCGATGGGCGAGTGGATACTATTTATCGAGAGTATTCAAAAACAGCATCTCAATTGGTTAGCGAATTTGGTGAAAACAAAGTAAGTGAAGCTGTTTTAGATGCCAATAAAAATAATCCAGATACTAGATTCAAGCTTGTTCATGCAATTGAGCCAAGATCAACAACCCAGCATCATGACGGGCGAATATTGCTACCAAAACAAATGCCGTTTGCTTCGTATCATGTTGAAATTGAGTCTAAAAATGTTTTAAAGGAATCGGGTTATAACGAATTTCCTTGTGCTGTTCCTTTGGATCGTCGCATTCCAGGCAGTATTTATGCAGTAGGGCAAATGTCTATCGCCCTGGCAGATGCCAAGACTGCTAACTCGCTTATGCGAGACACATTGCGAAGTGCTGAAATTGATGTGCTAGGGATGTGGATTGCTGAAGATGACGGAATTTTAAACCCACGGACAGTTAAGTTGGGTGGTGGGAAGATCGTAACAGCCGCTTCGATAGAATCAATGAAGCGAATGGATAGCGGTAAGGGCTTCCAAGTTGCTATTGCACTTTTAGAAAACATCCAAGCAAGCATACAGCGCAAATTAATGGCTGATCAATTACCGCCTTATGGTCAGCCAATGACCGCAGCAGAGACATACATGCGTATTGATCTTGTCCGTCAAAAGATAGGGCCAATGTATGGGCGCTTGCAGGCAAGTTTATTAATCCCATTGTTAGACCGATGTTTTGCTCTTGCATATAGATCAGGTGTTTTAGGTGAAGCGCCTGAGGAGTTACAAGGGAAAAACATGTCATTCAAATTCATCTCACCATTAGCACGTGCTCAACAGCTTGAAGATGTTGGGGCAATTGAGCGCTTTATGGCTTCACTTGCGCCAATTGCTGAATTCAATCCTGATGCATTGGATAACGTTGATACAGACGCAATCCCTCAAGTTTTAGCACAGCGTCTGGGTGTTCCGACTTCAATTATTCGTACTGAAGATAAGTTAAATGCTTATCGTCAGCAGAAAGCCCAAGCACAGCAACAAGCTCAAGCCCAACAACAACAAGTAATTGCACAGCAACAAATGTCAGGTGCGGTCGCTAATGGCTTGGGCAAAGGGTTGGAAGCTGAAATGACAAGTGAGGTGATGCAGTGATTTACGTTATAGCTGTTTTGGCAATCCTTTTACTCATTGCGTGTGTGGGTTTGCATGTGCTTCATGAATCTAAAAACAGATATGAGAAGCATTGGCATGATGAATTGGATGTTTCAAGCAAATTACGCAATGAAAAACATCATGAGTGGGAACGTGTAAACATTGCTCAAGAGCAGATTGTTTGCTTAACGCAAGAAATACATGACATCAAAGCGTCATTTAAAAACTTAATTAAAGATGAGAGTGATTTCGGCACTAGTGCCAACTGGTCGAACTCAGGAAAAGCTACATCAAGAGTTTATCAGCTCATTTTCTGTGTTGAGCCTAATGGTCAAAAAATCTTAAATGATCTTGAGACTAGATTTAAGCGCAATCCCTTTCACTCTGATGAAAGGGAAACATGTAGGCGCTTAGGAAGAATGGAAGTTTACGACTTCATTCTGAACCGAATAAACAACGCCAATCACCCAAATTACAGTGAACAACTAGAACTTGCATATATGGAGTCAAGAAATGACTGAACAAGCTGAAAACCAAACACAAACGCCAGCGACTGAACAGGTACAAACTGAAAATTTGACTGAGCAAAATGTCCAAAATTCAACACCAAATGATGTGCCTAATACACAGCAACCAAATGATGTATCGACCCAAGTCGAGCAAGTTAATACAGGCATTCCTGAATCATCTGATGCTTATGTTGTATCAATTGATGGGTTTGATTTTGAAAGCTTTAAGCAGAGCAACGGTGAAGTACTTAAATCATTTCATGATGCTGGATTGAATAACGACCAGCTGACAGCTGTTGTGAAAGCCTATGATCAACATGTTCAAGTAAATGTTGATGCACTCCAACAGGAATGGGGTAGTGATTTTCAAAACCAACTAAATTTAGCGAAACATGCAGTTAAGGCTGCTGGTTTGCCAATGGATCAAATTGATTCTCCTACATTCGGCATTCGATTGGCGGCATGGATTGGGAAGCAGATTCAAGAGGATTCACCCCCTAGCAATACACAACAAATCGGCTCTGAAGGTATTGAACAATTGATGATGTCGGACGCATACAGCAATGCTAATCATCCTGATCACAAGTCAGTTGCATCGCGTGTAAGCCAATACTTTCAATCTAACTACCCAGAATAATATTAGGGGATAAAGATGTCACAAGACTTTACTGCGAATAATGGGATGATCACTGCTGCATTCAAGCGAGAATTCCATACAGCATTTGAAACAAAAGCGCGAACAACAGCTTCAACCCTGCAGGTTTTAACTGTAGATCGTGGAAATATTAACGGATCATCATTCACTGTAAATGATATGGGTGATCTAAAAATGAAAGAAATGACTAGTCGATTTCAAGACACAGACTGGTCGGTTCCTGAATCGGGCACTCGTTTAGCTGTGATGAAAGACTTTGGTTTGTTTGTGCCAATTGAGCCACGTGATGAACCAAAGCTGTCAGCTAATCCAACTTCGGAATATATGCAGGCTTGTTTATCTGCAGAATATGAAGAGCGTGATAATACAATTATTAAAGCTTTGGGTGCTTCGGTTCAGCGTAAAGTGATTGATGGTGAAGATTACACAGCGACACCTTTGCCAGTTTCACAAATTATCGGTGCTAGTGGTGCACCAGTAAACAAAGCCAAAATTGTAAGAGCTCGCGCTACTTTCCGTAAAACTAAAATGGATAAGCGTGGTCCAATGTATGCTATTTATAACTCGGAAATGTTAGAGCAAATCCTAACAGATGATGATTTAACAAAGTGGGATCGTGACACTATTCAGTCGATTCAAGATGGTGACATTGCGAAGAAATGGGCTGGATTTATTTGGCTTCCTTATGAAGATCTCCCGAATGGTGCAGGCGGTGCAGCTGAAGGGCGTACATTCTTCTCGGCATCAAAGTCTGTGCATTTTGGTCGTAATGTAATTAGTAACTTTGATATTGCAGTTCGTCCTGATAAATCAAATGTTAAACAAATTGGCGGTATTGCATCCTATGGCGCTGCACGTTCGTTAGAAGAATGCGTGATTGCGATGGATTTCTTACGCTAACCCTTTTCCCTGCCACTTTAACGGAGGTGGTGGGGATTTTTTTATTTAAATGTGAGGATAGTATAATGAATATTATTGAAGATGGTGAATCAGGACTGCCTGAAACAGCACAACAGTTTAAAGATTGGTATGATGATAATATGGGGTGGTTACATACCGATATTATCAATGGTGATAAAGTTGTACTCATGCCAGCATTTGACTTTGATGTTGACGAAGATGAGTTTTTAAATGTTGATTTAGATAAAGCTTATTGCGTTTGGTGTGGCTCAAAAAAACAATACGAAGCTAAAGCATCACAACCAAAAAACCACATTGAGCGCATGCAATCTGAAAAACATGAACTTGATGTAAAGCTTACTGCGCTTAATGCATTTTTAGCTAAACTTGGTACAGATCAAGCACCATTGATTGATGACAATCAGGCTTATTTGCTTGAAGAGCAAGCCAAGCATATGAAGTTTTATTCAAATATTCTAGGTGAACGAATTAAAAATGATGCTGAACTAATCAGTGCTATAGGCTAACACCCAACAAACCCCACCTTAAAAGCCTTCAAGCTAACCAAAACTTGAGGGCTTTTTTATGACCACAACAAAAATATCCATCTGTAATCATGCTTTGTCTTTGATCGGTGATCGTTCAATTTCAAGCTTTGAGGAAGAAACAACCACGGCGGAACACTGTCGCAACGTCTACGATCAGACACGAAAGTCAGTTTTACGTGATCATCCTTGGTCGTGTGCAAAGAAGCGTACCATTCTCGCACCAGTCACAACTTATCCAGCCTTTGGTTATAGCCATTCTTTCCCATTACCACGTGATTTTTTACGTCTCATCGATGCTGGCCAATGCAAATTTGAAATTGAGAATCGACACATATTGGCAAATGCGGAACAGATTAAGCTGATCTATGTTTTTGACAATGACAATGAAGATACATGGGATGCGACTCTGGTCGAAGCAATGGCGCTCAAATTGGCTTCACGTCTATGTAAATCTTTAACTGGTAGTGATGCTGCAGGTGAATCCGCTAAGGCAGAATATGAACGTCAAATGCGTAAAGCTCGCAGTGTAAATGCACAAGAACGTCAGAGTGAGGACATGCAATACGCTGAATCTTCATATATTGGGAGTCGCTACTAATGAGAAGTTGGGTATTAAAAAACAACCTAAGTAGCGGTGAACTGTCACCGTTATTGTGGACTCGTACCGACGTACAGCAATATGCAAATGGGGCGAAGAAGCTACTCAATGCTATTCCGCTAGTAGAGGGAGGAGCAAAGAAAAGACCAGGCACACGATTTAAAGATGTGTTTGCAGGTGCTTTGCGTTTGATTCCTTTCATTCCAAGCTCAGAAAATGCTTACATGCTGATCTTGGGTATTGGGTTTCTAAAAGTTTACGATCCACGCTTATACGCAGTTGTATTTAATGTGGCGACACCATATAACACAGCGCAAAAAGTTAAAGAAATTCAGTATGCACATACACGCTATCGTATGTACATGGTTCAAGGTGATACACCAGTTCATCAATTTTTATGTTCTGCTGACTTCACAAACTGGCAGTTTGCCCCTTTCACATTTTCTATTCAGCCTACTGATGAGCAAGGAACCTCACCAAACGTTTCCTTAAAGCCGAGTGGTACCGAGATAGGTAAAACCATTTCATTGACTGCTACAGCATTTCCAGCTTGGAATACGGCAGAACAATACCTTGCAGGAGATCGTGTAATTCATGCTGGTCAGACTTGGAGAGCGACTGTAGACAATAAAGGGAATGAACCAAACCCTAATGGAGGGAGTTGGAGTAGTGTTGTTGATGGGGATGCTTCTGTATTCACTTCTGAGCACATTGGTGCTGTGGTATCGATCAATAGCGGTCAAGTCAAAATTACTTCTATCAATTCACCCACGGTTGCTATGGGTGAAGTCATGGTAAAGCTGACTGCTGATATTCAAGCGATTGCAAAGTCTTGGACGCTTAATTCTTTGGCATTTACAACATCTACAGGCTACCCACGTACAGTTGTTTTCTTCAAACAGCGCTTAGTTTTTGCAAATACAAAGACAAATCCGAATCAATTGTGGTTTGGATCTATTGGCAATGATGGGGATTTTCTAGAATCAACAGATGACGCAGATGCTTTTAGTGTTGCTTCATCTTCCTCGCAATCTGACAATATTTTGCACCTAGCGCAACGTGGTGGCGTTGTAGCACTCACAGGTGGCTCAGAATTCTTAATTAGCTCAACTGGTGCATTGACACCCGCATCGGCTCAAATAGAACAGCACACAACGTTTGGCGCACAGAAAGACGTTAAACCATGTCAGGTGGGGAGTGAGTTGTTATTCGTACAGCGTGGCGGTGAGCGCTTAAGAGCGCTGTCATATCGCTATGAAGTTGATGGGCTTGTATCACCTGAGCTATCCGCTATTGCCCCACATATCGCTCAAAATCACGGTGGAATAAAGGAATTAGCGTATCAACAAACGCCTTATTCATTGGTTTGGATTGTGTTGAATGATGGGAAAATGGCGACCATCACATTAAATCGTGATCAAGAGATGAATGCGTGGTCCTTTCATGATTTTGGCTGTACTGTCATTTCCGTGTGTTCATTACCCACACTGATTGGTTCGGATCAGTGTTTTATTTTGACGAATCGAAACGGTTCAATATTTTTAGAAGAATTAATTGAAACAGCGCAAAGTGATTGTGAGTATGTTTATGATCCAGCCAATGTTGTGCCTAAAAATAAATTAAATTCACCTTATTTGAATTGGTCAAACAGTGATGGCTGTTGGTATTCAGAAGTATTAGATATTCAGCGTGAAGCAGGGCAAACGTATTATTGTGGTCAGCCGTTTTTATTTGAAGTTGATTTATTGCCACCTGATTTTAGCCAGGTACCAAGTACAACAATGTTCCATAAAATTTCCGTGAAAGAAGCTGTTGTATGGATTAAAGATAGCATAGGCGGTTATGTGAATAATCGTGAGCTACAACATAAGAAAGTATCATCCAATGCCTTTAAAAACCTACTGTTTACTGGCTATGTAGACACAGCGCTTACAGGTTGGCAACCACTACACGCACTTGAGTTAAAGCTAACACACAACAAACCGCAACCATTCCACGTTCAAAGTATCTCCATGTTAGTTGAAATCAATGAGAAGTAGAGATGTCAATACGAACAGCAATAATTCAGGATTTAGACACGCTTGTTGATTTTGGCAAGCGTCTCACCAAAGAATCACCAACATTTCAGCATCAAGGCTTTGATGAAGATCGGGCAATTCAGCTTTTCAGCCATTTGATTGATAAGCATGAATCAATTTTTCTTGCATGTGATGACTATTCAAACGTGGTCGGGGCTTTGATTGGTTGTATTGATGTCGATTGGCGCACAGGGCAACGCTTGGCTTTTGAGCAAGGTGTTTATGTGCTTCCCGAATATCGTGCAACTGGTTCGGGTAGTGAACTGGTTCAATACTTTGTTGAATGGGCGAAGCTAAATAATGCTGATCGAATTCAATTAGGCACGATCACAGGTATTCATGCAGATAAAACGGTGAGTTTTTATCAGTCATTAGGCTTTGATCTGGTCGGATATGTCTTAGAGATGGAGGTATAAGCCATGTGTGGAGGTGGAATGATTAGCGATATTTTCAACGGTGTCGGTAGTGCAATGAATTCTGTTCAAACACGTGCCGATGCGAAAGGAAATGCAAAAACAATCAAGTCTGTAGCGAAACTTGAATCACAAAAAATCCTAGAACAAGGTAAAAAAAATGCTTCAAGCGCACGTGCAGCAGCTGCCGAAAATGGTTTAGATGTGGATGTTGGTACTGCTATCAATATTCAGGATGAAATTATTGGTGATGCTTCATACAACAGCACGATCAATATTTTGAACGCGAACAGCCAAGCTAAACAAGTGAAGCGTACAGGGAGTATGCAGAGCAACAACTATGGCATGCAGTCAGCCAGTAGTTTTGTAAGCGCAGGCACAAAAGCTATGGGGTGGAAATAATGATTATACCGCGCTCACAAGGTCGGGAAACCATAAAACCTACATTACAACAAAGTACTCCGATGACAGGCTTGCAAGATTTAGGTAATGCCATTGGTGGGGCGATTCAAGCACGTGATGAAAAGCTTCAAGAGCAAGAAGTTACAGCAAAGCGATTAGAACTTTACAATAATGATCTTGCTGAAAAAGAAGCAAAAATAAAGCTTGATGACATCATGACAACTGAAATGAGTGATCAAGTCACAACTTTAAAAAATGATCTGGTAAATGGCATGATTAACGCTCAACAAGCCAATGATAAGCTTAAAGAATGGTCAACAGCTCGTTATAAGCAATCTGAAAATGATATGCCATTGCATGCGCGTCAGCAGTTACAACAGCATTGGGATAGCAATGTAAATCAGCAAGTAACTTCATTTTTACCGCTACAATATCGTGCTGATGCTCAAAAAGGGGCGACGATTGCAGACCAAGCCTTAACGGTTGCAACACGTCAAGATCGTGAACAAGGTCGTCAATATCTCGCTCAAAACTTAGATGGATTGAATTTAAGTTCTTCTGATAAGGCTGAACGTTTGAACAAATATGAAATTACACGTGACATCATGAGTATTGATGGACGTGTAACGTCAGCTGTGGAAAATAGCAATGTAGATGATTTGAATACTTTGCTTGGTGAAATCCGTGCAGGCAATTTTAAGTATCTTGATGGACCTACACTTCAGGATAAAGGAAAACAAGTATTAAGCCGTATTAGCGCACTGAATCAGCAAGCTCAAAGTATTGAAAATAAACGTGTGACATTGGCTGGAAAAGAACTAAATGACTTTAAGACACAGGTTTTGACTGGTCGTGAACTTGATAGCGAGTACATGAATACTGTAGGCAATGCGGTCAAAGGCACTGAGCATGAAGCTGAATATCAATTTTATAAAGATAATTCAATAAATTTTCAAAAGTTCAGTCGTTTAAGCACTGGTGAAATGCTATCTAAAATTAACAGCCAAAAAGCTTCAATGAAGAATTCAACGACCAGTAACGCTGAAAATGAAAGTAAGGTGATGAATGTTTATGAGTCGATCTATAAAGATAAACTCGAAACTGTTAAAAATAATCCGAACCAAGCTGTGCGTGAAGCAGGGTTAAAGCCTAATCAATTAACTGGTATGGAATTGAAAGCAGATCCGCAATCATTCGCTGCCAAAGCTATCGAAAATGGTGTGAATCAATATGCTTTACGCGACCCAAACATTAAATTAAAACCGATCTCAGAAGAGAATCTTTCTGAAGCGAAGCAAGCATTTGATGCAATGGGCGTAAATGCCAAACTTAATTTTATTGGTGATTTAATCGGGCAGTCTAAGAATATTCCAAATGGGGACAAAATTTGGGGTGCAACTTTGGGTCAACTTGGTGATGGTAAACTGTCATACATCTATGCAGGCGTTGCACGTTTAAATGGTTATAAATCCACAAAGGGGGAAGATGTTGCAACAGCAATTATTAGTGGTACGCAAGCATTAAAGAACAAACAATTAGTGATGCCTAAAGAAGAGCTATTAAGATCAGAATTTAATAAATATGTTGGTGGCTCCATTTCAGGGGTGACTGCAAATATGACATTTGACGGATTTAAGTCAATCTATGCTCATTTATCTGAACGTGATGGTTATCAGCATAAGGACAAGGATGATATTAATAAAAGCCTTGCTAAAACAGCTTTAAGCTTGGCAACTGGTGGAGTTTACAATCAGGATGTTAAGTACGGCAATCAAAAAACATGGAAAGTTTCTAAGCCTTACGGCATGGATGATACACCGTTTGAAGCAACAGTAACGTCAGGGCTTAAATACATTTCATCACAGACAGGTATTGATGTTGCTGATTTGGAATCTTTGCGCTTAAGACGTTCAGATAGTCGATCAAACAAAGGGGAGATCCAATACGACTTAATTAACGAACGTGGTAATCCATTGGTTGTTAAAGGCGTTCAGTGGCGTGTGAATATGAAAGGGAGAACCAAGTAATGAGTAACTGGTTATCTGAATATTCGGGTGAAGAGCAACAGCAAGTAGACGCAGTAAATGCCAAAGGCTTAATACATAAACCCACTGTAAAACAAGAGCCAAGTTTATTTGCAGGCTCTGCTACAGCTGTACCGCGTGGGATGGTCGCTGGTACTGTCAAAGTCATCGATACGGTGGCTAAACCGTTTGAGCGTGTAAAAGATCACGTCCAATATGCTTATGATGATATTCAAAAAAATGGCATAGATGGCGGTATCAATGTAGATGACCAGTCATTTTCAGAAGTTCATGAAGCTAAAAACAAAGTAAGAAATCAGCAGTTGGTATCAAAAATTGAACAGCTTCAAGACAGCAAAAACACCGGTACGGTTGGGAATATCTTATTTAGCTTAGGTGACTACGCCACAAGAGCAACACTTGGCTCTTTAGCTGCAGGTCCAGCAGGTGCAATTGGTGTAACTGGGTTATCTGAAACAAACTACAGCTATGAAGATTTGACAGGGAAAGGAGTTGATTCAGGCACAGCATTAAAAACTGCTGCGGTGGATGGTGTAGTTGCTGGTGCATCTGCTGCCTTACCTATTTCTTATGGTTTAAAAGGCTCAGGCGGTTTGGTAAAAGATGCTGTTTTGTCCATTGGTGGGGCAACAGCTCTATCCACTGGTGGGCAATATGTTAGTGGTCAAATCCTTGAGGCTTCTGGATATGATGAACAGGCGAAAAAATACAAAATTACCGGTGAGAGTGTAGCAACTGATTTGGCTTTGAATGCTTTATTGTTTGGTGGTGCTCGTGGTTATGGTGCGTATAGAAATAAACTTGATGCCGATGTCGCAACAGAATTAAATAACTTAGATATTGATCAAATTGAAGCGAATGAAACACAAGTGCAAGCCCACTTGGTTAAAAATGAATTGGAGTTTGAACAGACTTTATCACCAACACGTGCTTCTGATCCTGTTCAACACAACAATCATTTAATCAATCTTGATACTGCAGTTGAACAGATCAAAACAGGGCGACCAGTCCAAGTGCCAAAGCAAGTAAAGGGCGAAGAAAAAGAAAAGCCGATTAATTACGAAGCTATGGCCATTCCAAATAATGCCAAGCTGATAGCGGTCAAAGCACGTCAAGACGGTGTTGATCCAAGTGTTCCGCTGGTGATTAGTCACATTGAAACTGGTGGGTTATTTAGCTCAACAGCAAAAAACCCAACATCATCAGCACATGGATTATTTCAGCTATTAGATAAGACTTGGAAAAATCAAGGCGGTGGAAATCGCAATGATGTGAATGAGCAAATCAAGCAAGGTTTAAAGCATATTAAGAATGCTAATGCTTATATTCGCAAAAATTTAGGTCGTGATCCTATAGCATCAGAACAATATTTAGGGCATTTACTTGGCCCTGCAGGTGCGGTCAATGTTTTAAAAGCTGACCCGAACGCAAAATTGATTGATATTGTTCGCAAGTATGACTCTAAAAATGCTGATGCAATTGTAAACAATAACGGCATGAAAGGCTTAACTGTTGGTCAAGCGATCAGCAAATGGGAAAAGAAATGGAATAGCTTAAGCGCTCGTTATGGTGGAAATTCTAGCAAAGCTTATGGCATGGATGGGTCAAGCTATGATTTTGCTTATGAAGTTAAATCACTTGATGATTTGATAGCGTCAAATGATCAAGCTTACGGCGTGAATTCCAACTACCCAAGCGAATTACAACCACGTGATCGGACACGTGAAGCTTCACGCCAACAGATCGAAAACATGGCGAATGATATTAAGCCTGAATTACTTGGTGAGTCTTACAAGTTATCTGATGGCGCACCCATCATCGGCATGGATAATGTTGTTGAATCGGGCAATGGTCGCACCATGGCAATTGGAAAGGCATATGAACAAGGAAAAGGTGAGGCGTACCGCCAATTTGTTCAAGATTTTGCCAACGCTCGAGGTTTAGATATTGATGGGGTAAATAATCCTGTTTTAGTCCGTACGCGATTAACTGATACTGATCGTGTAGAGTTCGCAAAACTTGCAAATCAAAGCGATGTAGCACAATACAGTACATCTGAACGTGCAGTAAGTGATGCAGATCGACTACCTGATTCGAGTTATTTAAAGATCAATAATGATGGTTCGCTCAACCTTGAGCAAAGCATGGATTATGTACGTGGCTTTGTAGACCAGCTTCCACAGTCAGAACGTGCCAATGCCATCACTGGTGAGGGGCGATTATCTCAAGAGGGTAAACGTCGGATTGAATCAGCTATTGTGCAACGTGCCTATGGTGATTCTAATCTTGTAAAACGATTATCTGAAAATTTAGATGATGATAGTAAAACCGTTTTAAATGCATTGCTTAAATCAGCCCCACAGCTGTCACAGCTCAATGATTTAGTGAAGCAAGGTGGTAGACACCAAAACACAATTGCAAGCGATTTGGCGCAAGCTGTGCAGAAATACAGTGATTTAAAAGCCAGTGGTTTGCCAGTTCAAGATTATTTAAATCAAGGTTCGTTATTTGATGATGGACTGACTGCAGGTGCAAAAGACTTTTTAAATGTATTTGATTCAAATAGTCGAAGTGCTAAAGCCATCGGCGAGAATATTCAGTCCAAAATTAATGAGGTTGAAAATAGAGGTGATCCGCGACAAGGCTCGTTATTTGGGGATTCACCTGAAGAAAAAGCAGCCTTAGATATTATTATGCAAAATCCTGATCAAGAAATTTCAGTGCCTTATACACACCCAAATGGTGAAACAGAAGCAATTACCATGACTTTGAGTAAATATTTCGAACAACTTGAAGCTGAAGCAAAACAAGCTCAACAAGATATTACAGCAACCCAAACAGCAATTAGCTGTGCTTTGCAGTATGGTTGATCGATACACAACAAAACTTAATCATTTAAATGCTCAGATAACTAAAATTATTTGAGCATTTTTTATGAAAGATCAATGTAAACAAGCTGTAGCAAAAGCTTTGGGTAAGAAAGAACTTACACAGCAAGAAGCGCAAAACATAGAACAGCGTATTATCCAAACCAAACAAGCTTTAGCGAGAAAAGATCGTGAAGCTTGGCATAACTTATCTGAATCAGAAAAATTAACTGCTGCAGGTGAACAAGTCGCTATCGACATAAAAGCTGAAATAAAGCGTAAAAATAAAATTGCAGCACAAGACATTCTGACTCAAAGTAAAAATCTTGCTTTGTTAGATCATCCAACATTACCAGCATCTGAAGTCATAGATCGCATGGTTGCACCGCATGGCGACATGTCGGGTGTACAGTCTTTAGATTCTAAATCACGTGCCATTGCTTCGGTTTATCGTGGTGAACTCACCGATTTTTATACAAATATTAAGGGTGGTTTAGGCATCTTTACTGATCTTGATTTGGTTCAAAACATTGTACGTGAGCGTTTTAACCAAAATACAGGCGATGTTTTGGCTAAAAAGATTTCTGACAATATGGGAAATGTGTTTGAAAAAATGCGAGAACGTTTTAATCGGTCAGGTGGGGACATTGGAAAGCTAGATGATTG
Source organism: Acinetobacter sp. WCHAc060025 (assembly GCF_004209355.1). NCBI lineage: Bacteria > Pseudomonadati > Pseudomonadota > Gammaproteobacteria > Moraxellales > Moraxellaceae > Acinetobacter > Acinetobacter sp. WCHAc060025. Next base: position 115,393 of record NZ_SGSX01000013.1, on the reverse strand, counting down.
GGGCTTACCACAAACCCATGACTTAGAAAAAATTGCCAAAGCTGGTCGGGATGAGTGGGTAAATCAATCTGAAAAGCTCATTGATACATCGAAATATGTTCATGAATCTGGTGAGCTATATTCTCAGCAAGAAATACGTGAATTGCTTGAATATGCGTTTGATACGCTCACCAGTAATGGTGCAAATAAAACTGAAATTGGTCGTCAAGCCACTGGTGGCATATCCAAAGTTACCAGCCGACATTCTGAAAGCCGTGTTTTACATTTTAAAGATGCTGATGCATGGATGGAATATCAAAATAATTTTGGTGGCATGCCCTTTGTTGATCTCGTTGAAGCTCATGTAAATGGACTTTCTAAAGATATTGCCATGGTTGAAAATCTAGGAAGTAATCCTAAAAATGCCATGCGTATTTTGATGGATGCAGCAGAAAAAAAAGACTGGTCAAACGGCTTAAGCCCGAAAGATACAACAGTATCAAGAAAGCGTGCTCAGACCATGTTTGAAGAATTCTCAGGGCAAAATACACCGCAATCAGAAGTATTAGCAAATCTAGGTTTAGCATATCGATCTATGAATGTCGCATCGATGTTAGGCGGTACAACACTGTCATCGATCACAGATCAAGCCATGATTGCTAAAACAGCATCGGTACACAATATTGCATTTCGCAAAACTTTTGGCGAGTTAATTAGTCAGTTAAACCCAGCAAATAAAGAAGATCGTGATCTTGCGCGTAGCTTAGGTTTAGCTACTGAAGAAATGCTAGGCTCTATCAATCGCTGGTCAGATGATGGATTGGCTTCTGTAAGTGGTAAATCAGAAAAAATTGCACGTGTGTCTAGTTCAGTAGCAACACAGGTCATGAGAATTTCAGGGCTAAATGCATTAACTGCCGCTTCAAAAGTCGGCTTCTCAAAAATGCTGATGGATAAATACGGTACTTTATCACGCTCAAAATCTTGGGATGAATTGACCGATATTGATCGTGAACTTATGACCAAAACTGGACTGAATGAGCGTGCATGGAAAGTCATGCAAGTGGCTGAACCTGTAGTTGATCGCAGGGGAAATCAACTCATGTCAGCAAAATCAATCTATGAAATTCCAGATGAGAAGATCATCGGCGCAATGGATGGAGATTTTAAAAAACTTCAAGATGATACAAACGCCCAGCTGGACGAACTTAATCAGCGTAATTTTGAAGATGAACAACGTATAGCAAACAAAGCACAACAGCATGATGACTTGAAACAACAGCTATCACAGCGATTACAGGACTATGCAAATCGAACAGATTCAAAAGCCAATGCAGAAAAACAGGCTTTGCAAAATCGAATTGATTTGATCGATTTACAGAAAGAAGTTGCTTCAGCTCAATCTGACATGAATGCTTATATTCAAACATTGAATCAATCAGATCGCATCCATGATTTTTTACAAGAAGTCGAAGATGGTCGTCACTCAGATCAAGTTGCTGTTGATGCTAAGAAGAATGTCAAACGCAATGCAGGGCAGTTTAATCGACGTGGTGAGGAAATAGGAAAGCGCATAGGTAACGCTGAACGCCGAATGACTGAGTTACGCGCCCAGATTCGCAAAGCTGAAAGTGAAGCAAATAAGGCAATAAATCAAAAATACAATGAACTTGATAAACGTGTGAATGCGTTAGATGAAGATTTTGCAAAATATCAAGAACGTCTCAATGAGCGTTTAAATAAGCGCTCACAGATCATAGTGAGCATCACAAACAGCATTGATGACAATCGCAAAGAATTGGCTCAAAAGATACGAGATGAGGTCGCTACACAGTTTCAGGCGCATATTTTAGATGAGCAAGGTATGGCCGTCATTGAAGCTGGCTTACGTGAGCGCACATGGATGAGTGGTGGTGCTAAAAAAGGCACAGTAATGGGGGAAATATTTAAGGGGATAACTCAGTTTAAATCATTCCCAACTGCGTTTTTAATGCGCCATGGCTCACGTGCTTTATCAATGGAAAAAGGTACATCTAAAGCAGCTTATGGCTTATCAATTTTTGCAATGACAACATTGTTGGGTGCTTTGGTCGTTCAACTTAAAGAAATCGCAAACGGTAATGATCCTCAAACAATGTGGGATAGCGACGACCCAAAAAAAACGGCACAGTTCTTTACACGATCAGCTGTTCAAGGTGGTGGTTTGTCTGTATTGGGAGATATTCTTGTGGCTGGTGCAGACCCATCAGGACGTGGGGTATCAGACTTTATTGTAGGTCCAGCAGGTGGAGATACCAAGACTTTGTTAGGTGTTACAGTTAGCAATGCATTGCAGGCTTATGAGGGCAAGGACACTAATGCTGCAAATGAGACATTTAAGTTAATTAAATCAAAAACACCTGGACAAAATCTTTGGTACACCAAAGCCGCTATGAATCGTATGATCTTTGATGAAATGCAAGATGTGATTGCACCAGGCTATCGTGAAAAATTATTGCGTAAAGCGGAACGTGAACAAGATCGCACACGTTTTTGGGGCGATGATATTGGCGATATTCAAGCGCCAGATTTTGAGAGGGTTGTTAAATGAGAATACATAAAAATAGTTAACAAATTTTCACCAAAATGTATTGCATATAAAAATGTATTATTCAATAATACCGTCAGAAACTGACGGTGCTGATATGAACCAACCCGACAATATTATAATGTTTTCAGACCTCTCAGAAGTGGTTGCTAAATCTACGCTGAGAGAGATTGCGAAAGATTCTAGTAAGGTTTTTCTTACAGATCATGTTCGTAAGCGTATGAAACAACGAAAAATAACCCTACCTCAAATACTTTGCTGTATGGAGCACGGTCAGTTTGAAGAAGGTCCTTACAGAGAAGCTAATGGATCTTGGAAAATGAAGTTATCTGTCATTAGTGCAGGTGATGTCATTAGTGTGGTTGTAGTATTGGACTACGATGATATAACTCAGAACCACTGTATTGTGGTTACTGTAATCAGAGGTTAATTATGTACCATTACACCGAAAGCGGGTTACGCGATGTTTGGTTAGTAAATGGTTACATCGAGAAAGATACAGCATACGGAAAAGTTGTTTCTTTTATAGATGTTGAAGGTTTACATCGTGTGATTGGACTTAACTTAGTTACCCATAAGCCTCGTTTATCGGGCGCTGAGGTTCGTTTTTTGCGCAAAGAGATGAATCTGTCACAAAATGGATTAGCTGAAATTTTAGGTGTTTCAGAGTCAAGTGTTAGAGCTTGGGAAACACATCGATCTAAAATTCCAAAACCAAGCGATCGTTTGTTGAGAGTTTTATACAAAGGCAGTGTTGAAAAAGGCAGTGATATTAGAAACATGCTTGATAAAATTGCGCATCTTGATCGTCAAAAGGGTGAGACTAAATCTAGTTTTTCGCATGAAAAACAAGGTGGATGGTCTGAGCAATTATTTGCATAAATAATCCAAACTAAAAGCTACCAAGTGTAGCTTTTTTATTGTAACTTGGTTGGACTCACCCAACAAACCATAACTCAAACCCTCGTATAACTTCTTATTATGCGAGGGTTTTTATATGTCAGATGAAAAGAAAAAAGTAGGTCACTTAAAGCCTGAAACAAAAGAAAAATTAGTTCTCTGTCTTGAGATGGCTGGTGGTGATGCAGTTGATTTGATGACTGAGGCTTATGGTCAAGATATTTTTAGCAAAGAGGGTCGAGGGGATAAGGTTTGGCTTTACAAAGGGGCTAAAGAAGCCCTCACATGTATGGAAAAGCTTAAGCGAATTTTGAATGATGATGAACTTTCTGTGGGTGATCCAAACGATAGAAAAGTATCTGCTGAGTCTCAAGCTGCTGAATTATTAAAGTCTGTAGCTGAAAAGCTTGAAGCGCGTAAAAATCAACGTCCAAGCTAATTATGATTCAAGTCGGCTTTGCTGCGTTCTACCTCGTTTATGCTGAAACGCTGAATTGGGTAGTGCCTGATTTTCATTTAGACGTCTGTGATTTCTTAGAGGATTACGGCTCGCTTGGCTTATTGATGATGCCACGTGGACACGGTAAATCGACAATTCTTGATATCTATAACGCTTGGAGGCTCTACAATAATCCTGATCATTTGATTTTGCACCAAGGCGCAACCGATCCTGATGCATACAAAGTCAGTCGAGGTACCGAACAAGTATTAGAACGGCATCCGCTTTGCCAATTATTTAATGTAAAAAAAGTACGTGGTGAAACTCAAAAATGGTGGGTCACTGGTTCAAGTGATGTACGTCACGGTTCTATTCATGCTCGTGGCATTATGTCTAACGTAACTGGTTCACGTGCCAATGAAATTCAGAATGATGATGTGGAAGTCCCAGGGAATATTGGTACACCTGAAGCACGTGAAAAGCTTCGCTATCGCCTAGGTGAACAGACGTTTATTTTAATACCGGGTGGACAAGAATTATATGTAGGTACACCGCACACACATGATTCTTTATATTCTGAAATCATGCAAAACCCTGACGCAAAATGTTTAATTTTCAGAATGTTTGAAAAAGAAAAACGTTTTGAAACGATCATTGAATGTTTTGTGGATTTTGCTCCAGTTTATATTTTTAGTGGGATTGGTCGAAATTCTAAATTATTGACTGCTGGTAAAGACTATCAAGTCCATAAAAGCGGTTCAGGTTTTAAAATCACATTTGATGAATCTCACGCCCTCCTCGATGTTTACAGTGAAGCACTTTGGCCAGAACGTTTTACTGCGAAAGAAATGCAGAAACGTAGACGTAAATGCCGAACTCTCAATGAGTGGGATTCACAGTATCAATTACATGCCAAGCCTGTCGGGGATGTTCGTTTAAATCCTGAAAAGCTTATTCCGTATGATGTAGAGCCAATTTTAAAACGTGCCAATGGTCAATATTACATGACTCTTGGTGAGCGTAAAATTGTTGGTATGACGTGTAGCTGGGACCCATCATCTGGAAAACTTAAGTCTGATACTTCTGCAGTTGAATTAGTGTTGCATGATGATATTGGCAATAAGTATTGGCATCGATCTATTGAGCTTACTGGTGAAGTTGTCACACATGATAGTCAAGGCAACATTACAGGCGGTCAAGTTTGGCAACTTTGCGATCTTGTAGAGCAATATAAAATTCCACGAATCACCATTGAAACCAATGGTATTGGGGGATTCGCACCATCTGCACTAAAAGGGGCATTAAAAAAACGTCGAATTCGATGTGGTGTAAAAACTCAGCATTCAAGCCAAAATAAAAATAAACGAATTTTAGAGGGGATTGAGGGGCCCTTAATTTCAGGCATGTTATGGGTACATGTTTCTGTGATCGACACGCCAGATGGTGAAAATACATCAAAACAATACAAACAAATGCAGCGTTTTAACCCTGCATTGACCGAGCAAGAAGATGATCATCTTGATTCTTTAGCGCGCGCAATCACTGAATCACCTGAACGTGTAGGTAAATTACACAGCAATCTTGAAGCGAATGAGTCGCCTAATTGGAGAATGGATGGTGGTGTCGTTGAAGCCACCTTAGATTTTGAACATTAAGGTGATAATCATGGCAGTACCTGAACAGACTCCATATAAAGAATATACAGCTAATGGTGTAACTAAAATATTCCCATTGGGGTTCGATGTTTTAGAGCAAGATCATTTGATTGTTTTGGTCAATGATATTGAGCCACCTGTGGGGAGCTGGTCTTTAGATGCTGTAAATGACACGGTTGTATTTAAAAATGCACCTGTCGACGGCGCTGATATCAAGATACGTCGTGACACACCTCTTAAACGATCCACAGACTATAAGACATATAACGCATCTCTCAACCCATCTTCTGTGAATACCGATTTCGATAATATTTGGCGAAAACTCCAAGAAATGGGTGTGCTTAATTGGATGGTCAATAATGATGTCAAGGACTTAAATGAATATGTTGACTCGTTGAATGATGAAACAAAAGCTCAATTTTTAGCAGAAATTCAAAAACAAGGAATTTCATTAAATCAACTTGAGAGTTTCACAAATCAAATCTATCAAAATTTGGCAAATGTGGCAGTAAGTAAAGGTTGGTTTGCTGAATTTGTCGCGGATGGTACAGAAAATCAAAAGCAAATTAATGATTTAACTACAAGATATTGCAAAAATATTAATGAATTAATAGCAATAAAAGTTAGAAAGAATGGACAAGAGGTATCTGTGTCTTGTTTGAGGCAAGGTGGTGTATTTTATTATGATGAGGATAGAAAAAATGAAAATAATAAAGGTACGTGTTTTAACGGTTGGATTCGTAAATATTTCGGATCAGTGTATTTAGATTGGTTTTGCGAAACAGACCCATCAACAACAGACTGTTCACTCTATCTAGAAAGAGCGTTAGCTGTATCAAAAAGTGTGAAATGTAGTGGGCGTGATTATCTGTTCACTGGACGCGTTGGTATCCCTGATATCGAGCAGTCAAACTATGCATTTAGATTGATAAAAATTCACGGTGATGGCGACACTGTATTTAAAATTGATTGTAAAACGCATGGTCGTGCTGTATTTACAAGTAGATTAGGAAAAGCAGACCCGACAAGCACAGCGAACAACTTTGTTGGAAAAGTTGATTTTAAAGAAATTAATTTTATCGGCGTTAATTCAAATTTAAAGCATGACCTGACTGAAGCTAACAAAAATTTAATTGATATAGTGTTCGATGGGGATCGTTTGTATAACAGCTTTGCGAGAGACTGTAATTTTATACATTTACGTTCGCCTTTAACTTGTGTTCAGAGCAGAGGTGCTAATGTAGAAGGAGGAAATGCTTACTCTCAATCTTTCTCTTTTTTGCATAATCACTTTTATCACAATCTAAACATTGTTGAAGCGGATCAATTGTTGAATTTCCGCTTTGTATTTAATAAATGTGAAAAAAATTATGCTGGATTTAAAGTTAAATCTAAAAGTTCTTCCCCAGCTTTGGGTGTTTGTACTATTGATTACAATTTATTTGAAGCTGGTGGGCAATTTATAGATATTTTTGGTGATGTAGTTGGTGGGGCAATCTGGAATAACTACCTAGAATATAATGTATTCGAAGATGTTCCTGTTAACTTATGTCAAATTTTGATTTCAGGTGCAGCCAATGGCTGTGTAATTGGCACTAATAATTTTGGAGGGCAGATTGATTTTACAGGCTATGATACAGAATATGTTGATATCAAAATACAGGGTGCAGCATACGATGATTCTTTTGGAACTGATTATAGTAAAACAAAGCCTGTCTTGATCGGCAACACTACAACTAGTCGGCAACTTAATAGCATGAGTCGAGTTATAGATATTTCTAATTCTTCACCTAATTTCACAGTGAATGGCTGGGGAAAAACAAAAACATTATCACACTTAAATTCAGCAAACATTAAAAGTCATCAAGAGTCTGATGTTACATTCAATCGCGGAATTTTTAATAAACCTCTAGAGTATTCAGCAGTTGCTAAAAATGGCACAACTGTTAAAACACATCGGGATTCTGATGCATCTGTGATTGTTGCTATTTTAGATTTGAAACAAATGGAAAATGGAAAGTCTAAAAATAAATTCTCAACAATTACAGGTGAGTTAAACGCTAATATAGAATTAATAAGAGATAATTTAAACATCGGACATGCGTCGGCACGTATACATGTTGCTATTTATGCTACAGGAAAAGGTATTGAAGAAGCATTACAATATAATGAAGTTAGAGTCCAAGCAAAATTATTATCTATACTTCAACCTTTTGATATTCCAATTTCTACTAATTTTCCAGAAACAAATTTATTAAAAAAACAGTTTGTAGAGCCCGATGTTAGCGCTGTTATAGAATCTCTTGGTGATGGTAGATATGCAGTACGTTTAACAAATTATCTTGGCGTAGGTGTCGGTACTTATGGAGCACCGTTAGAAATTTATAGCTCACTCACATGGCAAGCGAGTGTTGGTTGTCGAAATGTAATCGAGCAAATTGGAAATCGTGTTTCATTCATTGGATATTGGTGGTAATACACAACGAATCACACTAAACCCTGATCTTTAATTAGATCAGGGTTTTTTAATATCTAATTTGTGAGGTTTATATGCAAGAGAATACGATACTTGGGATGCTTAAAGTTATTCCTGCAGTCGTTGGGGCATTGGTTGCGCTTGTGTTGAGTGGTGATATTGATCGTGATGGAAAAATTCAAATTTCGCTTGGAGTGATTGGGAAGTTTGTTGCAAGTGTAACTATCAGTTTATACGGTGGTTCAGCTTTTATTGAACATTTTGATTTATTGGCTAAATCAACAATGTATAAAGGCTTTGTAATGTTGATCTTTGCTATCTTCGGTTTACTAGTAATTGGCATTGTGTATCAGTCGATTGCTTTATTAAAAGGAAAACCACTGTCTGAAGTAATCACAGAAATTAAAGCTGCTTTTATTTCAATTATTGGCAACAGTAAGGGAGGGCAGAACTAATGACTAAAGCATTTTTTGATGAAGCTCGCATAATTGCTGGTGGTAAATTGACTCAAAAACAGGTTGATACATTAAATAAAGTAATCACTGATCTAACACCAGTTCAGGCAGTGAAAAAATTAAGCGCGTCAGGTATTAAATTGATTCGCAGTTTTGAAAGTCTAGAACTGGAAGCCTATGACGATGGTGTAGGTGTATGGACAATTGGTTTTGGTACAACAATAGCTAATGGTGTGAAAGTCAAAAAAGGTGATGTATGCACACTTGAGCAAGCTGTAGCATACATGACTAATGATCTAAAGCGTTTCGAGCAAACTGTAAATAGTGCTGTGACTGTGCCCTTAAATCAGAATCAATATGATGCACTGGTTTCGCTGACATATAACATTGGCCAAAATGCTTTTAACAATTCCACACTATTAAAAAAATTGAATACGAAAGACTATAAAGGTGCGGCCGCTCAATTTGATGTTTGGAATAAAGCAGGTGGCAAAGTGATGAAAGGCTTAGTGAATAGACGAGCCGTAGAACGAAAATTATTTGAAACCCTCATTTGAGGGTTTTTCTTTTACAAGCCGCGCCATTGATCCACCTCATTAGCATACCAGTGCATTAATTCTAAACGCTCATCCCAGTACATTGCTCTGTTGTAAATTTTGCTTGTGGCATCATGTGTCGTTGATTTATTAACGTGAGCAATTTGATAATCAATCACTTCACCGCGAAACAACTTACTTTCATTAGCGTGTGTTGAAAGTAGAGATCGGAACCCATGTGTCACCATCTTATCTTTATAGCCCATTGTTTTAATCATTTTTAAAACTGATTCTGAGGTCATGTATTCATGTGGTTTTCCACGTTTCTTAAACAAATAACCATCATCTGTTCTGACATCATATAGTTGCTTAAATAAGTCATAAATTTGAGGAACCATTGGAACGAGCAAATCTTTTCTTCTTTTCATGCGCTCTGCTGGAATTATCCAAATCTTATTTTCCCAATCAAATTCACCCGAATCCCATCGAGCTTTTAATAATTCACTAATACGTGTACCTGTGTAGCAAACAAGATACAAAGCAGTCTTTACAAGTGAGCCTGATTTTGATGATTTAATATTTTTAAAAAACTCAGGCATTTCTTCAACTGGTAAACATGGATGACTATCAGAATCATAGTCAGGAATTACATCCTCAACTAACACACAAGGATTTTTCTGTGTGTAGTCTGAAGCAATGGCAAAATTAAATAATGCGTGCCCGAGTCGCAAGGTACGAGTGGCTGTTTCAAGTGTACCTTTCCCCACGATCTCTTTAATTTTTGCTGAAATTTGTCGGCGCTCAATTTCATCTATTGATTGATTTTCAAAATCTTCTGTTAAGTATTTAAGACGATATTCAACTGTTTCGTAGTATTTTTTACTTGACCACTGTGGCTTCATCATTGCAAGCCATTCCGTGCGAACTGATTTCACGGTTGGCGCATCAAGAACCTTTCCTGACAACTCAGTTTTAAAAGTACGCGCAAGTTGACGCGCATCCTTGCAACCAACTTCGGGGTATGTCCCAATGTTGCGTTGATTCTGTTTCCCATTTACCCGATATGACAAAACCCATCTTTTCTTCCCATTCGGCAGAACAGAAACATTCAACCCCTCACCATCGGCGACTGAATATCTTTTTTCTTTCGGCTTTAAAGCTTTAACTTGAGCATCTGAGAGCATGTTGTTATACCGTGTAACAGTTGTATAACACTGTATATTGATAAACATTGATTATCAATATTTAAGTTTGATCATGTTTAACTGATAAATAGGCAATAAAAAAGCCCTAAATCGTTAAGAATTAAGGCTTTTTCACTAAATTTGATTAACTTTAATTTACATTAATCAACTTTGATTTTCATATTTGGTGGAGATGGCGGGAGTTGAACCCGCGTCCGCCAACACTACACTCGAGAATACTACATGCTTAGATATCGTCAATTATTTTAACGCTAAGTGACCCGACGAACAGGGTACAAAACGCGATCCTCTAAATTTAGTACAAAGCCCCGAGGCTTGACTTTATACGGACTTGTGTGCGTGCGCTTCGGTCGGGTTCACTGACCACAAGTATTCAGTGAAGCGGACAAACTGCCCTTAGGCAGCTAGAGCGTAAGATTCGTCGTTTGCGACTAAAATATGCAAATTTGATTTACGAGAGAAAATGCGCTCTCGGCATGCATCTATGAGCTTCATCATCAGCGTCGAAGCCAATAACATCCCCAGATAACGACGCTATCATAACATAACTGTTGCAAATTAATCAGATAATTCACTACATTTATATCACATGATGCGCTTGTTTCTATAATTGCGTTACTATCACTATTTTTCAAGGGACAAATATAAAAAAGATGAGCTATTTACTCGCACTTGATCAAGGAACAACCTCTAGCCGAGCGATTATCTTCGATGAACATGGAAAAGTTCATGCAACAGCTCAAAGAGAAACACAAATTAAAACCCCGCATTCAGGTTGGGTTGAACAAGATGCAATGGAAATTTGGACCACACAGATTGCCGTGGTACAGCAGGCGATCGCTTCAGCACGATTGCTCGCTAAAGATATTAAAGCATTAGGTTTAACCAATCAGCGAGAAACCACGGTTGTTTGGGATAAACGCACAGGAAAACCGCTTGCACCTGCGATCGTATGGCAAGACCGTCGTGCGGCAGAGTGGTGTAATCAACTGCTTGAAAATAATCACGCAGAGAAAATTCATAAAACCACAGGTTTGCGCATCGACCCATATTTCAGTGCAGGAAAATTAGTCTGGTTGTTGGAAAATGTCGATGGATTAAGAGCGCTTGCAGAACAAGGGCATGTTGCTTTTGGAACCATTGACAGTTGGTTGATCTGGAACTTGACGCAAGGTTCAGAGCATGTGATTGAAGCGAGTAATGCATCACGTACCATGCTGATGAATTTAAGCACTCAACATTGGGATCAAGAACTTCTTAATTTATTTAATATTCCTGAAAATGTATTACCGAAAATTATTCATTCAGATCAATATATTGCCAATACAGCAACGGGATTATTAGGCGCTGAAATTCCGATTTCTGGCGTATTAGGTGATCAACAATCTGCATTATTCGGACAATCTTGTTTTGAAGCAGGTACAGCAAAAAATACCTATGGCACAGGTTGTTTTATGCTATTTAACACTGGAACAAAAATTCAATATAGCCAAAATCAATTACTAACAACACTTGCGTGGAATTGCCAAAACCAGACCAATTATGCACTTGAAGGTAGTGTTTTCATGGCAGGGGCAATTGTCCAGTGGCTTAGAGATGGTTTAGGCATTATAAAAAATAGTGCCGAAGTGGAAAAGTTAGCGTGCCAAGTCAATGATACCGATGGTGTGGTTTTAGTACCTGCATTTACAGGGTTAGGTGCGCCACATTGGGACACCGATGCCAGAGCTTTGCTTTGTGGTATGTCACGTGGAACCAATAAATCACATATTGCTCGAGCAGCCTTAGAATCCATTGCATTCCAAGTGTCGGACGTTCTTACCGCCATGCAGTCGGATATTGCACAACCTTTAAAAGAGTTGCGAGTCGATGGTGGGGCAAGTCAAAATGACATGCTGATGCAATTCCAAGCCGATATTTTAAATGTACCCGTATTACGTCCTAAGCTTTTAGAATCCACAGCATGGGGTGCAGCCGCGATGGCAGGATTGAAAATTGGAGTATTTTCAAATTTAGAAGAAATTTCTGAATCTTGGCAATTAGATCGGGCTTTTGAACCCAATATGAGTGATGACCAAAGACAACATCATTTAGTTTTATGGAATGAAGCTTTACATCGTGCTAAATCGCACTGATTTGGCTTTTAGATCGCTGAATATTCGTAATTGATGTTACGCACTTCAAAAGAACAGCATGTTTTAAACTGTTTTGAAGCTTACTTAGCGGAGTCTTACATCAAAAGTTTTAATTTCAGGATCAGCCTTCGGCTCGAGGTACTTTTGTTTTGGCAAAAGTACCCAAAACCATTGTCATCCGCAGAACTCGTCCACTACCGTCAAGTTATTGGAGACTTCGCAGAAACATTTATAATTAGAATGAGTCCTGCCTCAAACAATTGCGGATGACGCTTTCGCGTATCCACTTTTTTCGAGACTTTAAAATATGAATTTGATGTTACTGCGTAACACCAGTTTATAATTTATAGCTTTTGCCATTTCACATTTTCATCTGCAAAATTGACTAGAAATGAAAGACCTGTATCATCACCGACGAGATAAGAAGATTGGTTGACCATGAGAACTTTCAACAATCGACCTGATTCGACAACGATCGGTTGTAATTCTGCTTTCTTCAAAGTCACTGGCTCTAATAATTCAATGATTTCCATTTCTAAGGTTAACCTATTGTTAAAAAATAAAATTGATGAATTGATTATTACATAGAAGATTAGGACTATGCTGAATAGCAACTTAAAATTTGCAAATAATCTTCCAGTTCTTCTGTGTATTTTCAATCAAAAAATTAAAGCCAAGCGAAGTTTAAATCCAACTGATTTGGAATCAAACATCGCTTGGAAGCTGTCTTTTACCTTCTTCTTGAGTCTTTTCTGAATTTATAGCGTGATTGTTGCACCGAGTGCTTTGACAAATTGAGCCAATCAAACTGGATGCGCAGGCCAAGCTGGTGCAGTGACCAAGTGACCATCGGTAACTGCTTCAGTCACTGCAATATCAGCATATTGTCCGCCAGCAAGTTTTACTTCCGCTGCGCAAGCAGGATAAGCTGAACATAAACGTCCTTTTAAAACATCGGCAGCAGCGAGTATTTGCGCACCATGGCAAACTGCGGCAATGGGTTTTTTAACTGCATCAAATTCGCGAACAATTTCAATAATACGTGCATTCATACGTAAATACTCTGGCGCGCGTCCACCTGGGATTACTAAGCCAACATACTCCTCGGTATTCACATTGGCAAAATCATAGTTAATCGCAAAGTTATGACCACGCTTTTCACTATAGGTTTGTTCGCCTTCAAAGTCGTGAATCGCGGTTGCAACAGTGTCACCCGCTTTTTTATCTGGGCATACAGTATGTACCGTATAGCCTAATCCAGTGAGGAATTGAAACGGAACCATTGTTTCATAATCTTCAACATAATCACCAACTAACATGAGAATTTGTTTAGCCATTTTTATACCCTCTATAGAATCTTTATTCACGATTAAATGAGATAATCAGATCAGAAAATTAATTAAGAATTAAGTTAAAAATAGCATGCCAAGATTTCAGTTTTAAGTTGAATGTATACGGCTTTAGTCTTAATGAGGAAGACTAAACTGTAATAAAAATTATCCTATTTTAAAGCAATGCGACTCCAGCACCTGCACCAATCACCATTAACCAAACAGGGTGGACATTTTTAAATAAACTGAGTGCGATGGTAAGGATCACGATAGCGATGAGTAGAGCATTTTGAACTGATGCTTGTGCAATAATCCAAGCACTGATCAAGACTAAACCGACGGTAATTGGTTTCAGCGCTTTTTCAAATTGAAGTCGTAAAGGATTGTCTTTGAAACGATTCCAAAATTTCAAAGCATAGATGGTAATGATTGAAGAAGGTCCGAACTTCGCCAATGACGTGACCAATAAGCCCATTGGTCCTGCAACATGCCAACCAACAAGAGGGACAATCATCATATTCGGTCCAGGTGCAGCTTGTGCCATTGCAAACATTGAACTGAATTGTTCAGCAGTCATCCATTGGTGTACGACAACCACTTGATGTTGCATTTCAGGCAAGATCACATTTCCGCCACCAAAAGCCAATAATGACAATTGTGTAAATACTAAAGTCAGTGCAATGAGTACATACATTTTTGATTACTCCTGAATGTTGTTGGCTTGTTCGGAACGTCGTTTAAATGTCAGAACAGACATATTTATGGTCACGAGAATCAGTAAAGTCAGCGCCAAAGGAAGTTTGATCAACAGCATGAAAATAATAGTCAGTAGGATAGTGAAATAAGTCAGTTTCTTTTTCATCAAGGGTTTTAGCATTTTAAAACCTGTGGCAAATAACAAGCCTGCCGCAGCGGCAGCTAAACCTTGAATCATGTGTTGTACCAGTTGAATCTCTTGGAAATTAACATAGATTTGATAGAGCGAAATCACGATCACAGTTGGAGCGAGCATTAGCCCAAATACAGCACTGAAAGCACCTTTTGCACCTGCAAAATCATAGCCTATAGCAACTGCCATATTGACAATATTGCCACCTGGGAGGATTTGACAAACGCCGAGTAGATCGGTGAATTTGTCCGAGCTGAGCCATTTTTGCTCCTCAACAATCATGTGGCGAGCAAGGGGTAAAACACCACCAAAGCCCATAAGTCCAAGTTTCATAAAGCCTAAAAATAATGTTTTGCAATTTGGTACTACGAGGTTTTGTTGCATGGAAATAGCATCTGTATTCATTTCGGTCTCAAGTCACTCACATCATTCTGTCTATCTTGAGAATGATTATCTGCTTGTTGAGTTATGATGAAAAATGCTATTTTTGCTCTTATTCATACCTTAAAAGTATGAATTGGTGCTGAGATAATAATTAATCAAGGGATGGCAGATGATTGATATTCATAAATTGAAAGCTTTCGTTGCTGTGGTTGAGGAAAGTAATATTTCACATGCAGCCGTGCGTTTGAATATGCAACAACCGCCTTTGACGCGCTTAATCAAAAGTCTTGAAGATGAATTAGACACGGCATTGCTGACTCGTTTACCACGTGGCGTAGAAGTCACCGAAGCAGGTAAGGCGTTGTATCAGGAAGCATTAACCATTCTGGCGCATGCACAAGCGATTCCGAAACGAGTACAAAATATTTCCAAAGGTTTAGAAGGACAGATCAATATTGGTTTTACCAACTCCGTTGGATTGCATTCTTTTTTACCGAGTTTATTGCGGAACTTTCGTGAAGCCTTTCCAAATGTTTCGATTCATTTGGAAGAAGATGGCAGTAGTGCTTTAATTGACTCTATTCTCAATCAAAAGAATGGCATTGTCTTTTTACGCAAGCCTGCACCAATGAGTCTGGGGCTGACGAGTTTGCATGTCCTAGATGAGCCGCTGATTGTTGCTTTACCGAATAATCATCCATTGGCTGAACATGCAGATCCTATCCATTTATTAGACTTAGAACCCTATGATTTTGTGTTGTACCGTCGTTTAGCAGGGCAAGACCTGTTTGATAATATTTTGGCAAGTTGTTACCAAGCGGGTTTTAGTCCCAACATCGTGCAAGAAGCGCCACGTCTTACATCAAGTCTAAATTTAATCGCGGCAGGGATTGGTTTATCGATCGTGCCAGAAGCGATTCAGGATTTTTGGAATAAGCAAATTGTTTATAAAACGCTTGAAGCTGAAACGCCGTGTATTGCGCCAATTTATGCGATTTATAAAGAAAATTTAGACCATGTTCATTTAAAACATATTTTAAAATTACTGGTGGAATAGTTTTTATTCATAAAGTTCATTCAAAAATTTAAGCATTTGGAATAGGGAAAAAATCTATGTCGATGTTGTTGAACATTTCTAGAATATGAATTTGGCTTTATTACACTTTTCTACAATGAAAAGATAAAACTAAGCTTAGTATGAACAACTTAGCGTTCATCACTAAAAGAAAATTGAGGATAAAGCATTGAAAAACAGATGGGTAAAAAGTGTCTTAACTGTTGCAATCATGGCAGCATCGGCTTCGCTATGGGCAGAGACTGTGACTCCAGTCAGCCAATCTGTTCAAACTGTCACTAAAGCTCAAATCAAGTCAGGAATAGATAAGCAATACTTTGATCATGAAGTGCGTGCCAATGATGATTTTTTTAAACATACCAATGGCTTGTGGTTGAAAAATACTGAGATTCCAGCAGATAAAGCGGGCTGGGGAATATTCTATCAATTGGCAGAAGAGTCAATTGTAAGACTGCATGGTATTGTCGAAGAGCTTTCAAAGCAAAATAATGCCAAAGGCAGTACAGAGCAGAAAGTTGCAACTTTGTATGCAGATTTTATGAATGAAAAAGCCATTGAAGACTTAGGCATCAAACCCATCCAAGCTGAAATTGATCGTGTTGAACACATGAAATCGAAGCAAGATATTGCTCAAGTGGCAGCACATTTTTCCCGTATTGGCGTGACTAGCCCATTCGATGTGGGGATTGATCAAGATATGAAGCAATCGACGGAAATGATTGCCATGCTTGTGCAAAGTGGTTTAGGTCTACCAGACCGTGATTATTATTTAAAAGATGATGCGAAGTTTAAGCAAACGCGTAGCCAATACTTGGCCTATATCGAAAAAACCTTAACACTAGCAGGCGATCAACACGCGAAGCAACGTGCACAAGAGATTCTTAAACTGGAAACGCAAATTGCCAAAGCGCAATGGAGCAATGTTCAGAATCGTGATCTACCAAAACTCTATAATATTTATAAAGTTGAAGACTTAAGCAAACTTACGTCGAAAGTGGATTGGAAAGCCTATCTCGATGGACAGCAATTAAGCGGTAAAATTAGCAAAATCCAAGTGGCTCAACCGAGTTATTTTAAAAATTTAACGCCGATTATTAACAATACATCACTAGATGCATGGAAAGCTTATTTTAAATTCCATTTGATCAGCGATTTTTCGCCACTACTGAGCAAAGCTTTTGTGGATAATAGTTTCGAGTTTTATAGCCACCAATTACGTGACATTAAAGAACCTAAAGTTCGTTGGAAGCGTGGTGTGGCATTGGTGAATGGCACACTCGGTGAAAGCTTGGGGCAAGTCTATGTTGAAAAATATTTCTCTCCTGAGAAAAAGCAACGCATGGAACATTTGGTTCAAAACTTGATGAAAGCCTATTCACAAAGTATTGAACAATTGGATTGGATGAGTCCAACCACCAAAGTACAAGCGCAGAAAAAGCTATCCAGTTTTGCTGTGAAAATTGGCTATCCGAACAAATGGCGTGACTATTCTGCATTAGATATTCAAGAAAATGACTTGGTAGGTAACGTGTTACGTTCACGTGAGTTTGTCCATCAGTTTGAATTGAATAAATTGGGTAAACCCGTAGATCGTGATGAATGGCATATGACCCCACAAACGGTCAATGCATATTACAATCCATCCCTCAATGAAATTGTATTTCCTGCAGCAATTTTACAACCGCCATTCTTTGATATAGACGCAGATGATGCAGTGAATTATGGGGCGATTGGTGCAATTATTGGACATGAAATCAGTCATGGTTTTGATGATCAAGGAAGCCAGTTTGATGATGTTGGAAATATGAAAAATTGGTGGACTGCGGAAGACAATAAGAAGTTTAAAGAAAAAACCCAAGCACTGGTTCAACAATACAAGAGTTATGAAGTTGTGAAAGGCTACCATGTCGATGGTGAACTGACATTGGGTGAGAATATTGCAGATAACTCAGGACTGGCAATTGCGTATAAAGCTTATCAACTGTCTTTAAATGGTCAAGCTGCACCAGTATTGGATAATTTAACTGGTGAGCAACGTTTTTACATTGGTTGGGCGCAAGCTTGGCGTGAGAAGATGAAAGATGCACAACAAATTGAGTATTTAAAATCTGATCCACATTCTCCAAGTGCGGTACGTGCCAATGCAACATTGAAAAATCAACAACCGTTCTATGATGCGTTTAAGCTGAAAGAGGGCGATAAAATGTATTTGCCTGCCAATAAACGTGTGACGATTTGGTAAGTTAACGTCAGTTCGATAAATTATTTTAATAATTTCAGTAGGGTAAGGTTCATTGTGACGGAGTCTTATCGGTTTTGTTCATATATTAGGATTAGCCTTCGGCTCGACCACACTTTTGTTTCGGCAAAAGTGGGCAAAACCATTGTCCTTCGCAGAACTCGTCAGCTACCGAAATATATCAAGATTATCGCAAAAACATTAACTTGCAAGTTGAGCCTAGCCTCAAACAATTGCGAAGGACGTTTCCGCGTATCAAATTTTTGGAAGAAATCAACTCCGAACCTAGGTTAAGTCAATTTTATAAGCTGTCGTATTCTTATTGAGTACGACAGTTTGGTTCAGTATTCTTTAATCAAGCCTTCAAAGTTAATTTTCTAGACAAATAAGTGAAAAAATAATCACGACTAAATACAGCTATTTGCAGTTTCAATTGATTGGCTGTCACTCGTATGTTTTTATGTGATTTTCTTATCATTTTATTTAGATAAATAGTGAGTAAATTCAATGCAATAAGTTTGTTATTTTAAGTGATTTCATATATTTTCATTTGAAAAATATCATTGAGAAATGTGTCGTGAACTTAAAAATATTCTTATTGCTAGGTGGGATGGGCTTTGTATTGCATGGCTGTAGCAGTATGAATGCACTGACATCAGATAGTTTGAAAAGTTTTACATCTCCGCAGGATGTTATTGATAAAAAAAATATTAATGAAAACAATAGTTCTGCTAAAGAATATGTTTATGATTGGGGCAAGAATTACCCTGAGCGTCAGGTTGAGTCTTTAATCCCTCGAAGTTCATTGAGTAATTACTGTATTTCTCATGGTGGACGATTTTCATTGTTCCAAAAAAGTTCAATGCATTTGGTGAAAGATACAGGCTCAAAAAAATTACTCAACACTTATAGTAGTGTGAAACAAGGTATTGGCACGTATTATTGTAAGCAAAGTGACGGTCAGCAATGGTATGTTTCGATTGAACCTTTGTCTGAGCGTAGGATGGATAATGCAAGTCGCGTGGTCAATTTACAGACCAAAATCATGAACTTGGATGAGGTTAAAGCGTTTTATAGTAAAGCGCATACGACGACTACGCTTGCTGAAAAGAAACAAAATACTGTGAATAGTAAAACTCTAAATAATGTAACGTCTAAGACCACCACAGCGAAAGCGATCGAAGATAAAAAAGTGACTCAGCCTGTGGTCGAAGACACAAAAGTTCAGCAAACGACCAATACGGTGGTATCTACACCACAAACTCAACAGATGCAGTTGTATACCTCTGCACGAAAAGATTTAGGACGAGGTCAGAATCAAATCAATGCCTGTAATACTGCCGAGCGCGCATATAATTATGGACGTTTACGCGGTACAAGCAGTGTTAATGCTTATGCGGAATCAGGTATTTTGGTAGCAAAGTGTTTGACTTCAGTTCCGAGTTATAGCCGTCGTTTTTCCAATCCGAATGATCGTGCTAAACGTATTTTACAAAACTTAGCGACTAATCAGAATCATGCAGTGGCAAAGCATATGTTGAATCAAATGAAGTAGTTTAACTTGATCTTATTCTGTTGATGGTATCTTGTTAGATGCCATCAAATAGACGAAAAATTAAAAGAAAAAAGCCTTTAATCAAGAAGAAAATACCACGAATGATGATATTGAAAATAAGTTCAACGAAAATTTCTGCAATTACTTCTAGAATAAATTTAAGTATTTTAATGGCATAGCGTAAAAGCAGACGAATTAATCGGAATAATAACGCAAATGGGTAAATGATTATACTGATTAATATTCTCAATGGCTCTGCAATAGAAAATCCCCAGATTGATTTTGGAGTAAGTTCATCCCATTGCATATCGAAAATATGCTTTTGATGCGATTTCATTTCATCCACAGAGGCGGTATCAGGATTTATTTCGGGTGAGTGATATATTTTTTTCAGTGGTGGTAAGGGTTTTAGTTCTGTATGTGTTGGTATTTCATCTGTTTGTGAAAAGAATAATTTATAAAAAACGATAACTAAAAAAATCGCTAAACATGTGAATAGTATTGCAGTTGTTGTCATTACTTTTATTTTTCATTATTGGTGATTTCAGCATAGTATAAATTTGAAAATATTTTTTATAAAGTTGCACTGGCTTTACAGAGTCATAAAAGTGATGGAGATTCTTTTGTGTTAAAAAGGATTTAATTTCGAAAGAGTACGATTGTTATGTCTCGCCAAGTTTTTTTATCTGTTCAAGGTCATCTTTCACGATTCAGCCGTTCTGCTTTGGTTGCTGTAAGTTTATTGGGAACAGCTCAATTCGCTCAAGCCAGTCAAGCAGGTGATCAGCTCAGTGATTGTTTGGTCAAAGCCACCACAGCAACAGATAAAACCACAGTATTGCAATGGACGTTTGCAGCTTTGTCCGCACATCCAGATTTAAAAACGATGAGTAATATTTCTGATGATCAGAGAACAGCTCTAGATCAGAAGTTTGCACAAGTGGTTCAGCGTGTGATTGTGGAGCAGTGTTCAGCTCAAACGAAGGCTGTGATTCAGGCAGATGGGATTCAAGCTGTAGGTGAAAGTTTTCAAGCTTTGGGGCGCAGTACAGGTGAGGATATTTTAAAGAATCCAGACGTGAAAAAGCAGTTACAAGGTGTGATTCGCTATGTGGATATGGGCAAATTAGTCACTACTTTTTTAACCCCAGATATTTGGAATAAGTTGGGTGTAATACGCCAATAACTGAATGTTCATTTAAGTACGGTCTTTCCCAAAAGATGATTTAAATATTTAATATCGTATTAGAAATGATGCTCTATTTCCGTTGTGAGTTAGAGCATGTGCTTCATCGAATCGTATCCATATTAGAGACTCAAAGAAAATGAATATTTCAGTGTATTTGAATTGAATCGTAAAACGAATTTTTTATCTAAATATGAGTAGAATAGGGCTGTTGTCTTTTAAAAACATTGAGCTATGTCTTTCGAGTTACAAACCATTCTTCAGCCAGATACAGTGTCCACTCCACAGCAGAAAAAACTGTATCGCCTGATTGAAAAAATAGAACAGCAGAAGCTTGAACTGGCAAAGTGGCAACAGGCTAAAGATGAGGTTTTACAATATACCCGTAAGCATTTAATTCCAGTTTATCAGGAATTACACAACATTTTATTTAGTCAGTTGCAACAGCTTTGGGAGCACCTCAGTCATGGCGACTTTTCCAAAGCTGATACTGCTCTGCTGGATAATAAAATTCAGTCGCTTGCACAGTATTTAAAAAGCTCACAATCACTTTCCAGCGAACAGTTAAATAAAGTAGATGAGTTCCATCAGTACTATCAGCAATCATTCGAGCATGAAAAATCCAGGAAAAAGAAAGCGTCAGCAGATCAAACGAAAACTGTTGATCTGGACATTCATAATGATCCTGAAGCATCAGTTGAAATAGAGGACTGGGATCAGGAGCAATATCAGCAACTTCGTGAGCAAGCCAAACTCAAAAGACAGCAGGATAAAAAACAGCAAGCTGAAAAAATGGCGGAGCAGTCTTTAAAAACAGTCTATCTAAAATTAGCTTCAACGATTCATCCTGACCGTGAACCTGATGAAGCTAAAAAACTGGAAAAGACTGAAATTTTTCAGCATGTAAATACAGCCTATGAACAGCAGGATTTGTTTGCTTTACTGAAACTGCAAATACAGATTGAGCAGGATAACGGCTCAAATAAAAAGGGTTTAAGTGAAGAACAGCTTAAGTTTTATAAGATGGCACTGGACAGTCAAAGTCAGAAACTGGCAGATCAACTGGCTGAGTTGATTGATGCTTTGGTCTGGTCTGAAAAAGCTAAAATTAAGGTACGCAAAGCACAAGGGAAACTACAGATTTCTGATCTGTATGGGCAGATTGATGAAGATACTTCTGCGTTGAAACAGCAAGTGAAGTGGGAAAAAGAACGGCTGAAATATATGGGGAAAGTGAAAGGATTGGAGATGTTGTTGGGGAATGGGGTGCTATAAGGTTTGCTTTTCTCCCTTAAAATCACCTTTCCCTCACCCCAACCCTCTCCCAAAGGGAGAGGGAGTTGCATCTAATTAAATACCGTCAATCAGCTTAATAATGAATATTCCCTCTCCTTGTAGGAGAGGGCTAGGGAGAGGTTATAAAATTTGATAATCTAAAGGAAATAATAAAAGCAAAACATAATAAACTCGACCCCCAACTTTTAATTTTCGCCAAATCTATGCGCCAAACTGCCACCGATGCTGAAAACCTGATGTGGCAACTTTTACGTAATAAGCGTTTTATGAATCTTAAATTCCGCCGTCAGCATGTGATTGCGCCGTATATTGTGGATTTTTTCTGTCATGAAATTGGTTTAGTGATTGAGTTGGATGGCAGTCAGCATGGAACAGATGATGCGATTGAATATGACGCTGAACGAACTCAGTTTTTAGAGGCTTTGGGTTTGAAAGTGGTGAGATATTGGAATCATGAGGTGTTGGGGCGGACGGATGTGGTTTTGGAGGATTTGTGGAGTGTTTGCAATGAATTAAAAAGCACCTCTCCCTAACCCTCTCCTGAGAGGAGAGGGGACGCCATTGCGAAATTTATATAGGCGTTAAATCAAATGACGCTCCCTCTCCCTATGGGAGAGGGCTGGGGTGAGGGTTATGCAGGTTGTCGAAGCTTTAACTGTTCAATTTCTTCAAGAGCCGTACGCCATTTTGTATCTTTTTCTAAATAGCCACGAAGAATAGCTGAGAATGCATAATGAGATTTGAGACGATGTCTAATATCATCAGCTTTTTTTATCTTTTCGTCTTCTTGCCAATTATCTAGTTCTTTAAAGAATTCTCTTCTTAAAGTTAGAAAGTCATTATGAACTTCGAAAATTTTTTCTCTTAAATCTTCTTTACTTACTTCTTGGATACCACTATTTGCATTATTAAAGCATTTAGATATTAGTTCCTTGGCTGTTTCAGTTTTAGCATGATATGCATGATTATTAGGACAGGAATTAATTACTTCAATGTCCTCATCAGGCATTCTGTAATAGACTTTTATCCATTCTTCAACTAGATGATCATCATTACAACAATCTAACATATCATCGTAGTATTTATTTTTGATTGAATTGCATCTTGAACATGCGTAATAGAGATTGTTCCAATCAAGCTTAAGCATTTCATTATCTAAATGTGGAATGAAATGTTCAACATTTAGGTTCGGGAAATGCTTCTGTTCACAGATATAGCATTTACCATGGAAATCTTTCTTTAATTGCCTAACAACCACAGGATCTTTATAGTCTTTAGTAGTCCAATCTGTTGGTCTAGGAGATTTGGATACTTTAAACATTTAAATCCTCCAACTCATTATGATCTGCAAGTAGATTAATTGCTTGTAAATATAGATTTTTTAAACTTTTATCTAATAGATCATTTTTTTCTAGCTCGATTAAATTTTTGACAATTGATCTTATATTTTCATAATTGCTGGGGTTTTCATTTAATAGATTTTTTAGTGTGTTGATTAATTCTTTTGTGTCTGAACTAATAGGATTTACGTGGAATAATCCTTTAATAATAGATCCATAAGAATAGCGGCTTAAATCTTCTTCAAAAAATTCACCACTAGAAATGTCATAAACCACGGTATCGTTATCTGTTGATGTAATAACAAAAGGTGAATGTGTACTTACAATGAATTGGATTTCAGGAAACGATTGGCTTAAAAATGGAAGAATCTTTTTTTGAAGCGAAATATGCAAGTGAGCATCAATTTCATCAATGAGTACAACCCCATTTAATTCATTTGGTAAAATATTTAGTAATCTTGATCTCATTAACAGATCACTATAAATATCAAATATAGCAGTAAATCCTGATGAGAGTGATTGGAAAGTGAACTCTCGATAGGATTGCAATAAACTAAATTTTCTTAATTTATAATCGAATTTTAATTGAGTTGTTGGATCTTCAAATAAAAACTTTAGATCTTCATCAAATTTTTTAAACCACTGATCTATTTGATTGGCATGATTTGTATCTTGTTCTTCGGATAAAGCGAGTGATTTTTCAATTTTGATATTTAATAAATATTGTTCGAGGAACTGCCCTAACTTCGAAGAATAATCATGTTTTGCTGTATTAATATATTGATTTAAGTCAGTTGTATTTGTAGATGCGGTAATTTGTGATTGTCTATGAGCTGGGAAGAAATTAAATGTTACTTTCGATGCTTGAATATTTTCGCTCAAATTACCAATGCCAGTTACGATCAAATCAATATTTTCATGAGAATTCATAAAGCCTAATTGATGAAAGTAATGTTCAATCTGATGTATTTGTGAATTTCGGTGTCTGAAGTTACCATCATTTGATAAATTTTGATTTTGGATGATTATATTTTTTAACTCTTTTGCAATTTCTACAAATTTTTTATTTTCAATAATGTTATAACAATCTGTTTTAACTAATAAATTTTCTAATTTTGTCAAATACTGTTGGTAAATAATATTGGATGATAAGTTTTGAATCTCTGAACTTACTATATTAATAATTTGTTGCTTACATGAATAATGCTGTTGAGACAAACGTGGAATTTCATGAATTAACTTATTTAGAACTACACTATTTAATTGGCTCAAAAATCTGGTTTTACCGACTCCATTTTTACCAGTGAGAATTAAGTTACGTCCTTTTAGGTCGATATTTATATCATGATTAAGGAAGTCTAATTTTGCACTGATTTGTTGAATATATTTCATAGCTATTAAAATCAATAAAAGGCTGATTAATCAGCCTTTTATCTTACATCTTATTTATTAAATTACAACACATCAAAGCGCCGCAATCTGCTCCATATTCGCTTTAATCTTCGCTAACTGATCAGCAAATTCAGCAAGTTTCACTTTCTCACCTTCAACTACAGTAGCAGGCGCTTTCGCTACAAAACCTTCATTACCCAGTTTAGTTGCAATCTGGTCATGTTGCTTTTGAACTTTGTCGAAGTCTTTTTGTAGACGACCCAATTCAGCTTTAGGATCAATCAAACCTTTCATTGGAACAAATACAGACACATGACCAACTACACTCGATGAAGACAATGGCGGTTGTTCAGCATCTGCAAGGAAAGTAATGCTTTCAACTTTAGCCAATGCTTTAAACAACGGCTCAATACGTGAAATCTGTGCTTTCTCAGCATCAGTGGTATTTTGAAGCAACACAGGTAACAAACGTGCATTACCTAAGCCCATTTCACCACGGATGTTACGTACCGCACCAATCAAACCTTGAAGCCATTGCA
Source organism: Acinetobacter sp. WCHAc060025 (assembly GCF_004209355.1). Lineage (NCBI taxonomy): Bacteria > Pseudomonadati > Pseudomonadota > Gammaproteobacteria > Moraxellales > Moraxellaceae > Acinetobacter > Acinetobacter sp. WCHAc060025. The sequence continues at coordinate 89,800 of NZ_SGSX01000013.1, read as the reverse complement.
TATCTGCTTCCGCTTGATCATTGATCTTCGCTTCGTCAGCAACAGGGTACTTCGCCAGCATGATGGTTTCGCCTTGAATACCAATAATTGGTGCAAGCGTCTGCCAGATTTCTTCAGTTAAGTAAGGCATCAAGGGATGAGCAAGACGTAACGCAGCTTCCATCACAGATAAAAGCACACGACGAACTTCAGCTTTACGTTCTTCAGCGACATTTTCATCATTTAGAACTGGTTTAGTTAATTCTACATACCAGTCACAGTATTCATTCCAGATGAACTCATAAATCGCTTGAGCAGCCAAGTCTAAACGATAAGTTGCAAATGCAGTTTGAACCGCAGCTTCCGCTTTCTGTAAACGGCTCACGATCCATTGTTCAGGTAATTCCCAAAGATCAGGACGTGCAGTCTGACCAACAGTCTGACCTTCAACATTCATCAGAACGAAACGTGTACCATTCCAGATTTTGTTGGCAAAGTTACGGTAACCTTCAACACGTTTCATGTCGAATTTGATGTCACGCCCCGTATTTGCAAGCGCACAGAATGTGAAACGAACGGCATCTGTACCATAAGCCTGAATGCCTTCAGGGAATTCTTTACGGGTCGCTTTTTCGATTTTTGGTGCAGTTTTCGGGTTCATCAAACCAGTGGTACGTTTCTGTACCAAAGTTTCAAGATCAACACCGTCAATCAAATCTAATGGGTCAAGTACGTTCCCCTTAGACTTAGACATTTTCTGACCTTCGCCATCACGTACTAAACCGTGTACATAGACAGTTTTGAACGGAACTTGTGAAGTACCATCTTCATTTTTCATAAAATGAAGCGTCATCATAATCATACGGGCAACCCAGAAGAAAATGATGTCAAAACCAGTCACAAGAACGTCAGTCGGGTGGAACGTATTTAAGAAATAGTTTTCTTTATCTTTCGCTTCGTCACCCGTCCAGCCTAAAGTTGAGAATGTCCACAGTGCAGATGAGAACCATGTATCCAGAACGTCTTCGTCCTGTTTAAGTTCAACATCAGCGGCAATATTGTTTTTCGCACGAACTTCCTCTTCATTACGACCAACATAGATATTGCCTTCAGCATCGTACCAAGCAGGGATACGGTGACCCCACCACAATTGACGTGAAATACACCAGTCCTGAATGTTATTCATCCAAGCCATGTACATGTTGCTGTATTGCTCAGGTACAAATTTGATGTCGCCATCTTTTACCGCTTTGATCGCAGGTTCAGCAAGTGGCGCAATTTTCACATACCATTGGTCTGTCAATAATGCCTCAACGATTACACCTGAACGGTCACCGCGAGGTGGCTTCAATGTGTACGGTTGGATTTGATCTAACCAGCCTTCAGCTTCAGCTTGTTCAACTAACTTTTTACGTGCAGCAAAACGCTCTAAACCAACATATTCAGCAGGTGCTGCGATGGTTTTAGAAATCTGTTCGCCAGCTTTTGCGATATATTCAAACTCAGCCAGAATTTCAGCATTTTTGTTGAAAATGTTGATAATTGGCAATTCACAGCGTTTACCCACTTCATAGTCATTGAAATCATGTGCAGGGGTGATTTTTACACAGCCTGTACCGAACTCTTTGTCTACATATTCATCTTTAACAATCGCAACTGCACGACCTGTAATCGGCAGGATAATGTTTTTACCCACCAACGGTGCATAGCGTTCATCATCAGGTGCAACAGCAACAGCGGTATCACCAAGCAATGTTTCAGGGCGAGTGGTCGCTACTACGATGTAATCTTTACCATCGTGGGTACGAAGTGATTTATCTTCAAAGAAATATTTGAAGTGCCACAGTGAACCTGCTTCTTCTTTATCAGACTCAACTTCTAAGTCAGAAAGGGCGGTTTGTAGTTTTGGATCCCAGTTTACAAGGCGTTTACCACGGTAGATCAAGCCATCTTCATGCAGTTTTACGAAAACTTCTTTTACCGCATTGGATAAACCTTCATCCATGGTGAAGCGTTCACGTGACCAATCTACAGAAGAACCCAAACGGCGGATTTGGTTGGTAATGTTGCCACCAGATTGTTCTTTCCATTCCCAGATTTTTTCGATGAATTTTTCACGACCCAAGTCATGACGGCTTACACCTTGCGCACCAAGTTGACGCTCAACTACCATTTGCGTTGCAATACCCGCATGGTCAGTCCCCGGTTGCCATAAGGTATTTTTACCTGACATACGGTTGTAGCGAGTTAGGGCATCCATGATGGCATTGTTAAAACCATGACCCATGTGCAAGCTACCAGTGACGTTCGGTGGCGGAATCATGATACAGAATGATTCGCCCTCACGAGATGGTTTGAAGTAGCCATTCTCTTCCCAAGTCTTATACCATTTTTTCTCGATCTCAGTCGGATCGTAGGTCGTAGCAATATTTTGCGCTGAATCAGTCATAGTAAAAACAGATCAAAAGTGAGTAAAAATTGGATCTATTGTAGCAAAATATTTGTCAGGAATGTTGATTCCTGTAGTGGAGTATTGGTGTTGTTTTAATTTATTTGATCTTGCTCCACAGCTTTATTTTCTGTTTGGGAAATGAGAATTTCAGAAAAATAAAACAAATGTTGGATTTAAACCATATTATTCAGTTTGAAATGCGAATAAATGATTTTAAGTGTTTGTTTTAAATTAAGTATTTTTTAATTATAAATAATCATTTGGAGTCATTAAAAGACAATGCATCCATTTTCGAGTTTTGCTAATATCAGTTCAATCTCGTTAAAACAACAATAGGGAAAAGTAGGATGCAATATAAAATCGATTTATTGATCAAACAGCAGACTTACCAAGAATTAAAAAACATTACCCAAAGTTTGAATAATGGTGAAAAGAAAGATTTAGCCAAACAATTGGGTACAGCATTTACTGAAATGTCTTGCCAAGTTCTAGATCAAGTCTTTGGTTCTTTGTTAAATGAGCAACGCTCACGCAGTGACTTGGATGCTAACGGCAAGAAAAAGCTTAAAGAAGCGGAACAAATTTTTGACCAGATTGAAGGTGCTTTGAAAAAATACATGCCATGGTCGATTTCATTTTTTAGTAATGACCGTTTAAAACCAGTTGCAAACCATATTCTGAAAAAGTTTGAAGATTCCAATGCCAATGAAGTGGTGATGTATTATCAACTTGACCGTAATTTAGGTGAGCAAGCCAATGCCAATATTCAAAAAGTCATTGATGGTGATGTACATGCTTTACCAGCAGCATTAAAAGACTTGGTCAAAGTGATTGATTTAGGTGTTTCTGAGTTTATTCGTGATCCTAAAACATTATTGAAATTTAATTTTGTGGTCGATAAAACCTTGAATGGTGTGATCAATATGATCACCAGTACAGGGTATAAGCGTTTAGAAAAAGCGGGTGAAGAATATGACCCTGCCAATGTTGAAAAAGCACAGCATTATGCACAGCATTTTAAAAAGTTTTTGATTGTTGCTTAATTGCTTGAAAGCGCAATTGCTTTGATCAATCCTTTGAACTAATCTCATTGATATATAACGTAATGGTTTAAATTATACTTTGTGTATTAATGAGTGTGGATACGCGGTAACGTCATCCGCAATTGTTTGAGGCAGGACTACTTCTAATTAAGAATGTTTCTGCGAGGTGTCGAATAACTTAACGGAAGTGAACGAGTTCTGCGGATGACAGTGGTTTTGGGTACTTTTGCCGAAACAAAAGTACCTCGAGCCGAAGGCTAAACCCTGAATCAAAATTTTTGATGTAAGACTCCGTGAAATAAAAACTTTAAATTAAGTATTTGATATTATTTGTTAAATTTAGGAGTGGTGACATGGAAAGCTTAGAGGGAAAAGTCGTTTGGATTACTGGTGCATCTTCTGGGATTGGCAAGGCATTAGCGGCAGAATGTGCTCTGCAAGGGGCACAAGTGATTCTCAGTGCGCGACGTTTAGAAGAACTCGAAAATGTGCGCGTCAGTATTTTAAACCCTGATCGACATATTTCAGTGGCAATGGATATTACTGACGAAGCTCAAATGCGCCATGCTTATGAACAAGTATTGCAAGAAAAAGGGCGCATTGATTGGTTGATCAATAATGCAGGCTTGAGTCAGCGAGCTTTAATTGCAGATACCACCATGCAAACTGAACGTGCCATCATGGAAATTGACTATTTTTCTCAAGTCTTTTTGACCAAATTGGTTTTACCGACATTCTTAGCACAAAAGTCTGGACGTATCGCTTATGTATCGAGTGTGGCAGGTCTACTCGGTACACAATATCGTGCGAGCTATTCAGCAGCTAAAGCAGCGATTCACATGTGGGCAAACAGTCTACGTGCAGAAGTAGCACAAGATGGTGTCAATGTTTCCGTGATTTTCCCTGGTTTTGTCAAAACCAATGTGTCTTTTAATGCACTGAATGGTGCAGGTCAACCGCAGGCACATCAGGACGAAGCGATTGAAAATGGCTTAGAAGCTGATGATTTTGCAACACAAACAGTTTCAGCTTTGATGAAAGGTCAAGAATACATCGTTGTCGGTGGTCGTAAGGAAAAATTAGGCGTTTTAGTTTCTCGTTTATCGCCATCAACACTGTATAAAATGATTCGTAAAATGAAAGTTAAATAATTGTTTAAGAACATCTTAAAAATTTATTTACACAATGGTTGTCTTAGGTAAGTAGGAAATGTACGTCTCATTTTATCAATTAAATCGCTGTTTCCTTTTGATGTTATGTGTATTGTTGATTCCGTTTAGCACTTTTGCAAAACAAACAGGTCAAGAAGAAGCGCGGGCATGGGTAGAACCCTCAGATGAAGAAAAGCAAGGCTGGCGACCACGTGAACATTTTTTTGATTCACAAAAGTGGTTAAAGCCGGAGTTTTATAATTTGAAAAGTTCAGCTAAGACAACCCAAAGTCGTTTACCACCAGCCCAATTAGATACACGTCAAATTCCATATCGCTTTGAAATTTTAAATCATCAACAATATTTAAAGACGCCATCTGCAGATACGAAAAAGTGTCCTGTACGCTGTATTTTATTGAACGGACATATTTTTTCAGATCAATTGACGATTTTGAATAGCAGTTGGTTGAAAGAGGTTGGACGTTTTGTATATGCCGATACGACAGTACATATTATTGATATGCGTAATCATCAGTCACAATATTATGGTGGTATTGGTTTTTTGAGTATTCAAAATAATCAGATTAACTTTGAATATTTTGATGGTTTTAGAAAGGCTGTTGGCAACACCATGTACCGTATTCAGAATCAAGGTTTGGATATTAAAATGGATGATGGAACTTATCAGTCTATGATTCGATTCGATCAAAAGGGCTTTCACTTGACTGAATTGACGACTTATCCATTAGCGATGGAAACATGTACAGAGAAAAAAGATGGGAAATGGGAATGCGAGATGTCTCGTTAGTCGTGAACCATTTTACTGAACGAGTTAAGCAGTTTCATTTAATTTTAAGTCTAAGCGAGATTTGATTGTAATCTCGTGGGCGAGGTGGTCATGTTAAAAGTAAAATTTCGTCCCTTAATTGTTCCATTGGCTTTATCGAGTTATTTATTGTGCATGAATGAAGCGCGTGCTGATCTTTGCGATAGCAATGAATTGGTTGATAAAGTGATTGCACAGACCGAGATAGCCAATCGTGAGCAAGCCAGAATCGCCTGTAAAATTGACCCAACCAATACTTCAAATGTGATTATGGCGTATGCACAGTGGATTCCTGTTAAAGATGAACCAGAAAGTGGGACATATTATTTGACTTTGCTTAAGTTTGATCGGAACAACCAACAGGTGAATTATCGTTATCTTACAAGAAAAGCGATAGTTTCCGATGCAATTAGTTTAGATTCGATCGAACTAGATACAGCCAATTATAAAATTGCAAATCAGCAACGTGCTTTGGGCCTAAGATTGAATTATTCAGGGCATTCCCAACCGAATCCTTACGCAATGCAGTTGTTGAATCTCTATAATTTGCAGAATAAACAACAAGTTTTAGATAGCTTGATTGTAGAGCGTTACCGAGCTGAAACAGATACTCGTTGTAATGCTGATGTCGAAGAACGAAAAAGTATTTTAAAAATGCTGAATAGTACAAGCAAAAATTATTATGATATTCAGGTCAAAACTACAGCACAGAAGTCTAAATTTCGTGGTACTTATGATCACTGTCATGAAACCAAACAAAATCCAACTAAGCAGATTATGACGCTTAAATTTGATGGGAGGCAGTATCAGATTCCCACCCAGTATAAAGATGACTATGTCTATTGATGTAGGTTTTTAAATATTGATTTCGCTAGATAGAGCAGGAGGTTTGATTGACTGGAATGGTGAGCAATGTCGTTCCATTTTCATTCTTATAAATGTAATCATACTCAACCCCAAACTTAAAAGACGCTTTCATCAGTTCGCATAATTCAGCTTTTTTAGTTGCATTGGAAAAAGCAGGAAGTACGGACTGATCAATTTCGTAGGTATATGCGATTTTTAAATCTCGTCGATCAACTGCTGTTAGTGTTGAACTTTGTTCGATCTGCATTGGGATTTGTTGACGTAGCATATTTAATTCAGTATCAAGTGCTTGTGTTATTTCAGTTTGATTGGGCTGTTTATTTTTAAAAATCAAGGGTGAAATCAAGTAGTGGCTAATCAAATAGCCACCAATAATTCCGATAATAGAGCCTAAAATTTTCTTTTTATTCATTTTTCTACTCTGGTTAAGATTGAATCGCTGTACCATAGGCAAAAACTTCAACCATGCCACCTTGCATGCCGAGTTCAGTGGTACTTAAACGTAAGCCCATAATCTGTTTAGCACCGACATTTTCAGCCTGTTGTTTTAATCTGACAATTGCCTCACGCCGTGCGCGTTCAACCACGCTTTCATAGGTGGTGAGTCGCCCGCCAAAAAAGTTTTGGATTTGAGCAATGATATATTTAAAATAATCATGTGAAATCACTACATTACTACTGATCAGCTGTCCCTCTTTTTCAGAACTCTGAAATTTATGGGTATCAATACGGATATGCGCAAGGCGTCGTTCATTTTGCTCAAGTTCAATTAAATGTTTACGTTCAATATAGCGCCCAAATCCCCAGCCGATACAAAACAAAATGAGTGTGATGACGATTTTAAAAACTAATCCATCCATACGCGTCACCTAGTGTGAAAATGGGTCTGGAAGTGGATTTGAATTTGCTTGAACAATGACGGCTGTTCCATAAACAAATAGTTCTGAAGCACCTTGCGCAATATTTGAAGTGGAAAAACGAATTCCGACAATTGCATTAGCCCCTAAAGCGCGTGCTTTTTCAATCATTCTATTCATCGCTTCTTGGCGTGATTCTTCTAATAATTCGGTATAACCTTTGAGTTCACCACCGACAATATTTTTTAATCCAGCCATCAAATCACGTCCAACATGTTTACTGCGCACAGTACTGCCATAAACCACATCTAACTGCTGAATAATTTGGTGCCCTGGCACACTTTCAAGGTTGCTTAATTTCATGGTGTGGTTGATTTACTTCGATGAATGAGATGTATTGAACATAGGAAATAATTGATCAAAAAGCAATAAAAAAAGCCCACCGAAGTGAGCTTTCATTTAAAACGATGCAAACTTACTTTTTATCTTTTGAATGGTATTTCAATTCAGAAGAAGAAGCAGGTTGAGCGATTTGATCAGCAGTGTTGGCTTTGATCCCACCACCGAGTGATTTATACACTTCAACTTGGTTATTTAAGTTCGCTTGCTCTAAAAGTAATAGACCTTGTTCAGCTGCATAAGATGAACGTTGTGCATCTAAAACAGTCAAATAGTTATCAATACCCGCACGGAAGCGAGCATTTGAAAGTTTATAGGTTGTATTGGTTGCATCGACCAAGCGTTTTTGTGCAGTGAGTCGGTCACCGATATTTTGGCGAACCGCTAATGCATCATTCACTTCACGGAAAGCAGACTGAATTGATTTTTCATAATCAGACAACGCAATTTGTTGATCTGTTTCTGAAATCTTCACATTAGCTTTACGTGTACCCCAGTCCCATAAAGGAATATCGAGGCTAGGACCCAATGACCATACAAATGCGCCTGATTTAAATAAATCACTTAAATCAGTAGATGCATAGCCTGCAGAACCAGTCAAACTGATTGTCGGGAACATGCGTGCTTTTGCCGCTCCAATATTTGCACCCGCAGCTGAAAGTTTATATTCAGCAGCTTTTACATCAGGACGGTTATTCAACAAGTCACTTGGTAAACCAGAAGCAAATGCTGAGTTTGAGGTAATTTTAGTCACACGCTGTTTAGGCAATAAGTTGTCAGGAACTTGTTGACCTACAAGAAGGTTCAATAAGTTTTGAGCCTGAGCAACTTGTGTCTTATAGCTTGCAACATCATTACGCGCTGTTTCAACAGAAATCTGCGCTTGACGAAGTGGAACTTCACTGTCGATCCCAACATCAAAACGTTTTTTGTTCAGATTGTATGAATCAAGCTGTGCTTTTAAGGTTTGGTCTGCAAGTTTAAGTTGAGCTGTAGAAAAAGAATAGCTTAACCATGCTTGCGCAACCTGACCAATCAAACTGATTTGTGTTGAATCACGCGCACTACCCGTTGCAAGATAAGTATCTAAAGCATTGTCTTTGAGACTTTTTACACGACCCCAAAAATCAAGTTCGTATGCAGTCACCCCTAAACCAACATTGTAGGTCGTTTGAGCACCAGCACCTTGATCTTGACGAAGTACGCTACCACTTGCACCAATCGTTGGTAACTGATTGTTTGAAGTGATTTGATACGCTTGTTGAGCACGTTGAATGTTCAATGTCGCGGTACGTAAGTCACGGTTATTGGCTAATGCAAGATCAATCACCTGAAGTAGGCGTTGATCTGCAAAGAATTCCTTATAACCTTGTTCTGCGATAGATGTACCAGTGTTATTGTCAATATAACCTGTTGGTATGCTCGCTTGAGCTACGGGTTCTGGGCCACGCATGCTTTGACATGCAGTCAAAGCAAGCGCAAGTGCAGATACCGCAATGCTACGACCTGAGATAGACCATAAGTTTTGCATCACGATTTATGCTCCTGAAGATTTTGATTTTTAGGTTTATATTTAAAGATACTACGTACCCACACGAAGAATACAGGAATAAAGAAAATACCCAATAGTGTTGAGGTGATTACACCACCCAATACACCATAACCAACTGAGTGTTGACTACCTGCACCTGCACCATTTGATAATGCTAATGGTAATACACCAAAACCAAATGCCAATGTGGTCATAATGATTGGACGTAAACGCATTTTTGCTGCATGTAAAGTAGCATCAAATAGACTTTCGCCTTTCTCTTGCAGTTCTTTGGCAAATTCTACAATCAAAATCGCATTTTTTGCTGACAAACCGATCACAGCAATAAGTGCAACTTGGAAATAGATGTTGTTGGATAGATTTGCATCAGGTGCAAAATAAGTCCGACCAAACAAGGTAATTCCACCAAATAAACCTGTGTGCCCGAACATAGTTAATATGATCGCACCAACTACACCTAGAGGTACAACCAATAGGATCGAGAAGGGTACTGACCAGCTTTCATACAGTGCAGCAAGACAGAGGAATACGATCAATAATGAAAGGGCATATAAGAATGGTGCTTGTGAGCCAGATTCACGTTCTTCTAACGATAGACCTGTCCATTCATAGTCAAAGCCTTGTAAGCCCATTGATGGTAGTTTTGCAACGATTTCTTCCATCGCAAGCATCGCATCACCAGAGCTGGTACCTGGTGCAGGTGAGCCTTGGATGTTCATTGAGGCAATACCATTATAACGCTCTAAACGTGGTGAACCATAAGTCCATGTTCCAGTTGCAAAACTAGAGAATGGAATCATTTCACCTTTGTTATTACGTACATACCACTTGTTCAAGTCTTCAGGCATCATACGTGCATGAGCTTCACCTTGAACATAGACTTTTTTCACACGACCACGATCGATGAAGTCGTTGATATATGAACCACCCCACGCCATGCTCATGGTTGAGTTAATGTCCGCAATACTGACACCCATTGCCCCAGCTTGCGCTTGATCAATGTTAATTTGGTATTGAGGTGTATCTTCTTGACCATTTGGACGTACACCTGCAAGACGTTTGTCTTGAGCAGCTAGACCTAAAATGGTATTACGTGCAGCGAGAAGTTGTTCATGGCTTTGACCTGCAGATGCTTTTAACTGGAAGTTAAAGCCAGCAGTTACGCCTAACTCAGGCATTGCAGGTAATTGCAGCGGCATAACATACGATGCATCTTTTGCAATCATATTCAGCGCCATACCACGTTGGATCAGGCTACCGATTTGTTGCTCAGGGGTAGTACGTTTTTCCCAGTCTTTTAATTTTACAAACGCAAGACCAGCATTTTGACCAATACCTGTAAATGAGAAACCAGAAACACTAAACACAGATTCCACTGAGGCTTTTTCATTTTCCATGAAATAGTGCGTCATCGTGTTAATGACTTTGTCTGTACGGTCTAAGGTTGCATTTGGTGGTAATTGAACTAGTGTCATCACCACACCTTGGTCTTCTTCTGGTAAGAAAGACGAAGGTAACATTTTAAACAATACAACCAATACGCCAATTACAGCAGCATAAACAATTCCAGAGAACAGTTTATGATGTGTCATGAAATTAACACCCGTTTGATACTTCTCAGCAGTACGATCAAAGGCAGCATTAAACCAACGGAAGAAACGTGCAAAGATATTATTGCTTGGTTCTTTATTTGGATCGTGCTGTTTTAAAATGGTTGCACATAGCGCAGGGGTAAAGGTCACCGCTACAACCAAAGATAAGACCATTGCTGTCACCAGAGTGATCGAGAACTGACGGTAAATAACCCCAGTCGTTCCTCCAAAGAATGACATTGGAACGAATACCGCAGTCAAAACAGATGTCATACCAATCAAGGCACCTGTAATCTGCTTCATCGAAAGTTCTGTTGCTGCAACTGGATCTAAATGATCCTCTTGCATCACCCGTTCAACGTTCTCCACCACAACGATGGCATCGTCCACCAAGAGACCGATCGCCAACACCATTGCAAACATGGTGAGGGTATTGATCGAGAAACCAAAAATATTAATGATCGCAAAAGTACCCAATACAACAACAGGTACAGCCATCGTTGGAATAATGGTTGCACGCCAGTTCTGTAAGAACAAGAACATGACAAAGAATACAAGAATAATCGCTTCAATCAGTGTGTGTACCACACTTTCAATCGAAATTTTGATAAATGGTGTCGTATCAAATGCGAGTTTATCTTTCATCCCTGTTGGGTAGTTTTTACGCAATTCAACCATGCGTGCTTCAACAGCTTCTGATGTATCTAAGGCATTGGCACCTGTCGCAAGTTTAATTGCAACACCACCCGCAGGTTTGCCATTGAATTTAGAATCAAACTGATAGGTATCCGCACCTAATTCAACACGTGCAACATCACCTAACCGGACTTGTGCACCATCACTGGTGTTGCGTAGGAAGATGTTTTTGAACTGTTCAGGTGTGGTCAACATACTCTGTGCATTCACAGTTGCATTCAGTACTTGTCCTTCGATAGATGGCGCACCACCTAACTGACCCACAGCAACTTGAGAGTTCTGTGCACGAATTGCAGCTGCAACATCACTTGGAGTGATACCTAAGCTAGTTAATTTGGCAGGATCTAACCAAATACGCATGGCATAAGAACCACCGAATACTTGGACTTCACCTACACCAGCAACACGACTTAAAGGTTCGGAAATATTTGAGTTCACATAATCTTTAATGTCATCTGCAGACAAACTATCTGATTCAGAATAGAACGCTAAGACTTGTAAAAAGCTTGCACCAGACTTAGTTACTTTTACACCTTGACGTTGTACGTCTTCTGGTAAAAGTGCAGTTGCTGATTGCAATTTGTTTTGTACTTGAACCTGTGCGATATCTGGATCAACACCTTGTTCAAAGTTTAATTGGATTGAAGCTTGACCGTTCCCCGCACTGTTTGACGAAATATAACGTAAGCCATCCAAACCATTCATTTGCTGTTCAATGATTTGCGTTACTGTGTTTTCAACAGTCGAAGCTGATGCACCAGGATAAGTTGCAGAAATTGTAACTGTCGGTGGTGCAATCGTCGGATATTGTGCAATAGGCATTTTCGTCAGCGTGAGAATCCCCGCTAACATAATGACCAGTGCAATCACCCATGCAAAGATCGGGCGATGAATAAAAAATTGAGCCATTGAGTCTACCCCTTATGCATTTGAAGTAGCTTTTTGTTCAGTTGCTTTATCTTGCTGAGCAGGTTGGGCTGCTCCACCTGTTTTTTGTTGAGCCGCAGCTGGTGTTGCCCCTTGAGGCGCAGCAGCTTGTGGCTGATAAGGTTTAGCAACAACTTGTTGTTCAGGTTTAACTTTGGCAATACCGTCAACGATGACTTTATCACCAGTTGCTAGACCTTCAGTTACAATCCAGTTTTGACCTTGAACACCTACAGTTGTCACAGGACGAGCTTCAACAGCACCTTTAGCATTGACGAGCATTGCCATTGCTTGACCTGTAGGCGTACGTGTAATCGCAGCTTGTGGAATCAAATAAGCATTTGGAATCACACCTTGTACGATTTGCGCGTTGGCAAACATACCAGGAAGCAATAAATGGTTCGGGTTAGAAAATACAGCACGTAACGTCACAGAACCTGTATCAGGATTTACACTGGCATCAGAGAATGCGAGGTTGCCTTCTACAGGGTAAGTGCTACCATCTTCAAGTTTTAAGCGAACTTTAGTGTTATTACTACGGTCAATACTGCCTTTTGCAAGCTGTTGACGTAAACGTAATAACTCAGCACTTGATTGGTTAATATCAACATAGATTGGATCTAGCTGTTGAATGGTAACCAATGCATTGCTTTGACTTGCAGTCACTAATGCACCAGCAGTCACACTAGAACGACCAGATTGACCAGAAATCGGTGAGCGAACCGTTGAGTAACCGAGGTCAATTTGTGCATTTTTAACTGCAGCATTTGACGCAGCGATATCTGCTTCTGCCAATTTAATTTGTGCGACTAAATCATCATATTCTTGCTTAGAAACAGCATTGATGCCGACAAGCTGACGATAACGATTTGCCTTAACTTGCAAAGCATTTAAGTTTGCTTGCTGACGTACTAAAGCTGCTTTTGCGCTGTCTAAGTTTGCACGGTTGGTACTTGAGTCAATTTCATAAAGCGGTTGACCTTCACGTACAAAACTGCCTTCACTAAACAAGCGTTTTAAAATCACACCGCTGGTTTGTGGACGAACTTCAGAGATTTGGTACGCAGACGTACGACCTGAAAGTTCTACAGTTTGTTCCACGCTTTGTGGTTGAGCAACAATGACACCAACTTCAGTCGGCGGCATTTTTTGGGCAGCAGCACCGCCTTCTTGTGCTGCTTTTGGATCTTTGCTACAACCTACAAGTGCAATACTCGTTGCTAGAGCACAAGCAGTAAGGGCAGGTGCCCAAAGCTTTGCCGACATCATTATTCCACCTCGTTTAGATTTTTATCTAAAAATATTTTGTTCCGACTTAACGTTGCTGAAGATAGGATGAGCCATATCATTGCAGCCCAAATAAAACCTATGCCCCAACCTGCGAATACATCTGTAGGGAAATGTGCTCCCAGATATACACGAGAGATTCCCATACTAAAAAACCACAAAAACCCCATTAAGTATATAAGTTTAACTTGCTGATGTTTTTGAAAAATAAACATAATCGAACAACACAAAACGGCTGCATAGATACTGTGAGCACTGGGAAATGAAGCTCCATAAGTTTTCACTATTTGGAAGACTTCATCTGGTCTTGGTCGGTCGACTAGGTATTTTAAAATCCAACCTATTATTGAAGCACCGAGTAAGCCCAAACTCATCATCAGTATATTTGCGTACAGTTTTTGGCGTATGAAATATATGCTACATAGCCCAGTTATCACGATCATAGACGGTAAGCCGCCTAAATAGGAGAGGGCGAGTGTGATACCATTTAAAGCCTCTAAACGGTGTGTACTCATCCATACAACACTATTGAAATCAAAATGTTGTATTTGGTCAATATTTAAACCAATACCCCCAATAAGAAAACCTACACAGCCAATAAAGAGCAATACATAAGGCATATCACAACCTATGAGTATATTAATCGCGCACGTTAAGTTTAATTAATGCACTAAAGTGTACTAGTCAGTACACTTTTTTTCAAGTGAGTAGATTTAGGTAATTTATACTAATTTCTTTTTGCAAAAAAAATAAGAATTCGAACAAAAAATAACAATTAGTCTCAATGTTTTAGCTTTTTGTGAAAATGGTTCTCATCTTCAAGCTGCAAAGGCTGTTTCGGTGGCCAGAAAAAATCCATTGGGCGAGTTGAGAAATGTGTAAATATCAGTTTTGCAAGAGGTTTCCACTGAGAGAAACGAACTTGGCGTGCGCGAAGTGCCACAATGATGGTGAGGGTAAAGCTGACAAATAAATTGGTAATACCTATAGCAAGAACACCGATAAATGACACAATGATTAAGCCAATATCTGGTGAGCCATTGACGCACATCAGGCCTTGAATAAAGTTTGCTGAGGCGAAGGCAATATGGCGAATGTCTAAAGGTAATCCTAATATAAATCCGATAGTTCCCATACTTCCGAGCATGATACCGAAGAGAAAATTACCCGCTAAAGCACCTAAATTTCTTTCGATATAATTCGCAAATTTTTCAAGTTTTTCAGGGCCCATGATTTTTTTCAATTTTACATGGGCTTTTAAACGTGCACCAACTTTGCGGTACACTGCCATATTGTCGAAATATCCCGCAATTAATCCCGATAAAAATAAACAAATACCTGCAATGGCAGCATGTGGAATCGCCAGTGATGTGAATGGATTTAAACTATGCAATAAGGCATTGGCTTTGGCATGAGTCAATAATGGTTCATGGGTGGTCAGTTGCCATAAAAACGTAATTAATCCTGCTGTTGGAATTGCAATCGAAATATTTCCCAAAATTGCAATGAACTGAGTACGGATAATATTGATAATCAAACCCGCAAGTTCTGCAATTTGCGCAGTTTTAGACCCTTTTTGATGCTGTACAGTGGAAGCAAGTGCAGCAGCAGTCATTGCAGGCTGTTTTGTTGCAACAGTGAAGTGCAAAACATGAATTAGCATGAATCCCAATGAGTAATTCATACTATAAAAAAATGCATGTAAAAATGGGGCGAGTGCTAAACGAGAAAAAAGAATTTTAATGGTAGCCATTGTGGCAATGATGACACCAGCACCCGCTGCTGCCTGAAACATACCTAAAAAGCCTTTTTTATCTGTACTCACATAGTGCTCACCCGTTTTACTCGCATTCTCTGTGACTTGTAAGGCGATCAGTTCACTATTGGTTTTCAGTAAGTCGCGAACACTGGTTTCACTATAGTGGGCATAAACCAATTCAGTGAGTAGTTCACCACAAAGTTGAAAACGAATTAGGTTTTCTTCAACTAGGAGATTTAGCAATAACTCAATGCGGTCTAGACATTGTTCAAGCAGTGACAATAGATAGGTGAGACTTAGACTCACGCCAATACGTTTTGTTGCACGGCGAATTTTTAAAACAACAGCGCGACATTGTTCAATCATGACCAAGGCTTGATCAGCATCAGGGACAAGATTGAAATCAGGATCATGTCGATGTTTTTTCTTATAGGTTTCTATAAATTCGACAATTTCACGGTTTTGTACAAGAAAAGGTGATTCGTATTCTTGAAGTTCAGGATAGGCATTAATAAATTCAGGATATAAGCCAATACCACTGATACGATAGGATAAAACAGTAATCGCTTTGACAATTTCTCTTTTGATACCGAGCTTTTCATTTTCATAGTTCAAGCCTTGATTCAGTAACTTGAAAAATTCAATCCATTGCGAATCTTCAATATTATCGAGCCAGTATTTATCACTACGCTGATAAAAAACTTTACTGACTAAATCTTTAAGTTCAGATTCGTCGACGAGTAGTGGTAGAAAATGAGCGCCAAGCCTTTGTCCGAGCTGATTCCAAAAACCATCTAAAGATAAAATGCCACTGTCCGCATATAAGCTTGCTTGCTTATAATGATTAATGAGTCGTAGTAAGTAACCTTGAAATGCAGATGTTGCATTAGGTGTAATCAATAAGGCTCGGATTAAAGCATTAAATTTATTTTTTATTTCTTCAATATCATGAGTATCACTAGGTCTGATTCGGTTGACCAGTTCAATCAGAATACTGGCTTCAGGAACAGCGTTTAAATTATCAAGCTGTTCCTGCATGAGGAGAAAAAGATCATTAAATTGTATCTGCATAAGCACTTATAAAATGGGAGATATGTATATTTATTGAAGGCGATGTAACGCAAGTTTCGCTAAATTATACAATGCTTGACGGTATGCAGAGTCAGGTAAATGGTTTAAAGCTTGTAACGCAGCTTCTGTTTCTTCGGTTGCACGTTGGCTACAATATTCCAAAGCACCAGAGCTTTGTACAATCTGAATAACACGTTCCAAATCTGCTGTACCGCCAGTCGCAATGCTTTTACGAATGATTTCGTGTTCTTCACCTTGCGTATTGGCTAAAGCAGAGATTAACGGCAAAGTTGGTTTTCCTTCCATCAAATCATCACCGATATTTTTACCTAATGTTTCAGCATCGGAAGTGTAATCTAAAATATCGTCAATAATTTGGAAGGCATTCCCAAAGTGTCCTGCAAACAAGCGCATCGGTTCGCGGTACTCTGGTTTTCCAGCAATGATTGCCGCGCCTTCTGTTGCAAGCTCAAATAAACGAGAAGTTTTACCATGAATAATATCGAGGTAGGTTTGTTCAGTGGTTTCAGGCTGATGCTGTGCTTGAAGTTGTAAAACTTCACCTTCGGCAATTTCACAGGTTCCTGTCGAGAAGTCTTTGAGTAAAACCATATTGTCGAGGTCAACTAAAAGATCGAAAGCACGTGAAATTAAAAAGTCACCGACCAAAACTGCTGTTTGATTGTTCCATGTTGCATTTGCTGTAGGACGACCACGACGTAAACCAGATTCATCGACAACATCATCATGCACCAAAGTTGCGGTGTGTAGCATTTCGATAATCGCAGCCAACTTACGGTAGGGTTCCATTTGTGCATCAGTTGCACCACAAGCCTTTGCTGCAAGTAAACACATGATCGGACGCATGCGTTTACCGCCAGCTTCTACCACATGCTTACTGACTGCCATGACTAAAGCGACTTTTGAAGTGATCCCTTCATTAATAAACTTGTCCATCGCTGCAAAGTCTGTAGCTACAGGCGCGAGAATATCTTGCTTAAAGTCGATGGTCATAGGGTGGGAGCCTCATGCAAATGCGTTTATCTGACTAGTGTAACAATTAACATGGATGAATGTTGCCATAGAAAGCAGACATCGTGCCTGAATCTTAATGATTTGCGTTTTATTTGTCCAAAAAAGATAAAACAACAAACATTCAATTCATCTTTCTTATGCGCTACATAGTAGCGGATTTGATTTAAAAATCTATTTCAATTTAAGAGAGTTTTGAGAATATTTTTTATGTATTCAATGCTTAAACCCTAAAATGCATCTGATATTTAGATTAATTTGCATACAAACGTAATATTTGATGGAAATGACTTGTTGTTTAATTCATTATCACTTAAAATCTTTGCCCTTGTATAACCCCCAGTGGCGTTCGTTTTAAGATCGGTATATTCCTTTATCGGCACGACGACACGGGCAAGTTGGAGTACGTTATGTACGCAGTAATCCAAAGCGGTGGTAAACAGCACCGTGTTGTTGAGGGTGAAACCCTTAAAGTAGAATTGTTGAAAGCTGAAACTGGCGCAACTATTACATTTGATGATGTATTAATGGTTGTGAATGGCGAAAGCATTCAAATCGGTGCTCCAGTTGTTGCTGGCGCAAAAGTAACTGCAGAAGTGGTTGGTCATGGTCGTCACGACAAAATCCGTATTGTTAAAATGCGTCGTCGTAAACATTACCGTAAACAACAAGGTCACCGTCAATGGTTCACTGAGTTGAAAATTACTGCGATCGCAGGCTAATCCACTAGGAGTAAATAGACATGGCAACTAAAAAAGCCGGTGGTTCGACTAAAAACGGTCGTGACTCGAATCCTAAAATGTTAGGTGTTAAAATGTACGGTGGTCAAGCTGTGACTGCTGGTAACATTATCGTTCGTCAACGTGGTACAGAATTCCACGCTGGTGCAAACGTAGGTATGGGCCGTGACCATACTTTGTTCGCTACTGCTGACGGCGTAATCAAATTTGAAGTGAAAGGTCAATTTGGCCGTCGCTATGTATCTGTTGAAGTGTAAGCTTTAAGAGTACAAAAAAGACCCGCTTTATTGCGGGTTTTTTTATGATCTGGAAAACTATTTACGCTGAATCAGTGAGAACTAGATCTCCATCATCATGAATGAATTTCTACATTTCTATCCAATAACAATACAAAACTTCTTATTTTCTCAATTATTACCTGCCCAATTTGGTTTAAGATAGGTCATCGAATAAATAACAACTGTATCGACTTATTTGGTACAGGTATAGAAAAGGTGAACCTATGAAAATGCTTCGTAAAACGATGGGTGCAGTAGCAATGAGTGCGGCTTTGCTTGCACCAGTCATGATGAGCACAACAGTTTTTGCAGCAACTGCTGCATCGGAGCAACAAGCGACTGCGAACTTGGTGAAACAATTGAGTGGCGTGAAGAGCTTTACTGCAAACTTTGAACAAACGACCAAAGTAGCGCAAACAGGTAAAGTCGCTCAGAAGAAAGGTTTAACCGCGCAACATATGAATCAGACTTTTAAAGGTGTGATGAAAGTTGAACGTCCGGGTAAATTCTTTTGGCAAACTACAACACCATCAAAACAAACGATCGTGACTTCAGGACGTACAGTATGGATTTATGATCCAGACTTGCAGCAAGCAGTTCGTCAAAGCTTAGATGAGCAGGTTGCGAATACTCCAGCATTATTATTGAGTGGAAATGCGCAACAAATTCAAAAGGCATATCGTATTACTCAGCCAAATGCAGGCAAAACTTATTACACGCTTTATCCTAAACAAAAAGATGGTGCTTTCCAAAGTTTGACGATTAGTTTTGGGGCAAAAAATGCGCCGACATTGATGATTTTACAAGACTCATTGGGTCAAACAACGACTGTACGTTTTAACAATGTCAATGTAAATGCATCAATTCCAGCATCGACATTTAACTTTGTACCACCAAAAGGTACTGATATTATTGATCAATAATTGATGATTGTTCATTCGCTCATAAAGTGAATGATTTGATTATTTAAAAATTGATTTGGCATGATCAAAAGCAATCTTCGGATTGCTTTTTTTATGTCTAATGAAGTTGAGCAAGGCGAGATTGATTTTTATAGAGGTCTTGAACATGTTTTGTTTTATCTCTATTTTTCAGATATAAAAGAACAAGAATAAGTTCAAAAGCTAAAAGATATTCTCTGAAATAAAAAAAAGGTGCTTGAATGTCTCGTCATCAAGGTAAAAAAGAATTTCCCTATGCAAAGATGACGACTTTTAAATCATTGAAGAATAGGGTTTTCCAAAAAATAATTACAATAATTGGAACATTTTTAAGAAGACGTTCTACATCTACAGAACATCATATTTACCAAAACATAGTCTATCAGCCCGTCGCAGAATCAGAGCTTCGTGAATTCAAAATTGTTGGTGAAATTCCACAACATTTAAATGGATTATTGCTTCGTATTGGTTCAAATCCTATTCATGTTCAAAATCCCACTTTATTCGATTGGTACTTAGGTGATGGCATGATTCATGGTTTGAAGTTGCAAGACGGTCAAGCCATTTGGTTTAAAAGTACGATGATTGCAACGGATCGCATTCAAAAAATTAAGAATTTACCCCAAATTGCTGGTTATCGCCGTGGTGCACATGATGTGGTCAATACCAATATTTTCGGTCACGCAGGTGAGTTGTGGGCTGTGATTGAAGCAGGTGCATTTCCAATTTGTTTGGATGATGAGTTGAATGCGCAACGTTATCAGTTGTTTAATAGTGATGCAGATTTACCATTTACGGCACATCCAAGAAAAGACAATAAAACAGGGCATTTGCATGCGATTAGTTATGATGCTTTGGATGCTCAAAATGCCTATTATCAAGTGATTGATGAATATGGTGATTTGATTCACCTGACACAAATCCTATTACAGCATGGTCCAATGATTCATGATTGTTTAATCACAGAATTAGATGTGATTATTTTTGATTTCCCACTGACCTATTCATTTAAGCGATTATTACAGGGTAAAAGTGTGCCATATCATTGGAATAATCAGCATACTGCGCAAATAGGCATTTTGAAAAAATATGGCAATGCTCAAGATATTCAATGGATTGAGGTAGATCCTAGTTTTGTCTTTCATGCTGCCAATGCATATCGTGATCAAACAGGACAAATTGTTTTAGATGTATTGGTGCATGATACTGATTTTGAGCATTCACAACATGCTGCTTATGAGCAACAACAGGCGAAGTTAGAAAGATGGGTTGTTGATTCAGATCTAAAACATTTAAAAAGAAGTGTGCTGGATAATCGGATTCAAGAATTTCCAAAAATTGATATGCGCTTTAATGGTCTTGCGTATCGTTATCTTTATACATTAAGTTTTCCCGAATCAGGCTTATTTAACTTTCTGATTATTCATGACTTGGTTTTAAATCAATCTGTGACGTATGATTTTGGTGAAAAATGGGCGATTGGTGAAGTAAGTTTTATTGCAGAGCATGAACACTACACTGAAGGTCAAGGTTATTTGATGATGTATTTGCATCACTTGGATGGTGAAAGTTCAAAAGTGGTTATTCTCAAAGTAAATGGTTTAGAAATTCAAGAGCAAGCTGAAATTGATTTGGGTGTTCGAGTACCTTTGGGTTTTCATTGTAATTGGGTGAGTTTAGATATTATTCAATAAATCAAAATGATAAGTTAATATTTGTGTAGATATGGCATTGATATATGTTGGATTGTTATTGGTACATTTTAAAATTTGATTGGTTATATATTTAAACTGTTGCTGTTTTAAGCTATGAAATACGATAAAACTACACTTTTTAATTTCATTCAATAACAGAGATTTGTATAGTATCTAATTAGTAGATTTATAAAGTATAAAGGTCGAAACCAGACATGTTACTTCGTGCAAAAAAGCAATGGTTGTATGCGATTCCTGTATGTACAGCGGTTTTATTCGCAGTAGGCTGCCAAGAAAAACCTGCACCACAGGAACAAACAAGTGCGCCAACTGCTAAGTCAGAGCAAACACCGCTGATTCAAGCCAAAGTTGAACGCGTAGACGTACTTAAAAAACAGTTCTGCGATGAGGATGGCTGTACGCAGTATGATTTGCAAACTATCAAAAGTAATGTGCCGTGGATTGATGAGTATTTCTTAAATCGTATTAAAAAAGATGTGCCGAGTGCGTTTGAAAAAGACCAAGCCAATGCGCCAGCTCAGAGTGAAACACAGCCTTCACCAAAAGGTTTAAACCAAAATTCGATTTATGTGCGTTTTATTTCGCAACAAAATAATTTAGCGACATTTGTGATCCAAACTTATACCTACCCAGCAGGTGCAGCACATGGTATGTATCACAATGAATATGTGACCTTTGATTTGACTACGCAAAAACGTTTAGCACTCACCGATATTTTAAAACCTAATGTTGAAGCCAAGGTGGCTGAACAGTTATATGATGCTAATGCCAATTGGTTGATTCAAAAGGATATTACTCGTGATAAATTACAACTGAGCGATAACTATTATTATGGTGTAAATGGCATAGTCTTTGTTTACCCATTGTATGAGCTCACTTCCTATGCGGATGGTATGCCAGAATTAAAACTACCATACCAAGTGGCGAAAGATTTGATTAAAGCTGAGTATTTACCAAGCTTACCGCAAGTTGAGCCCGTTGTAGAAAAACCTATTGCCCCGTAAATTGCATTCAAATCATACAATTCATAAATGTCACATGCTCTGTCACTGTATTTTTTGCAGTGAAGAGCTTACACTATAGTAAGTTTTTTTCTCTTATTTAGATTGACTATGATCGACCCGAAATTAATCAGAAATAATATCGAGGCTGTAAACTTAGCCTT
Source organism: Acinetobacter sp. WCHAc060025 (assembly GCF_004209355.1). NCBI lineage: Bacteria > Pseudomonadati > Pseudomonadota > Gammaproteobacteria > Moraxellales > Moraxellaceae > Acinetobacter > Acinetobacter sp. WCHAc060025. The sequence continues at coordinate 67,471 of NZ_SGSX01000013.1, read as the reverse complement.
AGCCAAACGTGGTGTACAACTCAACGTTGAAGAATGGGCATCATTAGAAGCTCGCCGTAAAGACATTCAGTCGAAAACTGAAAACTTACAAGCGGAACGTAATTCGGGTGCGAAGCAAGTTGGTCAAATCAAGAAAGCAGGCGGTGATGCATCTGAAATCATGGCGCGAATGTCTGCAATTGGCGATGAGATCAAAGCTGCTGAAGTTGAATTGAATGAACTTCAAGCTGAACTTGATGCAAAACTCATGTCTATTCCAAACATGCCACATGAGTCTGTGCCTGAAGGTAAAGACGAAAGTGATAATGTTGAAATTTTGAAATGGGGTACACCTCGCCAATTTGACTTCGAGATCAAAGACCATACTGATCTTGGTGAAATGATGGGTGGTTTGGAATTTGAAACTGCAACCAAATTGACAGGTACACGTTTCAGCGTATTGAAAGGTCCATTGGCGCGTTTGCAACGTGCATTGACGCAATTCATGTTAGATACCCATACGCTTAAAAATGGCTATACCGAAGCCTATGTACCATATTTGGTCAATGCAGATTCTTTACGTGGTACAGGTCAATTACCTAAATTTGAAGAAGATTTATTCAAATTACAAGGTGAAAAAGAATATTACCTGATCCCAACAGCAGAAGTGCCTGTCACCAATTTCGTGCGTGATGAAATCGTTGATCCTGAGCGTTTACCATTAAAATATGCGGCACATACACCATGTTTCCGTAGTGAAGCGGGCTCTTATGGTCGTGATACGCGTGGTTTGATTCGTCAACATCAATTCGACAAAGTTGAAATGGTGCAAATCGTGAAACCTGAAGATTCTATGCAAGCTTTGGAAGACTTAACAGGTCATGCTGAAGGCATCTTGCAAGCACTTGGTTTGCCATACCGTAAAATCGTGTTATGTGGCGGTGACATGGGCTTTGGCGCTTGCAAAACCTATGATTTAGAAGTTTGGGTACCAAGCCAAGACACTTATCGTGAAATTTCTTCATGTTCAAATATGTGGGATTTCCAAGCACGTCGTATGAAAGCACGTTACCGCGCAGACCAAAAGAAAACTGAATTTGTGCATACGTTGAATGGTTCTGGCTTGGCTGTAGGTCGTACTTTATTGGCGGTGATGGAAAATTACCAACGTGCTGATGGTTCGATTGAAATTCCTGAAGTATTACGTCCGTATATGGCGGGTGCGACATTTATTGACTAAGCATTTAAAAGTCAAAAAGTCGATGATAGGTAGCGTGTTGTGCATGAATATTGCTGAGTACAATCAGATTTGAACTTTTGAGGAACACAGTGGAAATTTTCCCAATTTCATTAAAGCTACAGGGGCAACCTTGTCTGATTGTTGGTGGTGGGCACATTGCCTATCGCAAGGCAGTATTACTTGCAAAAGCAGGTGCAATTATTCATGTGATTGCACCTGAAATTGAAGAAAGTCTTTTAGATATTGTCCATTCTACACAGGGGCAATATCATCCTGAAAAGTTCAGTTCTGAACTTAGCCTAAGTAGTTATCGTTTGGTAATTGCTGCAACCAATGATAAAGCCGTCAATCAGTCAGTTTTTGAAGTCTGTGAAGATTTAAATGTCTTGGTCAATAGTGTCGATGATCCACCACATTGTCGATTTATGGTACCCGCAATTATCGACCGTTCACCGTTGGTGGTTTCTGTTGCGACCAATGGCGCTTCGCCTGTATTGGCGCGTCAAATTCGCACTCAACTTGAAGCTTCTATTCCGCATGGGATGGGCAAGCTTGCGGATTTTTCAGGAAAATGGCGCAAAGTTGTCAAAGAAAAAATTAGTAATCCTGATGAGCGTCGTATTTTTTGGGAAGACTTGTACGCAAGTCCATTGAAAGAACAAGTGTTTAATGACCATATTGATGAAGCGGATCGTTTAATCGAACAGGCTTTAACGGAGTGGCAAAAACCAAAAGGTGAGGTGTATTTGATCGGGGCGGGTCCGGGTGATCCTGAATTATTGACCTTAAAAGCACTGCGCCTGATGCAACAAGCTGATGTGATTATTTATGATCGTTTGGTATCACCTGCGATTATGGAGCTTTGTCGCCGTGATGCTGAAAAAATTTACGTCGGTAAAGCACGTTCCAATCACGCTGTACCACAAGAGGGCATTAATGCGTTATTGGTTAAATATGCGTCGCAAGGCAAACGTGTTTGTCGTCTAAAAGGCGGTGATCCATTTATCTTTGGACGTGGCGGTGAAGAAATTCAGGAACTCTTTGAGGCAGGTATTGCTTTTCAAGTGGTTCCAGGGATTACCGCAGCATCAGGTTGTTCTGCTTATGCAGGCATTCCACTGACTCATCGTGATTATGCACAAAGTGTTCGTTTTCTCACAGGGCATTTAAAAGAAGGCTCGCCTGAGTTGCCGTGGCAAGAATTGGTTTATGAAAATCAAACCCTTGTGTTGTATATGGGCTTAGTTGGTTTAGAGAAGATTTGTGAAAAACTGATCGCACATGGGCAACGTCCAAATATGCCTGTTGCATTGATTTCCAAAGGGACAACACCTGAGCAAAAAGTGGTGGTCGGTACTTTGGCAGATATTGCATCGAAAGTGGAAGAACATCAAATTCAAGCACCAACTTTAACCATTATTGGTGAAGTGGTGAGTTTACGTGAACAGTTAAGATGGCGATAAAATCTCCCCCGCCCCCTCTTTAAAAAGAGGGAGTTTCTCCCTTTGAAAGGGGAAGCTTGGTGGGATTAAGAGCAGTAGAGAAAATTTGTGATACATGTTGTTTTATACGAACCTGAAATTCCTGCAAATACAGGGAATATTATCCGTTTATGTGCCAATACAGGTGCGCAATTACATTTGGTCAAGCCGTTAGGTTTTGAATTGGATGATAAAAAGTTGCGCCGTGCAGGATTGGATTATCATGAATGGGCGCACATGAAAGTGTGGGAAAATTTTGCTGAATGTCTTGCGCATTTAAAAGTGCAAGGTATTGATCAAGATGCGATTTATCCGTTAACCACCAAAGGTTTTGAAACACCACATACCTCGAATTTAAATCGTCCTGTGGCTTTATTGATGGGACCTGAAACTCGTGGTTTACCTGAAGATGTACGTATGATGTTCCCTAAAGAACATTGGATTCGTTTACCGATGGCACCGAATTCACGTAGTTTAAATTTGTCCAATGCGACTGCTGTGATTTTGTATGAAGCATGGCGTCAGCAGGGTTTTCAGAAATTAAAATAATTTTCGATATTCAAATGCTCTCGGATGAGAGCATTTTTTTATGTCCTATTTCTCTCAATTCAGAATCAAACTATTCAGGATCTTTTAAATAAGTCACTGTTTCTGAATAAGGTAAGTTGGCATCTTCTTTAATCAAGATATTGATTTTAACTACTTGATCTTTATTGAGTCGAATTCGTTGATTTGAATTTAACGCCTTTTGGATGATTTCACCAATATAATGATCACAGCCTTGATCTGCTCGACCTGCAGCTTTTACGTTTAAAACAGTGCCATGAATGATAGTAGGCTGTGTTTGTTCCTGTTCCAAACCATTGCGATTGAAATAAATCGTTTGGCTCGAAGCATCTTCCAAGAGTTGCACTTCAAGATTGCATGAATTGACAAATGAAGCAAAGGCGGTGCAAGGGAAGATTAAACTTATGAATAAAAGTGTGCGCATAAGCCATTTCCTGCTTTATTCAGGTCGATAAATCTGCCCATCCTGACCATCTGCTACAGTGATACCCAATTGATTTGCCTGTTGGATAATAAAGGGTAAAATCTGTTCAACTTTGGAATAGACAATTGCCAACATGCCCATGTCGTGGCTGAAATTATTGATCATTGGACCATCCGCCCATGGCGAGTCATCCATAGCAGGATCATCCTCTGCAAAGTCGCATAGACAAGGATAGTGAGTAGTTAGTTGAGCATGTAGTTGTTGTAATTGTGCTGCAACAGGGCGTTCATCTTCATAATATGCTTCACGCAAGGCTTCAATTTCCTGCCATGCTTGTTGCTGATCAGCAGGTAATTTTTCAATAATTAAGTCAATGCTATAGCTCATAGGAATTCTAATGCTTGGTTGTTATTGAATAATTTATAGCCTATGGATCAGCTGAGATGGGTAAAGAATTGTATTTCCTGATACTCCCCAATAGTGATTTAACGTGTTCAACAGCTTTCGGTGCTTAAGTTGCTTTCGGGGATCGCTTGTGATGCATCAAACAGTCGCTGTGCGCGAATCACATGTTGCATATTCTCCTCTGCCCAATTTTTAAAAACCAAAGCTGTTCCTGCAAATTCAATTCCCAGTGGCGTCAGTGCGTACTCAACTCGAATCACGTTATTTTCATGAATCGTGCGGGAAATAAAACCATCACGTTCCAAAATTTTTAACTTTTGAGATAGCACTTTTGGAGAAATACCTGTGAGGCTTTTTTTTAGCTCATTGAAGTGCTGTGATTGACCATGCAGTCGGTAAATGATCAGAAGAATCCATTTATCTGCAAATTTATCAAAAAAAGATCGTGCAGGGCAGTCAGGGTGAAAAATATTAAAATTGAATGCCTTAGTCATAATTCAATCCTCTGTAATAACCATAATTCGCAATAAATATTCAGTTGAGTGACCAGTTACCAAGTGGTAACTAATTGATACTTAGTTTCAAAAGTATATCATAAATCTATTCTTTCATATCAGTCCCTAAAATTGATCAGTGCAGCATTTTCATTTGAAACTGAAAAGTCGTTTGAGATGTCGCAGATCAAAATTTACAAGAGTGCAAATACAATGAAAATAACAGATGCTGTGGTTTTTATAACAGGTGCCAATCGTGGCTTAGGGCTTGTACTTGCCAAAGAAGCAGTCCAACGTGGTGCGAAAAAAGTCTATGCAGGTATGCGTAATACCGACAATTTTCATGAGCAAGGCATGATCGCTGTACACGTTGATGTTACCAATCCTGAGTCAATTCAAAAAGCTGTGGCAGAATGTGGGGATGTCAGTATTTTGATTAATAATGCAGGCATTGCACGTCTGAATCAAAGCCCTGTAGATGCTGAAATTGTTGCAACTACACGTAAAGTTTTAGAAACCAATCTATAAGGCATGATCAATAGCACGCAACAATTTTCTCCTGTGTTATCCGCTCAGTCTGAAAGTTATATCGTCAATATCTTGTCCGATGTATCTTGGCAACCCAGTACATTTTTAGCCAGTTATGCCATGTCTAAAGCTGCGGCATGGTCTTTTACCAATAGCACACGACAATGGTTTGCCAAATCTAATTTGCATGTGATGGGTGTCCATGTTGGTTTTATCGATACTGATCTGACCCAAACACTAGATATTGAAAAAGTTTCACCGAAAGTCGTTGCTGAACATGTTTTTGATGGGATAGAGCGTAATGCTTTTGAAGTGGTGATTGGTGAGTCAAGTCAGCAATTGAAACAGGGACTAACAGCACCGATTCCAAGTTATATCAGCCTTTAATTTTACATTCTTTTTTATTCAACAGATCAAGAGGTTTTCACATGTCTAAAGTCGCCGTAGTTTATTATTCAGGTTATGGTCACACTAAAGTTGTGGCTGAAAATTTTGCCAATGAAATTCAGGCAGATTTAATTGCGATTGATCAACAGGGCAATATTTCTGAACAGGAATGGACAACTTTGGATCAAGCCGATGCAATTGTTTTTGGTGCACCAACTTATATGGCTTCTACGCCTTGGCAGTTTAAGAAATTTGCAGATGATTCTTCAAAGCGTTGGTTCATTCGTGCTTGGCAAGATAAAATTTTTGCAGGCTTTACCAACAGTGGCAGTATCAATGGCGATAAGCAAATGACACTGATTCAGTTACAGGCGCTTGCTTTGCAACATGGTGGTATTTGGGTGAGTTTAGGTATTCTGCCTTCCAATAAGAAGTCTGCTGCTCGCAATGATATTAACTATATGGGAAGTTTTGGTGGTGCGATGGTACAAAGCCCAGCGGATGCTTCAGCAGAGGAAATTCCACAAGGTGATTTGGATACGGTACGTGCTTATGCACAACGTGTAAAAACGATTACAGATAAATTTGTGGGTTGATCACAGCAAAGTGATTAAAAAAACAAAAGGCGCATTCAGCGCCTTTACTTTTTAAATCTATTTTTATTGTATTTCAATATCTTAATTAAAAACATTGATATATCGTAAGATTTGTTAATCTATTGCAATTGAATTAAAATGCTTTTTAAAATTAAGTGCAACATTTTTGCAACAGGATTGATTTTAAAATGGCAACATATCAAAAAAGAAAAAAAGGTATAACTGCTACAGTTAGGATCAAACCGCATCCATCACAATCTCAAACATTTACAACTATGAGAGATGCTAAATCTTGGGCACATGAACTGGAATTAAAATTAAAAAATGAAAAGAAAGGTGATTACAATCATATTTTATTTAAAGAAATTTTGGAAGAATATAGAGACAATGTTTCAGTTCTCAAGAAGGGTGCAGATCGTGAGCGATCTAGAATAAATCAACTTATAAGAATCATGGATGTTGAAACACCATTAATAAACATAGATTTTGATTACCTTGTTAGATATAGAGAATCAAGACTAGAAGAAGTTTCTTCAATGACAGTTAGAAGAGAGATGCAGGTTTTAAGTGCTGTGTTGACGTGGTGTGTAGATACGAAACTCTATTTAAAAGAATCCCCAATGCAAAAAGTTAGACTACCAAAAATCTCAGATCACCGTGAACGTGTAATCACAGATTGTGAAGTTGAAATACTACTCCCATTCTTAAACAACGAATTAAAGTCTATTTTTTTACTTGCGCTTGAGACAGGCATGCGTCAATCAGAAATTTGTGAATTGGAGTGGGAGAGAGTTCAGATCGATAAAAAATATTTGTTCTTAAAAACCACTAAAAATGGACGATCCAGAGAAGTCCCTTTAAGTAAAAACGCACTAGAGATACTATCTAAACTAAATGCAAGAAAATCAGGACGTGTTTTTAAATACGAGGCTAAATATGCTAGTTATGATTTTATGAAAGCACGCATTGAAGCAGAATTATTTGATATTGTATTTCACGATACTCGACATACGGCAGCAACACGAATAGCTTTAAAATTGCCTTTATTGGATCTGTGTAAAATGTTTGGTTGGTCAGATCCAAAGCGGGCAATGATCTATTACAATCCTACAGCTACCGAGATTGCATCGCGGCTTTAACCGCCTTTAACGAGTATTTCCCCTGAGTGTTGGTTAATCTCGTTGTTTTACACATATTTTTAAATATGTGTCGAGTTAAACCAGGGATGCGTTCACAGAGCTGACCAATGTTTAATAACTCGTCTTCTTTCTCTTCAAGTGCTTCTAGCACTGCTTTTTTGCACACACGATCGATAAGAGATTCAAGCTCGGATTTTGGCATAATTACCATGTCACTCCCCATCAACCCTCCTCCTTTTCTTTAAAATACGGTCTTTGCTCAACCCAAAATGCTTGTTTTTCTGCCAGTGTTGGCTTTTTTTGAATATCCATTCACGCCACCTGTCTTCTAAGGCTTTCAATAAACTTGCGACCATGTTTTAGATACAAATTTAGAAAGTTTTTATATGCTTCTTGCATCGGCTTATTCATCACACCGAAGCTGTTAATTTCCATTGTTTTTGAGCCTCTACGCCAGTACTGAACAATGGCCTGATGCCTTACAAAATTCGCTTTGCAACCAAAATTCAATAAGTGAACTTCAAAGAGGATAGCAAGGTTTGGGTGAATGTGTTTCATGCTGCCACCTCATATTCTGCATTCAACTCAGCCATTGCCTTATCAACAACAATATTGAAATTAATGACTGCTTGTTCAACACCTGCAATGTCCAAATCTTTTGCAAATACCCGAATAATCACAATTTGCAGATGCTCAGGCAGGCGAGGGTCAAAGCTAATAAAGTCACACCATTTACGACGAGTACACGCCAATTGCCAAGTGATCTGCGGAATGTATTCAGCAGGCACTTCTTTGGTGAGTAACGTGTTCAAATGAGTTGTTGTAGCAGGGCATTTAACCTCAATTTGACCATCTAAATTAATCAATCCATCTGGCGAAGCACCACTTAATTTAATAAACGGATGATCAATTAGCCCTGCGCCTTTAACAAAATTGCCTGTCTCATTTTCATAAGCGGCAATCGCATTTTCTTCCTGATCTATACCCCATTGCATTGCTTTTGAGGCTGGAGTTTCCTCCTGAACGCCAGTAATGCGCTCAGAAAGAATTGTTAATGTTAGGGCGTTGTATTTCTTACCTTTAACTGGTTTTGCGCCAATATCTTTAATACGACTTGCAGTCACTTTGCCGCAGCGATCTGCAAACCAACCTTCACTACGTTGGAGAATGGTCATAGGTTTCTCCTTGGTGTGATAAGGCTTGATCTGCGAGTTCAGCAACTTGTTTTAAAGCAACTGAATGAGTGGTCCAGAAGTGTTTTTTACAATCGCCTTTAGGTAGGGCGATATAAGCCTCCTGAAGTCGATTTGATCCGTATTGCGCCTCATTTTGAAAATGAGATAAAAACTCATCCTCAAATTCTTGATAGTCAGTAGGCACCGAACTCCCAATTGCTTTTTGAGTGTCAGTAAACAACTCAGATCCGCCGACCGTAATTTCCTTGCCTTGCATTTCTTCGACGGTGTATTCGTTTCCGATTTCCTCTGGAAAGGCTTTGCGCAAAGCACCAGCTTCAGCACATTTAGCTAATTGGCCACGCTTGCGCTTCGTCCACATTGAGTTCAGGCCGCCATCCTTAACAGTGGCGCATGCTTCTTCAAAATACTCGGTGTGGCAGAACGGAACCTTGTCACCATGGATGATCCGGTACACAGTCACGGTGCATGACTCTGGAACCGTGTGCACAACATTGCCAAACTTAATATCAACCATCGGGCCAAATACTGGTGCATCTTGACCTGCATACTGGTTGGTACGTGTTGCGGTAATTCGGTGCTCAGTGATAGACGGCATAATCACATCACGCCATTGCGATTGACCTGTTTTAGAGTCCTTCACGCTCATTGGTACGATATGGCAAGGCTTCTTCATGATGTCGAGATTACGTGCTTTCGCATACTCAACCGCCATGATGATTGACTCAGGTTTTGCACCTGGAAAGATTGAAGATGTAAGGGCAGACCACATCGATTCGTCAAGGTTATAATCTTTGATTGATAAGCCTAATTGACTTTCAACTTGAGCTACTGCATTCATATTCTTATTCCTTAAAATTTGATCGAAACGTGAGGCACTAAGCCTTTATTGATTGCGTTCAGAATGGCTTTACCCTGATCAACACTCACACCAAGATCAGTCAGACCTTTAAGTGCTTCACTGCAAATTAGTTTTTTATGAGCTTGGTCGGCTTCACGCGCTTCAGCTGCTTTACGTTCAGCCTCAGCTTTAGCAATCTGTTCAGCCTCAATACGCTTACGTTCATTTTCAGCAGCTTGAGCAGCACGCAATTCAGCAGCTTCTTTTTCAGCTTTTAATCGAGCTTCACGTTGTTCAGATTCTGCCTTTTCACGTTGTGCGCGTTCAGCTTCAAACCGTGCTTTTTCTTCCGCCTCACGAGTGGCTTTTTCAGCAGCTTCACGGGCAATTTGAGCTTCGCGCTCTTGTTGTTGGCGCAAGATTTCAGCTTGACGCAAACGCTCCAATTCAGCCTGTTCAGCTTCGTATTTTTGACGGTCAGCAATACCTTTTCTTAAAAGCTCAATAGCTTCATATTTCGCAAGCTTTGCAGCTTCTTCATACTCCTCATATGACGAGTCAATCACCAAATGGTTTTCAAGCCAGTCCAGACTCTGTTGTAATTCCGACAACATAGTGTCGACATACCAGTGAGCAGAGCTTTTAATTCTTTCTATTGAATTTTCATGCTTCGCCACACGATCCTTTTCAGCCTGCTCCCAAGCATCACGCGGTGCCAAGATTTCATTACGCAGTTCATCAAACTTCTTAACAGTCGCAATGCGGTCATCATCAATAAGCTTGATTTGAGCCTTTTGCTCGGCAACCAATTCCTTGCCACACTTCTCAATAAATGTCTTGGATTTACTAATTTTTAGAGCGAGTGAGCCAATCTGATCTCGTCCTTTTTTAGTGGTCACATCAGGCACATGTGAACGCGCTTCTTGAGCAATGCGCTCGAATAATTCAGCAGTACCGCCTGGTTTGCGAAATGCAGCAACAACAATGTTTTGATCGGCAATTTCTAATTCTAATTTCGCATTCATCCGTAAATCTCCTCTGCCATATCTTCCGCAACGTAAGTAGCTTGCTGTTCAGATTCCTTTAAAAACTGCTCTTCACACCAATCCACAATCGACACATTCAACACACGTAACTGCTCAGGAAGTAAGACAAATTCATTGCCTTCTTTGGTTGCTACGGCATCGGCTTTCACTACAGTTACCAGTGTGTTTTTAATTGCTTTAAAAGCAGGAATATCAATTTCATGGCAGTTTTGTGGATCTGAATCACCAACTGCAAAACCTTGTGTGCATTCAAGTAATGGCATACTGCATTCTATTGACGCATCACTGATAAAATCGAAGCGATACTGAAGCGTGAATTCCACCTTGCCATCTTGAATAACAATGTCCTCTGCCACTTCAAAATCAGGAAAGACAGGGGCAAGGATTAAAGTGTTAGCTTTGATGTTCATTGATCACCTCGCAAAATCGCAGCGTTAATTTCCTCAACCTTAAAATCCTCAATGTAGAGTTCTTTAAGGTTATAAAAACTTGTAGCTTCTGGTGGAGTGCTTAAACCCTTAGCCCATGATTGTTTGATGTACCCAAAAACATCATTGTTGCAATCGTCATAACCAAGAAGGACTAAGCGAGCAGCCTCTTTGTAAATATCATCAGAGTTCTTAACATCGAAGCTACAGTAATTAATGCCTTCAATATCTTCAGCGGAAGGGTTTGCTAGGCTTTCCGAAAGCTCGATTTCAATCTCAACCTCAACCGTCATGGTTACTAATTTTTTAATACCCATTAGCGCTCTCCCTTCGCAATCGCAGCGTTAATCTTTTGAATCTCATAACGATCAACATAAGCATTCACAGTCTCGTCATGACGTACGACATTGAGAATGTCCAGAAACTCTACTGAAGCACCATCAAGCTTGTACTCGACATAAATGTTGTAATCGTTGGCTTTGACAGTAGCGATACAGGTTTCAATGCAAGCACGGTTAAGCACTTCGTATTTTTGAGCTGTGATAATCACTTGATGACTATCATCAGCAACTTTGGCAGGCTGGAAAGCGTAAGCTACTACTATCCCCGCGCTGATTGATGCTGCAATGAATGCAGACTTGAGAATATTGAATTTAGTTGTCATAATGACCTCGTTGTGTTGAAGCCTGTTTGATGTGAGAGTCGGCAGGCTTTTTTGTGTTTACGAGGTTTAGTTTAGTAAACTAAACAAAACGAGTCAATACTTTTGTTTAGTAAAATGAACTTTTTTATTATTTTTCTGAACATTAATTTTTAAGCAATAAAAAACCTGACATATAGTCAGGCTGCATTTTTTGTGAGTGATTACCAACTTTCTAAGCTAGATATTTGCCAAACCCAACCGATAATTTCCAATTGCTGATCAACTACTTCTTGGGCATTTAAATGTATTTCTGGGAACTCTGTAGAATTATCAGAAACAATGCGCACACCGCCTAAAGGCAGGTTGTATAGTCTTTTGCAATAGAACAAGCCACCAAGACAAATAGCAAAAATTTTCCCGTCTTTTATATTCCTTCTTCCGAGATCAACATGGATCGTATCGCCATCTTTAATGGTTGGACTCATTGAATCACCGATTGCAGTCGCTGCCACAGCATTCTCTTTTGTAATAGATAGATTTCGTAGTGTTGCTTTAGACATTCTTAATTTGCGTGTTTCATTAGCGATGGCCTCGCCAATAGAGCCGCCACCACAAGCAAAAGAAAAATCTTTAAAGAATGGAATTTCAATCTCGTCATCATCAAGAGGGGTATTGCTATCCCAAGGCTCAACTTGTGTAAATTCAGGTGTTGAATTTCCAATTAATAACCAACTAGAGGTAGTTTTTAACACCTGGGCTAGTTGAACCAATCTCTTTCCAGTTGGATTGTTTACCCCGTTAATCCAGTTGGTAACAGTCCCCTTGCTCGCCCCAGTGGCAGCAACCAAGTCCTTGTGCTGAAGGCCAAGCTCTTTCATTCGCTGAGCAATTCTATCTGATGTGGTCTGCATAATAATAAAACCTTATGTTTGTTTAAAATACTAAACAAAAAAATTGACATATTCCTAAACTTATTGTTCAATAAACTAAACATAGTAGTTTAGGTAAATAAACATGACCGTAGATGACTTGCGAGCTTTCTATAAAGCTAAAAGTGACGCTGATCTCGCTCGAATCCTTGGTCGAGATAGATCTGTGATTAATTATTGGCGCAAAGGTATCCCGTTAAGCACCCAGGCGGTTTTTGAAATATCAACCAAAGGGAAACTAAAAGCCAAACTTGGAAAGCTAAGCGCATAGGTGGGCAAATGGGGGTGGACGATATGAATGAAGCACTGGAGGCGGGATTCCTAGATGGAAAGCTTTGCAATCCTGTGACTGTGAAATTTAACGACAACACAAACCAAGCGATTGAAACCATTTGCAACGCACAAGGCATAACTGTTGCTGAGTGGTTAAGAGATTTAGCCATAAAGAACCTCATTGCTCGTAAGCGTGAGTTTCATCGTATGGAAAAACTATGGGGGCAGACAAAGGAAACTTCGACTACCTCGGCAGACAAAGAAAAAGCCTGACGGTCTAGGTCAGGCTTTTGTATTCAAAACTTTAGGAGCATTGAATGAAATCAAATTTAGCACACGAACCACCATCCCCACAAGGTGAGGTTGTTCGTTTTCCAAAAAATGAGCGAAAAGCCATGTCGGAAAAAAAGTTTAATTACGTCACTAGTATTCGCTCAATCAAGATGCACTCAACTACAAAGCATGTTGCTTTAACTTTGGCTACTTATGCTGATTTTGAAACAGGCATTTGCTACCCAACAATCCAAACCTTAATGGATGACACTGGGTTATCAAACCGTGTTGTTAGTCACCACATTAAGCAACTCGAAAAACTTGGTTTTTTGTTGGTAAAAAGATCAAAAGGAAGCAATTCAAAATACAAGTTCGTTGTAGAAAACATCACTAAAGCAGTGACGCAAAGTCACCACCTTAGAAAAACAAGTAGTGACTTTGACGGCATGGAAGTAGTGACTTTAATGCAGGAAGTAGTGACTTTAAGCGCACAAAGTAGTGACGCAGAGTCACACAAACATTCATTAACTACCATTAACTACCATGAAGTATCAGATAGTGTACTCGCACAAGAAAAAACCACAGGCGAAGATCAAGCAAAACCAACCACAAAAAAACGTGAGTCTGGAAAGACAAAAACATCAATCCCTAAAAATTTCACAATCAGCGATCAAGTCCGAACCTGGGCGCTGGAAAAAAACTACAAACACCTTGAGCAGCATCTTGAGTATTTCACTGCCAAGTGTGAAGCCAATGGGTACAAGTACCTGAATTGGGATGCTGCTTTCAAAACAGCAATTCGTGATGACTGGGCAAAGCTAAACAACAATCAGCAAACTAGCTACCAATCAAAACCAAAAGTCCAGCAAGTCCCTTTGATTGGCTCTAACAAGCTTAGAGCGGAACGCACTGTGAATACTTTTGATGCTTTGGAGATGCGCGATGTTTGAGTCAACTTTCCCTAGAAAATGGGCTGAAGAAATCATTTCTCGGATGCAGCGATATTACAGAGCCAAGTTCTCAGCAACCTTTCCAATGATTGAGGGTCAAACAGCAGAGCAGTATGAGGATGATCTGATTGCAACCGCATGTGAGGTATTTGAGGGCTTATCACCTGATGACATCAAGCGCGGATTGACTCGGATGAAGCGTTCAACATTCTGTCCAACATTCCCAGAATTTGCAGGATGGTGCGAACCAAAGACCGATGAATGGCTTGGCTCACACGAAGCATGGGCGATTGCTGAAAAGTCGATTGGTTTTGATGGTCAGGAATTAACAGTGATTTGGACTGAGCAAATGGCTCAAGCATTCAGTCGTTGTGAAGACTTGATTAAGACTGGTGATAAATACCAACGCGCCGAAGCAAAGAAAATCTTTTGTGATGCTTATGACCGCCTTGTGACTCAAGCCAAAGATCAGGGATTGAAGCCAATTTATGTGACTTCGCTCGGTACAGACAAGGATCAGCAGATTGCAGCCATCAATCAGGCGACTGTAGACGGCTTTTTAACTGCACCCGATGCAACTGCACTGCTAGAGCATAAACAAACCAAATTGGAGCAACTGAGCGAATCTGAGCGATATAAAACGATAGCTCAGGAAGCATTGGCGAAACTTGGACCACTGATTAAGCGCAATCCAGTCAACAGGATGACGGAAGAACACAAAGAGCCACAACCATGGGAGTCAATCGAGGACGAGCATATTGATCCGTTTGACAACTTCGAGGAATACAAAGCGGCACTACGAGCTGAGCAAAAGCCATTGCCGAATGCGGTGCGTTTTTTGGATGAACAAGTAGGGGGTGGGGTGTGAATGATTACCTAGAAATGAATCTTGAGCAGCTTCAAAAAGAACATGCCGAGCTTCTTGCTTTTAATGAAAAGCTAGACCGTGAGCGTAATGGATATCGTGATGATGCTCGCAAGTACGCCAAGAAAGTGCAAATGATTGAAAGCCTGTTTGTTGTACCAGGTGATGATCCTGAATTAACGCTTAAGGCCATTAAGACGATTGTGGAGCAAGTAGGAGGTGGGGTGTGAAGAATAAAACCGAAGTAAATCAAATTGCAGTTTTTGAGCGCGTCATTGCGGTTTTACAAGCTATCCAAACTACGCCAGTCGCATCAACTTCTGAACTAAGAGAACAAGTATTGCCTGATTTAAGTCTGAGAAGCGCGCAAAGGTACTTAAAGGGATTAGAGCGTGCAGGATATGTGCGTCGAGTGTTGTGTGGTAATTGTGGAGATGCGCGATATTTTTTAACAGAAAAATCAAAACAACTATTTGGGGTGAAGGGATGAAAAAAGCGCAATAAGAAATATAACCCGAACAAAATGGCGAATCTGTACAAGTCGCAGTCACAGCAACTTCACACGCTTGAGATGTCATTCAATATCGATGAAGTGAATGAAAACATTGATGCGTGGCGTGAAGAAAACGATTTAGCTGATAAGGAGTTGACACCAAAGCATGTGGTTTATGACGTATATCACGGTGATCTGATTATCTGTCTTAAGAACCTGTTAATTCCACTTGAGCAAGAGTGGTTTTTTGGTGTGGATTCGCATTACTACTCAGTTGAAAAAGATGAAGTGCTGACAGTGCCGACCCAGTTTCAGATGCCAAAAATGAGTTTTGAGCAATTCCGTTTTGGTTGTGATTCAACTGTGTATCGTGGGCATGGGCTTAAAACACGATGGAAAGGTATTGGCGAAGAACTGGGCGCAATCTTAGAGCAAGAAACGCTAGAAGGTTTTGAGCGTGTGCGTAGTGATGCATTGTTGCGTGTAGAGACTGCATTTAACAATGTTGAGGATTATTTGTATTTCAAACAGGCGAAGTTGCTTAGAACGCAAGGAGTAGCGGCATGACCACAACTACAAACAACCTAATCGAGCAAGTGGGCGGCATTGAAAAGGCGAAGGCGATTGTGGAGGGTGCTACTTTCGGCACTCACTATCGAGTCGATACAGGCAGAGTTATCTGCTGTCATAACGAGAATCATTTTTACTTTGCTGATCAGGTAAGACTTGGTGTTGAATTTGTTCGGATTAACGACCTCCGCACCGCCATTGAGCACCACTATTACGGACGATCTGAGGCGGAAGAACTTGCAGCTTATGCAGAGTTAAGCCATGAGAAAATAGAAGGTGGTGCAATGTTGGTTGGTGATTTTAGTGAGGCTAGAAAGATCATTGATAAGCAACTTGAATCAGATCACGTCACCGACATCCGTAATCACATCTCGCCAAATACGAAGGTGATCAACCATGGATAAATTAACGATGGCGCATGAAATGGCTTTAAAGATAGCGGAAAGCGGTGTGAGTGTTGATATTTGCGCTGGTCTTGGGTGGCGTTATGCGGATGCAATGCAAGCCGAAGCGGATAAGCGTCAAGGCGGTGTACCTGAGGCGATTTTAAAAGCATCGAATTCGAGCCAATTAGAATGGCAACCTGATTGGAGTGTTGCGCCTAAACACATGAACTATTTTTTCATGGATAGAAATGGATCAAAGTTTTGGACTGTGAATGAGCCTGACAAACCAAACAGAACAGAACATGTAATGAACTTTACTGATTGTGGTGGTGATTGTTACGCATACGCATCAGATCAAGACTATAAGGGCGACTGGCGCAACTCATTAAGAAAACGCCCTGAAATGGAGGTGGAACGTCGTGGATAAATTTAAATCTTGCCCTTCATGTAACGAGCAATTGGACCAATGCCTTTCGTGCGCTTCTTATGTTGTGGATGGTGAGCGCATTTACTACGAGAAGCTAAAGGATTTTGGTGCAACTCAAGATCATGAATTACGTTTTATTAATCGCATTCAAAAACATCGTACAACAGCATTTTTTCATAATGGGAAATTATACATCCCAAGTCGACAGGGCAGATCAGTTCCTTTGGCTATTGGTTTGCAGTGGGAGGCTTGGCAAGAGCAACAGGCTGAGATTAATCGACTTGAAGAATGGAATTTAAATCAAGCTCAAAGCATTAAAACTTATCAAAACGAAGATAAGGATCTAAAAGCTTTGCTTCAAAAATTGATTGATGATGAGTACACAACCATGCGGCCAAGTATGGCTTATGAAATTCAAAAAGCCCTGCGAGGTGAGCATGAATAAAAATCCAGTTACAGAACAAGATATTCGCTTGCCACAATTCCGCGATGCAAAGCTTGAGGATCTAGAATTTGATGGTTCAGGCGAGGTCGTTCGTAAAGATCGTTTTGAAACATCAATGCTGAAAATCTCAGGCATGCTGCATGGCGTTAATGGATTGTCTGCTCGTAATGGTTGGACGTGTGAACAGGTAGTTGAGGCAGTGGATCAGCTATTGAGATTTAAGCAATTAGTGATAGCGATCAACACCGCTCCAGATGACGCTGAGTTTTATCATTTTGAAAATGGTGAATTCATTAAAGTTATTGATCAGGAGCATTTGCAGATAGCTAGAGATGATCCAGAAAAATCCCATCTTGTTAATCATGATGTTTTTCTAAACGGATCATGGGAGCTTACGAGTGCGTGGATTGAATATATAAATCACTTAATCAGCATTGATGATATGAGGAAAGAGATTGCTGAATTTTGGCGAGGTGACAATGCTTAAACCACGCAAGAAGCAAAAATTCAACAACCGTAAAGTAGTGCTAGAGGGCGCTACTTTCGATTCTCGTAAAGAAGCAAGGCGTTACAGAGAATTGCAGCTATTAGAGCGTACAGGCGAAATCAGTGAGCTACAGACGCAGTTTGCGTTTGTACTTGCTGAGTCTGTCAAGTTTAAGAGTGAAGCGAGAAGAAAGCCTGCATTGCGTTATTTCGCTGACTTTGTTTATCGGGCAAAAGGTCAATTGGTTGTCGAGGATGTCAAAAGCGAGATAACTCGAAAGAAAGATTCTTATCGTATTAAAAAGCACTTGATGATGAGTGTGCATGGGATAGAAATTTTAGAGGTTTAAGGGGAAATCATGAACGCAGTAGTTAAGAAGCATTTTACAGTGGCGATGGATTGGAAACAAAAAACACTTGAACAATGGCTTGAGCAATATGGGTCTTGGCTGCTGATTGATTGTCATTATGAGCGTTTAGGTTATAGCAATCAGATGGGGCGATTGATTGATATAGCTAATGGTGTAATGCGTGATAATCGTAGAAGATCACTACCAAGATGCAATATCACAGATGATCAAGCGCAAGCTGTTGAAGATATGATTAATCATTTGATGGATACGGAAAACAGCAAGGTGAAAAAATGGCTGACAATTATGATTGATTATCATGTGAATGCTTACTCAGAAGAGCAGATATCTAGATTTTATGACATGTCTCGTTTTGCTGTAACACGAGATAAGATGTTGGGGCTTGTGCGTGTAGCGACCAGATTTAAGATAAATTCTCATTTAACAGGGTGATATTTGACTTGCCGTCATTACTTTGATAAATTTCGGTTATAGTGCACGAAGTATGTAAGTTGCACAGCAAGAAGCTCATCGAAAGGTGGGCTTTTTTGTTGTCTGTGAAAAGACATCATATCCCTGCTGGAGTGCCGACCAGTAGAACATGCCTTCGAGTAAACTTCCCTTATGGGGCTTGACTTGGGTGTGGCGACCCAAACTAAAGAAGATTGAAAGCAAGTAAAGCAAACCGTGCATGTTAGGTTGGTGTGATTGTGAGTAGCGGTAGATTAGTTGCCGAGCTGATCAATATCGTAATGAAGGCAAGGGTTTCGTTTCGTACGAAGCCCTTTTTAAATTAGATCGATTTCGTCCCATTTAAACCTATCGAATTCGAAACCTTTAACCCTGCATGTCGGGGTTTATTAATGCTTAGAGGGAAGTGAAGATGAACGACAATGAAGAATTATTAGAAGCGCTTGAATCAGTTGCTAACTTCATGCGCGGCATGGGCTTAGACCCACGTATCCCTAATGACACTAAAGAGGCATTGGGAGAGCGCACATCTGATATAGATAAACTTGTTCAGAAATATTTAGAAGATTGATTAAGTCTAAATTTTACCTTACCCCGAAAGGGGTTTTATTTTGTCTTGGAGAAAGTCATGGACAAAATCGAAGCACGTAAGAATCTCGACATTCTCAAAGCAAATCGCAAACGTCTTGAAGAATACAATCATTTGTTTAGTAGTTATGCGTTTAAGCAAGAGTGTCAGATTGCTTTAAGAAAAGTGTGTGAACAGATTGGGAATATTGAGGTGAAATTAAATGGAAGACATTCCGCTCGGTAGTTTGCCGCTTGAAGATGACCGTCGTGAACGTTTGGCTCAAGAGTACTTAAAGTGTCTAAATATCGCTAAGTCAGGTGAATTGGCAGGGTATGCAGACAAGAGTACGTCGTGGCGAGCTTGGAGTCATCCCGAAGTTCAAGAGCGAATTAACTTTCTAAAAGCTGAGCGCGCAAAAGAATTACATATTGAACAGGTTGATGTGTTATCTCGACTTTGGTCAGTTGCAACCGCAGATCCTCGTGAATTAGTAAAACACAAAGTTGTAAATTGCCGTTTTTGTTGGGGTGTTGATCATCAATACCAGTGGCGTGATGAGGAAGAATTTGAAACTGCCATGCAGCAAGCGATAGCTGAAGAGAAAGCGATTCAACAAGATATGCCTGAATATCAAGCAACATATCCAACTGATGATGGTGGTTATGGATTTAAAAGAACTAAACCACCTCATCCCGAATGCATCAAATGTGATGGTGAGGGTAAGGGCTACATTCACATTGAAGATACTTCAACATTAAGTGAGTCGGCTCGGCTGCTATATGCAGGTGCCAAGCAAACCAAAGAAGGTGTTGAAATTAAAATGCATGATCAGATGACTGCTTTGAAGTTGGTCGGTCAGCATATTGGGATGTTTAAGGATAAGATTGAACATGATATTTCTGACCCGCTCAAAGATTTATTGCAGCGAGCAAGTGGAAATACTTTAAAACCAAAAGGATAGTGTCATGACAGCAGATGAGCTTGAAAAAAACTTGTCTGATCCGTGGTGGCGTTTGACAAGTGGGTTTTTATACAAAATCTTAATTAAGGGTGATGAGGAAACAGAGGGCTTGAAAGCACCCTTTATTCCTAATGAGCACCAACTTGATTTCATTAATAATCTGCATTATCGAAATGTAATTCTAAAAGCTCGTCAGCTTGGATTTACAACCCTGATAGCAATTTACTACTTAGATTGCTGTTTATTTGGGGAGGGTGATACACGCGCAGGTATGATTGCTCAAGATCGAGCAGCAGCAGAGAGCCTTTTTCGAGACAAGGTAAAGTTTGCGTACGATAATTTACCTGATGAAATTCGAGCAAGATTCCCACTAAAGCGCGACAGTGCAAGTGAGTTACTTTTTGCTCATAACAACAGCTCAATTAAAGTCGGAACATCAATGCGTTCAGGTACTTTGCAGTATTTGCATGTATCTGAGTTTGGTAAAATTTGTGCAAAGTTTCCAGATAAAGCAAAAGAGGTTTTAACAGGCTCAATTCCTGCCGTATCACCTAGTGGGATTATTGTTATTGAGTCCACCGCAGAAGGTGAGAGCGGTGCATTTTACGATATGTCTGAAACGGCACGTAAAAATAAAGAAGCTAATAAAGAATTATCGAAAAAAGACTATAAGTTTCACTTTTATCCATGGTTTGGTGCAAAAGAATATGCGCTTGATCCATACGGTATTGTTATTACTGAAAAAGATCATGCTTATTTTGATTCGATTGAGCAAGAGTGTGGTGTAACTCTTTCAATCGAGCAGCGTGCATGGTGGTGTGCGACACGTGACACTGATTTCAGTGGTGAATCTCAGTTGATGTGGCAAGAATACCCATCAACACCAAAAGAGGCTTTTAAAAAGTCAAAAGAAGGTTGTTGGTATACAGAGCAATTCACCAAAGTTCGCAAAGAAGGTCGTATTTGTTCTGTGCCTTATCGCTCAGGTATTCCTGTGAATACGTTTTGGGATATTGGCAACTCTGATGGTACTGCAATTTGGTTTCACCAAAGAGTTGCTATGCAAGACTTGTTCATATCATTTGATGAAGGTTGGGGTGAGCCTTATGCCTACTTTGTTGAGCGTATGCAAAAACGTGGTTGGGTGTGGGGCACTCACTATCTACCACATGATGGAGCACATGCAAGACAGGGCGAAAGTGCAAACCTATCACCACAACAAATGCTTAAGAATTTAGGATTGCAAAATATTCAAATTGTACCTCGTGTATCTGAATTAATTCACGGTATCACAAAGACTCGTGAAGCCTTAGTGAACGATGTTTGGTTTGATGAAGTGGGTTGTAAGGATGGTTTGATTCATATTGAAAATTACACTCGAAAATATAATAAGCAAACACAGTCGTACTCAAGCGAGCCTGTCAAAACCGATGGTAATTCAGAGGCAGCAGACGCATTTAGGCAGTTTGCGCAAATTCGAGATCAAATAGGTTTGGTTAGAAAACCCAAACCACCACCACTAAAAAATAATTCATCTTGGATGGGATAAAATGAGTAAAGATATTTTAGAACGAGCTAAAAAATTCCGAGATGAAGCTCAGGCGTATTGGCAACCGATTTATGACCAAGGGCGTGAAGATAAGCGCTTTGTCGTTGAAAAAGGTGCTCAATGGGATGCTCAAGCAATTGCAAAGCGTAAAGCTGAAGGAAAGCCGACACTTGAGTTTAATCTCGTACATACGTATTGCAGACAGCAGGTAAACACACACAAGCAAAATAGACCGCAGATTCAAGTTGTGCCAGTTGATAATGGTGCAGATGACGACAAAGCCAAGGTTTTAGGCGGTCTGATCAAAGACACTGAGGAGGCAAGCAATTTTGAAGATGCAAACGATATTGCAGTTGAAAATGCCGTTTATAGTGCAGTCGGTTTTATTCGTGTAGTTACTGATTATTTACATGAGAAAAGCTTTAACCAAGAGCCACGTTATAAAGCTGTGCATAATCCTGAAGCTGTTTTGATTGATCCATTGTCACGTGAGATGGACGGCTCAGATATGGCGCAGGCAATTGTCGGTGAGTGGGTTAGTAAAGATTCAATCGAGCGGCAATATGGCGAAGATGCTGTTTCTGATTTCGAAATGGAAGGCGTAGAAAACTGGTTCAACGATACCAATAGCACGGTATTTATCGCTGAGTATTTCTACAAAGAAGAGGTGAAAGACACCCTGATACAACTTGAAGACAATACGGTTGATTTTAAATCTGCATTGCTTGAGATGTTAAGTGAGGAAGAATTAAAAGCATTCACAGTCAACGAGCGTGAAACAACTCGAACCGAAATCAAGTGGGTGAAATTATCAGGTTGTAAAGTGCTTGAAGAAAGTATCTTCCCTGGCAAATACATTCCGATAATTCCAGTCTATGGTGAGGTAATTTGGATTGGTGAAAAGCGACACGTGTTTTCACTTGTGCATTTCGCAAAAGACCCACAAAAGCTATTCAATTATTGGAAATCTACAGAAGCCAACATCTTGCAGAAAAACCAAGATGAATGGACTGTTGTTGATAGCAAAGCAATCGAAGGCTATGACGAATGGGAAGACCCCGCAAAAGCGCGTTATTTGCGTTTTGATTTTATTGACGAAGCAGGAAAACAAAGACCCGCACCAATGAAAGTTGGAAGTGCCCAAGTGCCAGTTGGTATTTTAAATGCATCTGAGTCTGCGAAAGCTTTGATTGCAGATACATTGAATATGCATGCACCCCAGATGGGGCAAGAAATCAACCAACAATCAGGACGAGCAATTGGGTTATTGCAACGTCAGGGTGAAACATCACAGTTTCATTTTCAAGACAATGACAATAAATCAATTCGTCATTGTGGACGTATCTTGCTTGGTTTGTATCCAGTGCTTTATGACGTACCTCTAGTGAAGCGAATCATCGGCTTAGATGGTGAAGTTGAGACCGTGAAGTTAAATACTCCACCAGATCAAAACAATCCTGACGAGATGGAAAAAGCCATTAACGGTGTGCTCAATGACATGTCGATTGGTCGTTTCGATGTGCGTATGGATACAGGCCCATCATTCAATACGCAGCGTGAGCAATCATTCCAGCTATTGATGCAGTTAGCGCAGTTCGCACCAAACATCATGCAAAGCGCAGGTGACTTGATTCTTAAAGATTCACCTTTACTCAATGCTAAAGCGATTGCGGAGCGTGTTAAGAAGATGATGCCACCACAAGTCTTTGGTAATGAGCAACTCAATCCTGAGCAAGCAAAAGCGCAAATCACGCAACTCGATCAACTTGTGCAGAAACTCACAGGAGAACTTGATGCACTTCAAAAAGAAGTAGGTGATAAAACAGAAGATCGCAATGTTGAAATGCTCAAAGCGCAATTGCAGGCTGAAAAAGATATTCAAGTTGCTCAAATTAATGCATCAAGTCGTTCTGATGTTCAGGAATTGCGAGGTGTTGTTGAATTACTGAAGCAACGTATTGATTTAGCAAATGCACCGAACAACTGGTTGCAACAAGGCGAGGGTGTAGATGGTTACGCACCAAGTCAAAGTTATGAAAACCCGCAGTTAGATGGTTTTGATCCACCACCTGACATTGCGACTACAGACATTCAAAACCCTGCCATTGAGCAGGGTTTTTTAATGCCTAATGAAATGGATCAACAAAATTTCGCCCCTAACACTGATCAGGTTGGGGATAGCGCATTGATCAATCCTGACATTGAATTAATGTCAAATCCAAATAATGGAGAAAGCTATGACGTTTGAAACTGACGACAACGTTGACACAGGCGCAACGGAAAATACAGCCGCAGAAGTCGAAACAGAACAAACTCAAGAAACAGAACAGGTTGAAACTGAGACTGAAACTCAAGAAGTCAAAGAAGAACCTGTAAAAAAAGAAAAGCCTCGATCTCAGATTCGTATCGAAGAATTGGCACGTGAAAATGCTGAACTTCGTAAATACAAACAAGATCAAGAATCTCAGAAGAATGCACCGAAGCCACCTGAAAAGCCGAAAGTTGAAGACTTTGAAACATGGTCTGAATACGAAGACGCTCAGGAAGAATGGCGTATAAATGAAGCTATGCGTCGCTTGGAGGAGAAACAAGGGAAAACAACACAAGATAAAGCACAACTTGATCAGCAAGTCGCTTTTCAATCCGCAGTTGTTGAGCTTGAAACCGAAGGTGTAGATGTAAATAAATACATCGAACGTGCAAGCGAACTCCCCCAACTTCCGATTCAATTAGACCAATTTGGCTTATCTGCAAAAGATACGCTCAAGCTTGCAACGGAACTCTTAGATGATGAAGAGACTTATATTTCATTATCTCAAATGAATCCTGTTCAAGCAGCTGCAAAAATTGGTGCAATGATTGAAAGCAAGAAAACAAAAGCACCTTCACCTGTTTCTAAAGCACCTCCACCAATTAAACCTGTACAAGCGAATGCCACTGTTGCTCGTGACCCATCAAAAATGAGTGATGACGAGTGGTACAAAGCCGAAATCAATAAGCGAAAAGGTAAATAATTTATGAGTAATACAATTTTAACGCATCAAATGATTGCGCGTGAAGCGGCTAAAATGCTTGAAGAAGAAGCGCCATTTATTGCGAATATCAACAAAGGTCGCCAAGATGAATTTGGAAAAGACACGCAAGGTTATACCAAAGGCGACTCAGTAAAAATCAAAATCCCAACTGCAGGGCAAGTATTTGATGGTGCGAAGTTTGGTGGTGCAGGTGGCAATGCTTCAGATGTTATTGAAAACTCTGTAAACCTGACACTTGATACTCAAAAGCATGTCGCTTTGCAGTTTGGTGCAAAAGAAAAGTTGCTTGATCTAACTGACTTTAAAGACCGTATTTTACGCCCTCAAATGCAAACCCTATCATCTGTAGTTGAAGCGGATTTGATTGCAAAAGGTGTGCTTTTAGTTCCAAACCAAGTGTCAATGAATTTAGCTGGTGCGAATCCATCAAACGCATTGGCTTTGGCACAATCAAAGTTAAATCAGTATTTAACACCAAAAGGGGATCGCTCAACCCTATTGTCGAATGAAGCAAATATTGCATTGAGCGGTGAAGTTTCTCGCTTATACAACCCCACTCAAGTATCAAGCAAAGCGTATCTAAGTGGTTATGTTTCATCAGCTTATGGTACGGACTTATACAACCACCAATCTGTTGCAGTGCATAATAATGGTACAGCAGCGGGTATGACCTTGAGTGGTGCTGTATCAAGTGGCAATACAATCAATGTGACTGCAACTACAGGTGGCACACTGACCAAAGGCACTGTGTTTACCATTGCAGGTGTAAATGCTGTACACCCACTTACAGGTCAAGACTTTGGGGTACTACAGCAGTTTGTTGTTCAAGAAACTGTCACTGTTGGCACAGGCACGGCAGTTAAAATTTACCCTGAAATCAAACCAACAGCACCTGCGAAAACTGTCAGTGCAGCAGCGGCAAGCGGTGCAGCAATCACAGTTGCATCAGTCAATGGCTTCCAGAACCTTGAGTTCCACAAAGATGCGTTTACTGCGGCATTTGCGCCACTTCCAGTGCTCGCTTCATGTGAGGGATATACAGCTCGCTTGCCAAGCGGTATTTCAGTTCGTGTGATGACGTTTGGTGATGGTAATAATGACATTGAGCGTACACGTATTGACGTACTGTATGGCTTCCAAGTCGTTCGCCCGCTTCATGCATGCCGTATCACACAATAATTTAACCTTATGACAACACATGCCCTCATTTGAGGGCGTTGTCATTTTTGGAGCAATGAAATGAAATATCCAAAAATGCTTTATTCGCCTGATAGCGACACCGTGAATCATTCGGGTCGTATCGTACATAATGAAGTAGATGAGCAAGAGTGGCGTGAACGCGGTTTTGTTGATTATGCTGATTTGCCAGAACCTAAACCAAAGGTTGAAGAAACTGAAAAAGATGAAGCGCCTGTTGGTTTTGTGACAATTGAGCAATTTGACGCAGTTGCGGAACGATTGGCGGCAGCAGAACAGGAAATCGAACGCTTAAAAAATCCTGAGCCTTTTGTACCTGAAATGAAGTACGCGGATGGTACGGGTGCAAGTGAAGGAGGGTCAACGGATCCTGAACCGCAAATCACAACTCAGGCGGTTGATTACAACTCACTTACAACACCACAACTTCAAAAGTTGCTTGATGAAAAAGGCATTGCATATTTGAAGCGTGATGATAAAGCGACTTTGATTGGATTATTAACTCAACTTGTTAAAACGGAAGAATAAAATGCAAAATCAACATCAAAAAATTAAAGGTTATCGTGATTTATCTCAAGAAGAAATCGACTTAATGAATGAAATCAAAACCAAGGGCGCAGAACTTGGGGAATTGGTTGCAAAACTTCGTGCAACAGAAGGCTTGGATCAGCGTTGGGTAAGTATAGGGGCTACTGATCTACAAACAGGTCTAATGGCGCTAACTCGTGGTGTAGCCCAGCCAACAAGCTTTTAAGGATTAAATCATGAACGTCAGCAAACTTATTAACCTTTCTTTAAAACAACTTGGCGTTTTAGCTGCAGGTGAAAATGCAAATGCAAATGAGGTTGCTGACGCAGTTGATAGCTTACGGGCAATGCTTGCACAGTGGGCAACTCATCGACTGTATGTTTATAAAGTTGAGAAAATCTCAATTGCATTGAGTGGCGCAGGGCAATACTCACTGGATCAAACGATTCACTCAATTTCTGATTCGGCAAAACTGGATGATGAATCAATTTTGATGATTCGTGACACCAACCAATCTAAACCAAATACAAAAGTAATTTATTCGGTTGATGAGCCTTTTTGGAAGTTTAATGTTTTAGTTGATGCAAAATTGCTTGAGATTAATGCATTTACTCTACCCGCAAAGCTTGAAGCGCAAGACGATCTTCAATTACCTGATAAGTATGAGCGACCTTTAATTTTGAGTTTGGCGTTAGAAATTGCCCCAATGTTTGGTGTTGAACCTTCTATGTTGTTAATCAAAAATCAAGATAATGCGATTGAAATGTTAAAGCGTAGTAACTCTGTGCCTCGGCATTCCAATAACGATTTGCCTGTGGGGGTCGGGAGAACAGCATGGCAGTTATAGACATTCCTATCGTCGGGCAGTCGTATCACCTTAAAGACTGGGCGATTGATTGTCAGCGAACATTAAACCTATATCCACAGGTTGTTGAAAGTGGCAATACTCCTCAAGTTTCTGCACTTTTACCCACAGAAGGTTTGACTAAGCTTTTTGAATTTACGGGCAATGCAAATCAGTACGCAGCAAACGTTCGCGGTATTTACGCGTTAAATGATCGTGTTCTTGTGGTTGTGTCCATGCGTTTGGTTGTTATTCAAAACAGTGCTTGGCGCGATGTTGGATATTTGCGTGGGCTTGATAAAGTCACTTTTGCGGATAATGGTCTTGAAGTATTCATGACGGGAAATGATGAGTACGGCTTTACAGGTCATGTCTACAACATTGCTGATGACTCACTGGTTGAGGTCTTAGTTGATGATGGGACTACTGAAGATGGCAACGGTTTTTTTGGCGCATCAACTGTCACATTTCTTGATTCACGTTTTATCTGGACTGTACCAGATACGGGTAAAATCCAATGGTCAAAGCTATTGAGCCATGGAACTGATGCTTTGAGTTATGCGACTGCGGAAAGCCGATCTGACAAACTTGTCCGTGTTATTGCTAATAATGGTTTGCTTTGGCTTATTGGTGAAAAAACAACTGAAGTTTGGGTGAGTACAGGTTCAAGCGATTCGCCATTTGTTCGGCAAACTGGCGCTTATATACCGACAGGTTGTATCGCCAAAAACTCAATTGCAGAGTTTGGCTCAAGCTTAATTTGGTTATCCCAAACTGACTTTGGTGCGAATCAAATTGTCATGACACAAGGGTATGAAACGGTACGCATTTCAAATCATGCACTTGAATCTGAAATAGCACGTTATGAAAATACCAAGGATGCTTACGCTTTCTCGTATCAACGAGAGGGTCATGCATTCTATCTAATTTCATTCCCGACTGACCGCAAAACATGGTGCTATGACGCTACTACACAAATGTGGCATGAAAGAGCGTGGTACGACTTAGATACATCAAATCTTGAGCATCATCGCGCTTACTGTCATTGCTATTTCAATGGACAGCATTTAGTTGGTGATCGAGAAAACCCGATCATCTACATGCTTGATCCGCTTTCTGAAACAGACAATGAAGCACCTATTATTCGAGAGCGCACCACACCATGTGTTAGTCCAAACGGCACACGCATGGTTTTTGATGAGGTGCAGTTATTCTGTCAGGTTGGGCAGTCTAATAACACCAAACCAATGATCATGTTTGATTGGTCAGATGACCGAGGAAAGACGTGGTCCAATGATCGAATTGAAGAAATATCAAACGATATTGGCGCAATCGGTGAGTACGAAAAGCGTGTAATTTTCCGCAGACTCGGGCAATCATTTAATCGTGTTTTTCGAGTGCGAATGAGCGATGCAGGGCGATTAATTTTACTTGGTGCACATGCAAAGGTGAGATAGATGAATAAAGTCCCACAAGTTACACAAATCCCCTTGCGACAGCCGATGTTAGTGAACAATCAATTGCACCCTGTATGGGTGCTTTTTTTTGAAGAACTAAGCAAAGTAGCTAATGAAAACGCTATTTTTTCAATGCAAAAAATGAGCGGTGAAATTGGCGCTGTTGGTGATGAGGTACTTCAGATCAATGGAGATATTGACAATATCGCCCTGCTAATTAATGCGATAAATATCTCATTAAACGGGATTGATCAGAATATTTTAAGTTTACAGGCACGTGCGGACGGTTTTGACTCGAGTATTAAAAACTTAGCTGATCGGGCAGATGGATTCGACTCAAGCATATTCAATCTTGGCATATCTCTTTCAAATTTAAGTAGTCGCACATCCACAAATGAGACTGAAATTTCAAACATAAATAGCAGTATCTCAAATATCAACAATCATTTAGGAAGTGTGGATAACGCATTAAGCGATATTCAAGCGGACTTGATTACAGTCAATGAAAAACTCGATACACAAGCTACAGCGATTGCAAATCTAAATATTCGAGTCACAGCATTGGAGAAAAAATGATTTCGATTAGTCGTGAAAACTGGGCAGATTGTATTGATCAAATCATGTCGCTTTGCCAGCAAGTTTTTGATCTTGAGGAAGCTCAATTTACAGGTTTGAAACTTGATTTCGATGTAGATCAATATATTGATGCTGAGAAAGCAGGATATTTCCATTGTTTGGTTATGCGAAAAAATAATAAGCCGATTGGTTTTCACTGGATTGTGATTACACCAATGCCACGACACAAAGGTAAATTTCACGCTCATACGGACGCTATTTTTGTTGACCCCGAATACCGCAAATATTCCAATCAATTACTCAGTTTTTCTGAACAATACATTAAAGAAAAAGCCGATTTTTGGACTTTGGCAAATCTATCTGCAAATGATCGTCAAGCAATGTGGCAACGTAAAGGCTTTAAACCCATTGAAACTATTATGTTTAAAAAATTATGAGGTGATTTATGTCTTTTGTAGGCAAAGCAATAGGAAGTATCACAGGCTCCAATAAGCAAGCCAAGGCGGCAACACAAGCAGCTCAAACCCAAGCAGACGCTACGGATCGTGCAAGTCAAATCCAAAAAGAAATGTACGATCAAACTCGCAAAGATTTAAGCCCTTATACGCAGGCAGGAACAAATGCTTTAAGTCAGCTTACTGGGTTTAATCCGCAGTCATTTCAGGGTTCAGGATTCAACTATAACGGATCATCAAACCCAGCATACAGTAGTCAGCAGTTTGCAGCAGCAGCCCCATACCAAGCGAGTGAATTTAAGTTTGAAGAATCACCGAGCTATCAATTCCGCAAACAGCAGGGTATGGATGGCATTCAATCACAAGCAGCAACAGGCGGCGGTTTACTGAGTGGTGCGACATTAAAGGCGCTGAACAATTACAACAGCAACCTTGCATCACAAGAATATGATAATGCTTTTAATCAGTATCAGACTGACGAAAACAGACGTTTTAATCAATATAATACGACTGAAAGTCAGCGCTACAATCAATATTTAGGGCAGGAACAACTAAATCAAGGTCAGCACCAACAAGCATTTAACAATTGGCAATCTCAAGACAACAATGCGTACAACCGCTATATGACTGATCAAAACAACCAGTACAACCGTTTATACAACCTCGTCGGCATTGGTCAAAATTCCGCAGCACAAGTTGGTAACGCAGGCATGCAAACAGGACAGGCAGTAGCTAACAACACGATGGCGGGTGCAAATGCAACCGCAGCAGGTCAAATAGCAGCGGGGAATAAAACAGCTAATAATTTCAATACATTATTAGGTGCAGCAGGAACAATTGGTGGTTTATTTATATAGGTGATTTATGATTGATCCAAGAATCCCTTTGATGGGGCAACAACAAGCTGATCCATTTGAAACAGCTACAAAAGGTATTCAGTTTGGGCAAGGATTGCGTCAATTACTATATGGACGTCAAGCGGGCAATATGGCAGCTCTAAACCCCGAAGACCGTCAAGCATTTGCAAATAAATCAATGTTTAGTCGTGAACTGAATCAGCAATTAAAAGCAGATGCAGCGTCGCAACAAAAGCAAATGTATGATCAACTTAAGACTGAAGCCGAAATTTCTAAAATCGGCAGTGAAGCATATAAAAATAACCAACAAGGCGGTGGTTATGCTTTAGAAAACTCAGGTAAAAAATTAGGTGCTATTCAAGGTGCGTTTCAGCAAGCATCTTTGAGTGGCGATAAAGGGCAAGTGCTTTTAGGTTTAAATGCTTTGGTGCGTACTGGACATATATCTCCTGAAGACTACAAAAGTCAGGAAGCCATTGTTAATGTGATGTCGCCTGAAGAGCTGAAACAATATGCAGGCGGTATTAACTTTGCAAATGCTAAAGACCCCGCAGCACTTCAATATCAATCTGCTGATAATGCGGCAAACAACAAGCAATCAGATGTTAATAATCAACGCACAACTAATGCTTCGATTTATGGTACGGATGTGGCAGCGAATACAGCTGATAAGAATAGAGCACAGAGCCAAAACCAGTTTGAGCAGAATTTTGCTTTAAATCAGCAAAAGCAATTCTTTGAGCAAAATAAACCTATTGGTTTCGAAGTTGGTAATGATGGCTTCAAGTATGCCATCTACCCGAATGGAAAAGGTGTTCGTGTTCTTGGCGATGATGGTCAACCTCTTAAGGTACAAGTTGCTAATAATCCCGCTGCAACAGCTCAGAAAGAAGAAACGCAAAGACTTCAACGTGTTGATGCTGTATTGCCTGAGATCGAAAAGCTACTCCCTAAAGCTACCAATAGTTATGTTGGACGCGGTTTAGACTATTTAGTTCGTGGTTTTGGTGGATCTAATCAAGGAGACATCGCCACCGATCAGCTAAAAACTCTCTCAGGACAATTAGTCTCATTAATGCCGAAAATGTCTGGTCCGCAGTCTGATAAAGATGTGGCGATGTATAAGGAGATGGCTGGTAATTTATCTGATCCGACAAAGAGTGTTGAAGCAAGAATGGCAGCATTAGGAACTATACGAGATCTTAATGAAAAGTATAAGGAATTGAATCAGCAAAATAACACTGGTGTTCGACCTCCTACAATTAACTCCTACTCGTTTATGCCATGAGTTTGTGCTATAACTCCCTCATTGTTATGAGGGGTTATAATGAAAAAACTAATTTTGGCAATATCTATGCTTTTATTAAGTGTAAGTGCTTACACTGCTGATAATTGTTATGGTACTGAAAATATGCGTACTTGTACTGACTACAATACGGGTAATACATACACCGTGAATAAATTTGGAAACAACACTCAGGTTAATGGATATAACAGTCGAACTGGTTCTAACTGGAGTCAAAATACACAAACTTATGGTAACCAATCATATACCACAGGCAGGGATAAAGACGGAAATTCTTGGCGTCACAATACGAATCAAATAGGTAATACTCAGTATTACAATGGTAGTGATAGTCAGGGTAATCATTATAATGGGAACTGCAATCCATACACTGGTTGTTATACGAATGGCAAGAAACAATAAAATTACTCAAGACTAAAAAGCACCCTAGGGTGCTTTTTTTATTTCCTAAGGAAAAGTTATGGCTAAATTATCACAACTGCAACAAGCATATAGTAATCCAAATATGCGAAAAATGTTGAATCTTATCGCTGCCTCAGAGGGTGTGAAATACGGCTA
Source organism: Acinetobacter sp. WCHAc060025 (assembly GCF_004209355.1). Classification (NCBI taxonomy): domain Bacteria; kingdom Pseudomonadati; phylum Pseudomonadota; class Gammaproteobacteria; order Moraxellales; family Moraxellaceae; genus Acinetobacter; species Acinetobacter sp. WCHAc060025. The sequence goes on along the minus strand of NZ_SGSX01000013.1, from coordinate 35,264 downwards.
TAACACGCTCTTTGGAAACCAACATTTTGACAATCTTTCCACCCACCCAAACATAAGAAAGGCATTCAAACAAACAGATGGTGCAACTAACTACACTACCGCAGCGGGTCGTTACCAGTTTCTAAAGAGCACTTGGGATAATACCGCCCAAAAATATGGATTCAAGGATTTTTCACCCCAAAATCAAGATTTAGCCGCAATTTCACTTATTGCGGGTCGTGGTGCTTTAGATGATGTGCTCAAAGGTGATTTTAAAAATGCTATCTCAAAGCTTGGTCCGGAATGGGCATCATTGCCAAGTTCGACATACAAGCAAGGTAAGCGCTCTTGGGACTTTGTAAATAAACAACTTGGTCAAGATGTTGGTGGGGTGTCTGAACTATATAATCCCCAAATGGTTGATTTGAAAAAAGTTGGAATTAATCAACCTTCATACAAACCAGAATTCACCGATTTAAATAGTGTGGGCATTCAAGCAAACAAACAACAATCATATCAACCAGAAATGGTCGATCTAAAATCTGTGGGGATTGGCTAAAATGGCAGGCGAACAAACAAAAGCATTCATTGAAACGCAACGTAAAGCAGGCAAATCCGACCAAGATATTTTTCTTGCAATGATGGATAGCCCTAAATTTTCAGCAGGTATCCAAAGGGGTAACCAACAAGGACACTCAAACCGTGACATTGCGCTAGGTCTTGGCTTAAATTTACCTGAGCGAAAAGCTGTTGATTTAGACAAAGTCAAAAAAGATGCAATACTTGAAGAAGGTAAAAAAGCGGGTAAAACATCTACTCTTGATTCTATTAATATGGCATTAACTGGTGGAGTTGGTGGGGGTGCTGTTCAAGGAGTTTACAAACTAACTGATCTTGCTTCCGAGGGATTCAATAAAGTTGCAGGCACAAAATTACCAACTAACCATTACGTGAAGTTTACTCAACAGCGGAAAGATTTTGCAGACTTGCATAACGCACGTCGTGAAGCAAATAATCAAGGTTTTGATTGGGTGCAGTTAGGCACAGGTGTAGCAACTGAGTTTCCACTTGCAGCACTAGGGCGTGGATACCAAGGTGCAAAGATGCTGTCCAAGGCTGGCGCAAAAGTTGCAGCTCAAAACGCATTAGTCGGTGCTGGAATTGGTGGTGCGGGCTTTGCAGGCGACTCAAGCCAACGTATGTCGAATACATTGCTTGGAGGTGTTGGTGGAGGAGTCGGTGGTGCAGTAGGTGAGAAAATTGGTCAAGGCGTAGTTAAAGCAACTCAAAAGGCAAAAAACATTGCTAATAGATTCTCACCTGAGCAAACAAATAGGATTCTCCAATCCATAGATCAGAAGCTTGATGAAACACTTAAGCAAAATGGCATGTCTTTGAGTGACTTATCAGATGAAGTTGCAAAGGGTTTGCGTGCAGATGCTATGAAAGCATTTCAATCTGGTCATAATTTAAGTACTGAAGCAGTTGCACGTAAAACCGTACTAGATAAATTAGGAATCAAAGGTACTCAAGCGCAAATTTCAGGAAACGCTAAACAGTGGCAATCTGAAGCAGAACTTGCAAAAGTACAGGGTGCAGGCGATAAATTAAGAGAAAAATTCATTAGCGATAATGAAAATCTTAAAAAGTTATTAGATGCGGAGTCCGCTAGAACAGGCGGTAACTCGGTAGATCAGTATGGCGCAGGAAGGGATGCAGCAGAAACCTTGATGAGTCAACATGCTCAAAACAAGCAATTTGTTTCAGCAGCCTACGATCACGCAAAAAGTTTACCAGGTGGTGATGTCTTAATTAATGGTAAAGGGCTTGCAAACGATATTTTTACACAATTGGATGACAAAGCTTTAGCAACTTTTCTACCTCCTGATATTAGAAATATTGTTAACCAAATTGAAAAGAACCCTAATTATTTCACTTTAAGAAAGGGTGAAGAACTGATTAAGGTTTTAAATACCCACTATAAATCCTCATTGCAAAATGGCGAACCAACGGCGACAACACATGCGCTTGGTGTGGTTCGTGATGTTCTTGGCAAAAGGCAAGAGGAGGCGCTGCAAGGACTGTTGAGTACAGGCGGTAACGATGCTGCACAAGCTTATAATTTTGCACGAGAAGCTTACAAAATAAATGCGGGTCTAAAAGCCAAAATGCCGATGCTTCAAGATGTTCTGAAGCAACAGGGTAAAGATAGTGTTAATTACGATTCGATTTACAAACATCACGTAATAAATGGAAAAGTTGAAGAACTGGCTCAAACTCTTAATGTTCTGAAAAACACAAATCCTCAAGCAGTTGCCAATATTCAACAAGAATTTATTCAAGACCTCACAGCAAAATCGATCAATTCTAACGGTCAATTTAGCCCCGCAGGAATGAAGAAAGCCCTTGATGCTTTTGGGGATCGTAAGCTGAATACGTTATTTAGTCCTGAACAAGTTCAACAACTTAAAGACATTCGCATGGCGGGGCATTACCTAGTTTCACAACCTAATCATGCATACGTAAATAATTCAAACTCAGCCGCAGGATTGGCAAACCATTTCAGCAGGATTGTTAATGCTGCGAGTGATTTTGGTATGAAGTTACCCTTTGTGAACCGAGCTGTTGTTGAGCCAATTCAAATGGCTTCAAACTATCGACAGACTGCAAATGCATTGAAAGGTGGAAACATTGCAGATACAAACACGCCAATTGCCCAATCTCAACAAGACATGGCACTTATAGACCGACTTGTTAAAGCGGGCATTTTAAGTGGAGCAAATCTCCCAAATCAGTGAGGTATATATATGCTTCAACACCGCCTCGCAACACCTGTAATTCAGCCAAGAATGCGATTCTTTGACAAAGAAGGTAAACCGCTTGTCGGTGGCAAAGTTTACGCATTCAAAGTTGGAACAGAAGAATTCAAACCCACTTATCGTAATTCTGAGTTCACAGCATTAAATCAAAACCCTATTGTGCTCGACAATGCAGGTAGTGCTTTGATTTATTTGCGCGGATCTAATCAGCTTAGAATTTACGATAAAGACGGGAATCACATTGAAAATAGAATTGAGTATCAGCAACTCGAACGCGCTCAATTCTATGATGATTACGGCAAGCCATTGAAAAACGGCTTTGTTTACACGTATGACTATCAATCTACGATTAAGAAAACTTCGTACAGTATTGATGCAGTGACAAATCCGAATCCGATTGTGCTTGATGAAAATGGCACTGCTTTGGTCAATATTGTTGGTGCTTATCGCTTAAGACAGTACAACTCGAAAAATGTGTTTGTGGGTGATCAGGATTTTAAAAGACCGCCGATTAAGGCGCTGACGAGCTGGACTTATCCTGTTTATGCAGATGAAAACCTTACGACACACGCGAACGCGACAAACGCGGCACTTCACGACCCAATGCATTTTGAGCAACTTAGTGTTGGTTTAACTTTTAGTAATGCATTATTAAGACAAACTTTCTTCTTAAAAACACTGGATGCAGGTGTTGAAAACTTGAGCGCATCACTAAGAGTGTCGTATGGCCATTTGGCGCAATCATTTTTTCTAAGAACTTTTGATTCTGGTGTCGAAGATTTAAATGTTGAATTGAAAATTAAAGAAGCAAAGCTTTTGGATGGAATTACACTTCAACAAGAGTCAGAAAAAATATCAGCAAGATTAACAATAATTAGCGGAGAGATTAAAGATGTCTGAAATTGATTTAGTATTCCGAAATAAAGTGCATGCAATACTGAAACTCCAAGTGCGAAATGCATTTGGCGATATTACAAAAGAAACAGAATGGTTTAATAACCTTGTTTTAGATCAAGGGCTAAACCTTATGGCTACTGGTTTTTGGTTTAATGCTTGTCAAGTTGGTACTGGTAACTCACCCCCGCACAGGGGGCAAACAGGATTAGATAATCTTTTAGCAACATCAACAACAGTTGTATCAGAAGCAAACGGTGCGGCTGCTGCTGCGCCATATTACAAATGGACAAGAAAGACATTTAGGTTTTCAGCGGGCACAGCGGCGGGAAACTTATCCGAAGTATCTGTTTGTGGGGATAATTATCCCAACAAAACGTCGTGGAATAGGGCATTAATTAAAGATAACACCGGAAACCCAATCACGGTGACTGTGCTTCCAACTGAGACGCTTGATGTTATTGTTGAAATGAGAATGCATATTGATGCGACTGATAAAATAGGAGATATTGACTTTGGGAATGGTGTTGTTAGACAGTATACACTAAGACCAATGCTGATTAGCAGCATGGTTGCTAGCACAATACATAATCAAGGATTAGGGTTTAATTCTCCGACAGGACGTTACACACTCTGCTACACGGGTGGAATCAGTGACACTACTGGGAGACCGTCAGGTCAAATTGGTACGGGCGATGCATCTTCTCATAGTGCTCATTCTTACATCCAAAACTCTTACAGAATGGCTTGTACAAGCAAATTTAATCCCGGTGTAGCAACAGGAAACATTAGGTCGTTATCATTGGAATGGCCTAACGCATGTTTTTATCAATTAGAATTTGATAGCCCGATCACTAAAACAGCAACACACGAATTAAGCATTACAACTGAAATATCATGGGATCGTTATGAGCCTACCTGAAAATAAACTATCAACTCGCCCCATTTACGGGGCTTTTTTAGTGCCTGAGAAAGCTGAACCTCTTGTTGATTTTGAGTGGGGAGGTGTTGAATTACTTGACACATCACAAGGTTTAAATGTTTATATTTGGAAGTGCTACTACAAAGACAATTGGATTTGCATTGATAACGATATTGTCATTCACAAGTTGATCAATGTTGAAAACGTTAAATCTCTAAGTCTTTCATTTGACTTCAATATGCACCCGACTATTGCATATACCGTTGAACGCGAAGACAAAGAACGATCAACATTCTTGTATTGGTATGACACAGCTCAAGCAGCTCAAACAACAACTGAATACGGCACACAATACCACACACCTCAAGTTTCGCTTGATGACCATCGCTTACATCAATCTGCGAATGCCGACATTATTTTTGCGTATATCAAAAATGGGAATTTGTATTATCGACAGCAACGTGACCGCTTTTTAATAGAGCGATTACTAGCTGAAAACTTGGGAGATGCAGAACTCATTCAAATTGGAATGAGTACAAAAAATAGATTTCAGTTTGCGTTTGTGGATACAGAGCCAACCAAAACCCCAAGGCCGCCAGTGCCTGAATTTGACCCGCCATATAATCTTACTGTTGAGTTTAAAGATGATGGGGTTAATCGTTTAGAACTAAATTGGAAATTAGATGGTTTTGTTGATGAGCAGCGTTACTACTGCTCTGAAACACCCACTGATGTAAGTAGTTTGCCAGCACCCAAGGCTGTATTGCCGAATGGTGCGCGCACATACATAGATACAACTATTGCTGCAGGAAAGGCTTATTACATTCGAGTAGGGTCGGTTAGAAATAGTACTGAAAAGATTAGCTCCGAGTTTAAATTGTATGCAATTAAAAGTAGTAGTTATGTTTTTAACACATCTTTTGCATCAAACTTAATAGACAAAACTGGAAAAAATTGGACACCAATTGGCGGGGCTGGTGTAGAAAATGGAGCACTCAACCTTAACAATCAACAAAAATATTTAACAACCTCAAAAGAGAATTTTTCATTTATCACCACGGATGATGATTTTACTATTCGTCTTAAGTTAAAGGTTTCATCTATTTCAGCAATTAACGTCATATTATCGTTTCGTGACTATGGCAACTATAGCACAATAAAAGGGTTTGCTATGTATATAATTGATGGAAAATTACAATTTGAAGGTTTTAAGAACACAGATGTTGCTGCTGTATCGCTATCAGCACCTATTCCAAACTTCAGCACTTCTGTTAGAGACGTATCAATTGAAAGAAAAAACATGATTGTTTATCTTTATTATGATGGAATCCTGATAGGTCAAGCTACTCAAGTGGGAAATATTTATGCTCCTTTAAGAGCTGAACTACTTCCGTCGCTTGGCAGAATGTCTGATGATAGTCGGTATTATTTAGATGGCACTATTAGTGATTTTCAGATTATTAATTTTGCTGTGGGTGATGGACAGCCAACAACACCGAAACTTTAAGCACCCAACTGGGTGCTTTTTTATTGCCAAAAATAGGGGGATTCATGCAGGAGCATGAGAAAAATTTTCTACTCATTCTTGTTGTAGGGCTATGTATTGGATTCGCTAAATTGCTTGTCTCTGATGAAAAACTGACGTGGCGTTTAGCGATAGGTCGAACGATTTTAGGAGGGGCAACATCAACAATCGCGGGAGCAATTGTTCTGCAGATTCCTAACATCAATCCTCTTGCATTGATTGCAATAGCATCGGCATTAGGGATTTTAGGAAGCACATTTATTGAGTCTTGGCTAAAACGTCAAGCAAACACGTGGAGTATCAAATGAAACTAATCGATAACTGGAAACAGTCATACAAACTTAAATCAGTACAGATCGGCGCTATAAGCGCCATTTTTTTTGCTTTGAGTTTATTCTCTGAGCACTTTTTAACTCTATGGAGTGTTATCCCACAGGAAGTCAAAAACTCAATTCCCGAACAATGGAGAGAATACGTTGGTGCTTTCGTTGGTGTGGCTATGATTTTGGCACGTTTGAAAAAACAGCCTGAGTTGCATGAACCACAGTTGAATTTAACAGGTGTTAATACACTAATCTCAGCAACGGTATCAAATACAAATGATCTTGCTTGGATGATCGAAGCCAAAAAGCATTTAGGCTTGAGAGAGAATACAAGTAAAATAGCTCATAACCCAACAATTCTAAAATGGCTTAAATCGCTTGGTGCTTGGTGGCAAGAAGATGAAACACCTTGGTGCGGTACTTTTGTGGCTTGGTGTTTAAAAACCGCAGATATTGCATATCCAAAACACTGGTACCGCGCGTTAGACTACGTGAATTATGGCACCAAGCTCTTAAAACCCGCGTATGGCTGTGTTGCTATTAAATCTCGGAGTGGAGGTGGTCACGTTTGCTTTGTAGCAGGGCGTGATAGCAAAACTGGGAAATTGGTTTGTATTGGTGGTAATCAATCAAATATGGTTTGTTATGCACTTTACAATGATGCTGATTTTCAGGAATTTCGCTGGTATGGGAAAACTAGTCGACCTGCTGAGTCACGTTATAAGTTGCCAGTGTTGAGTGGTGTGAGTTCGACGAAGGCGAGTGAGGCTTAAAACATAAAAATTCAAATGCAACATAACTGCAACAAGTGAATATAATTTATTGATATTTATAATAGTAAAAGGCGCATTCAGCGCCTTTTGTAATTTTGAATCATTAAATCAATTTCTTATTCATGTTCATTATGTTGTGGTGCAGGGTAACGGAAGCCTTTGGTTTTATAACCTAAGTACAAGATACCGAACATTGCCCACCATAGACCGAATTTTAATGCAGTTTCTTCAATTTCAAGCCACATCGCAAAGATACTGATAAAACCAAGCAAAGGAATAATCACAAAACTGAGAATATCTTTGAATGATTTAGTACGACCATCACGAAGTGCATAGCGTGAAATCACTGACAAATTCACAAATGTAAATGCTGTTAAAGCACCGAAGCTGATCATAGAAATAACAATATCAAGATCCATGAAACCAGCAGTTAATGCAACAACACCAACGATGAGAATATTGTACGAAGGGGTGAAGTTTTTAGGGCTAATATGACCAAAAATCTTTTTATTGATCACGCCATCACGACCCATCACATACATTAAACGTGATACACCTGCATGTGCTGAGATCCCTGAAGCCATTACCGTCACAATCGCAAAATAAAGCACAACAGTTTTAAATGCGACACCACCAACAGCTTGTAAAATATCAGGCTGTGTTGCTGCGACATCCTCAAAGTAAGTTTTAGGATCATTCGGGAAGTAAATTTGCATGAAGTAGGTGCTGATAATGAAAATTATCCCTGCAAATAACGCTGTCATGAAAATTGCACGAGGCAAAGTCTTTTCAGTGTCTTTGGTTTCTTCAGCAAGTGAACTCAACGAGTCAAAACCTGTGAATGAGAAGCAAAGTAAGGTCGCACCTGTAATGAGTGCTCCAACACTGGTCATTTCATTCCAAAATGGTTCTAAACTCCATAACTGGTATTTCGCATTGACGAGCGTACCGTCTGCGTTTACACCACTTGAAAGTAGTTGATAAACCATCCACGTAAAGTACGCAATTACACCTAACTGTACGAAAACAATGAGACTATTGAAGTTCGCAACAAATTTTGCACCACGTAAGTTGACCCCCGTCATTACAGCCGTGAGACCAATCACCCAAACCCAATGGTTAACCTCTGGGAAAAGTGCCTCTAAATAGATCACAGCAAGGATGATGTTCACCATTGGAGAGAGTAAATAATCTAACCAAGATGACCAACCGACCATAAAGCCGACATTAGGGTGAATCGATTTTTGTGCATAAGTATAGGCTGAACCTGACGAAGGGTATCGACGGATCATGTGACCATAACTAATAGATGTAAATAAAATTGCTATCAAAGCAACAATATAAGACGTGGGTACATGGAAATGACTTTCTTCTGATACTAAACCAAAGGTATCAAAAAGCGTCATGGGTTGAATATAAGCCAAACCAATAATGATAATGTGCCAGAAGCCTAGCGTTTTTTGCAGTTTAGCTGCCGATTGAGTCCCAGTGTTAATTGTCAACGGCGTTATCCTCTTATCGTTGATCAAGGATCAGTCATATATCTAAGGATCGTTTGAGACGAACGATCCTCCCTAAGAATAAAACAAAAGTGCGCCAATCTACTCCAATTGCAAACTTTTGTCAGTAACTTTACGCTTTTTTTTAGCAGAAAATATGCCACTTGGTATAAAAAAAGCGCAGAAATTTTCTTCTATAAATGAAAAGCCCAATGTTCGAAAACATCAGGCTTATTTACAGCTTATATTGGCTTATTTTTCAACAATTACCAAGCTTTTTCTAAAATAGATTTGAGGTCTTTAAATGTAGCTTCTTTCGGATTATAAATAATCGAACCATCATTTAGAGCTTTGTCCGCAACCTCATCCAATTGTTCTTTAGTGATTTTACCTGTTTCGCTCAAAGTACGTGGTAATTTGGTTAAGGCATAAATACGGTCACGCATGGTATTGATATAGGCAATCGCTTTGTCTGCACGTTGATTGGCAGGGGTTTGCGCATAAATATCCGCACCTGCAAGTGGTAATAATAAATCAGCGATTTTATGACCATTGACTTCTTTATTGAATTCCAACACATACGGCAAGAATAGGTTCATACATAAACCATGTGGCAAGTGTGCAACTGCACCAAGTGCATGCCCCAGTGAATGTACCAAACCGACCATTGCATTGGAGAATGCAATGCCTGCCATTGTTGAAGCTTGAGCCAGTTCTAAACGACCATCGGCATCGGTTGGATTGTCTAAAACATTGAATAAGCTTGCGCTGACTTTTTTAATTGCAGCAGTTGCATAAGCATCTGAAATAGGATTCGCCGCCATGCAGGTATAAGCTTCAACTGCATGGGTCATTGCATCCATTGCTGTCATCGCTGTGAGATGTGGTGGCAAGGTTTGTGTCATGCGTGGATCTAAAATGGCTGCATTTGGCATGAGGTAGTTCGATGCAAATGGCATTTTGACATTTTTCTGATTATCCGAAACCACAGCAACCATGGTCACTTCAGAACCTGTTCCTGATGTGGTTGGAATCACAAAAAATGGTTTTAGCGGGCGTGGTAGATTGTGTGCGCCTGAATACTTCGTCAGGTCATCGCCACCTTCAGTCACCAAAATATTGGCTGCTTTAGACGTATCAATCACTGAACCACCGCCTACAGCAATGATCGCATCACAGTTGTTGGCACGATAAGCTTGTGCAACAGCACGTACTGTTTCCAAACTTGAATCAGGCGGAACATCATCAAAAATAAAACTGATTTCAACATCTGTCGAGGTAAATGCTGCTTCAATTGGTGCAAGTAGGTTGTTGGCACGGACACCTTTGTCTGTAATGATCATCGGGCGTTTTGCACCCAGTGATGATAATTCATAAGGAATATGTTCAAGTGCAGCATGACCAGCAATGACTTTTACAGGACAAAAAAATTCGTAATACGGTTTAGCAGCCATGCGTTATGCACTCCTTTTTAAATATGATTGGGCAACTTTGAGATAAATATTCGCTGCACCTGATAATTTTTCTTTTAGGCTGAGTTCAGTTGGATATTCTTTAACTGCAAGTTCTGCAACCATTTTGGGTAAAATTAATGCTTCCATTTTATTTAAGCAACGGACCAAACGAATTGCATTGGATAAATCTCCATCAGCGATCATACGGTCATTGGCAAAAGCTTGTGAGGTGCTTTCCTGAAATGAAAACACTAAAAAAGCATGGTGTATATGTTTAAACGTAATGGTGAGATCCGGTTTGCCTTGCAAAGAAGTCACTAGCTCTAGCTGATGTTTTTCATTCACTTTGGCAACAAAAGATGCTCCATTTGGAAAAACTTTCATTGAAAGTACAAAGCCGACAGGGAATTTAGATACTTCATGTCTAATTTCATCATCAACTTGGCTCGCTATGACCAAGCCTCTGCCAATCACGTCCATCATGAGTTTGACATAGGCTTGTTCTAAAGCGGGTTTTACAGATTTACTTGAAATCACTCGCTTATCCCTTCATTTGAGTTAATATTTATAATTTAGAGTATTTACTCTAATTTGTTTTTGTGCAAAAGGGAAGTGCTTTATTGTGAAATGACTTCTACGTCATTAAAAAAGCCACTTTCTTTAAAATATGTGCTGACATCATCTGTCAATTGATTGAATTTTGGATAATTTTCCATTAAATCACAAATCCGCACCATTTCCAAACCCGCATAGCCACATGGGTTGATGGTATGAAAACCATCCAAGTTACAATCAATATTCAGTGCCAAACCATGATAACTGCGACCTTTACGGATTTTAAATCCCAATGAGCCTATTTTCCGTTCATTGACATAGACTCCAGGCGCATCGGGTTTTGCATAAGCTTCAATGTCGTATTTTTTCAGTAGATCAATCATCAGATTTTCTGCATAAGTGACCAAGCTACGGACATTCCATTTTAAACGATTCAAATCGAACATGAAGTAAATCACCATTTGCCCAGGCCCATGCCAAGTCACTTGCCCACCACGATCTGACTGTACCACAGGAATATCTGTATGCATTAGGATATGTTCAGGTTTACCTGCTTGTCCTTGGGTTAATACATCATGATGTTGCAAAATCCAAAGTTGATCAGGAGAGTTTTCATCACGCTGTTCCGTAAAACTTTTCATTTCCTGAAAGCGATCAGCATAAGGAGTTAATTCTTGGTATTCGCGGATGATCAGATGGGGCTTTAGAACAGCATCGTTCACGGATTGGTGTCCTTAAAATAGATGTAAATAAAATTCATTATAAAGAAGTTTTATGCGAATGGGGCAGCGCAATGATTATGTAAAGAAATTATCATTTATAAAACAACTTTATATTTTGCAATGTTTTTCTTATCAGAGAATTTAAACATAAAAAAACACGCCATAGCGACGTGTATTTTTATCATTTCAAATTACAGTGCTGTACGAATATGTTCGCAAGCAGCAAGATCAGCGTAAAGTGCATGAACTTGTTCAAGTTCTTCAAAGCGTAACTGAGCTGTAATCGAATGGTATTTGCCTGTACGTGAAGGTTGTACAGCCAATGATGCTTCATCGAATTCTGGAAAATGTTTTACCAAAATCTCAATCACAGCACCACGCAATTCTTCACCCGCATTACCAATCAGTTTAATTGGATAATCCATTGGAAAAACCCAAAGATCTTCACGGAGTTCACGAGATGGAGTGCGGTCTAACATGTTTCACCTCTAATCTATTAACAATGCCCGCAAGAGTGCAGGCATTGTGTTTCTCTTAAATACTTAATGGGGTTACTCGATAAGTTTTCAAGTCCCCAAAGTATTCGCAGATTGATTATTTAAATTTAAAAATTAATCATTTTCCAAGAATGAACGTAAGTGTTCAGAGCGAGAAGGATGACGTAATTTACGTAATGCTTTCGCCTCAATCTGACGGATACGCTCACGTGTTACGTCAAACTGTTTACCCACTTCTTCTAAAGTATGGTCAGTTGGCATGTCGATACCAAAACGCATTTTCAATACTTTTGCTTCACGTTCAGTCAAGTTTTCAAGAACTTCACGAGTCGCTTCTTTTAAGCCTTCTGAAGTTGCAGCATCCACTGGAGAAGTAATGTTGCTGTCTTCAATGAAGTCTCCCAAGTGCGAATCTTCATCATCACCAATTGGCGTTTCCATCGAAATCGGTTCTTTGGCGATTTTAAGCACTTTACGAACTTTGACTTCGTCCATTTCTAGACGTTCGCCCAATTCTTCAGGTGTAGGTTCACGACCCATTTCTTGAAGTAATTGACGAGATACACGGTTGATCTTGTTAATGGTTTCGATCATGTGTACTGGAATACGAATAGTACGTGCCTGATCTGCAATCGAACGGGTAATCGCCTGACGAATCCACCAAGTTGCATAAGTTGAGAATTTATAACCACGACGGTACTCAAACTTATCTACAGCTTTCATCAAGCCGATGTTACCTTCCTGAATCAAATCAAGGAATTGTAGACCACGGTTGGTGTATTTTTTTGCAATCGAAATCACCAGACGTAAGTTGGCTTCAACCATTTCTTTTTTCGCACGACGTGCTTTGGCTTCACCAATCGCCATACGTTTAGAAATGTCTTTAATTTCTTTAACGTTAAGATCAAGATCTTTTTCAATATCCGCAATCTTTTGTTGGAATGCCAATACATCAGGACGAACTTTTTCTAAATAACCTTTTTGCTCAGCAGGTGCTTTTGCAATTTGTTCATCTAACCAAGCAGGATTTGATTCTTGACCTGGGAATGATGTACGGAATTGCGTACGATCCATACGACCACGACGCACGGCATAACGCATCACTTCACGTTCAGAAGTACGGATTTGCTCATGTGTACCACGAATCATTTCTGAAATAATATCAAATAAGCGTGGTGTGAATTTGAACATCATGAATACAGTTGCAAGCGCTTCCATTGCTTCAACACCTTGAGCACTATTGCGACCGTGTTGAGCAATTGTTGATTTTGCAGTATTCCAAACTGTTTCTAATTCTTCAAAACGCATTTTGGCAATTTCAGGGTCTGGACCAGATTCACCTTCAGAATCGTCATCGCTATCGCCTGACTCTTCTTCTTCGTCATCATCATCCAACTTCACATCTTTGGTTGGCTTATTTGAAGACGCTTCTTCCTCATCGATCTCTTCAGATTCTTCTTCTAAAACTTCAGGAATTTCTTCATCCGTTTCAGGGTCAAGATAGCCAGATAAAATATCAGCAAGACGGCGTTCGCCTGTTTCGTAATCTTTATATTCTTGTAAAACAACTTCTACCGCATTTGGCCAGTATGCAATTGAATGTAGAACGTCACGGATCCCTTCTTCGATACGTTTTGCGATGCTAATTTCGCCTTCACGTGTCAAAAGCTCAACTGTACCCATTTCACGCATATACATACGGACAGGGTCAGTGGTACGACCAGGTTCATTTTCTACAGAGGCAAGTACGGCAGCAGCTTCTTCTTCTGCAACTTCATCACCACCTTCATTATTCCCTTCAAACATGGTGTCGTCAGTTTCTGGCGCGCGCTCATGTACAGGAATACCCACGTCTTGAAGCATTTGAATAATGTCTTCAATCTGTTCGCTTTCAGTGATTGAGTCTGGAAGATGATCGTTAACCTCAGCGTAAGTTAAGTAACCTTGTTCTTTGCCTCGGCTAATAAGAGCCGCTACTTGCGAAGTAGGGGAATTCATTTCGCTCATCTTTACTCTCTTTTGGTTGAATCTGTGGCAGTCAAACTATGCAACTCATGCACAATCTATTGAAATATCTTTATGAATAGCGCACTCAATCCATCAGAATCATCAGCTAAAAACTGTTCCGATAAAATGTTGAGTATGTAAATTCAATGAAATAAATGGAGGTGAAATTGTTATTTTCAAGATCATTCCATACGATTAGCTATTCAAAATGACTTTAAAGTGTCATCAAACAGTAAAACGTAAGGTGGATTATATCATGGCATAAAAGTGGGGAATAAAAAAGCCTAATTTCAACTTTATATGTTAAAAATACAAATAAAACTTGACAAGTTTTTATAAGACAGATAAATAGCGCCTAGACCCATTCAATTTTTTTCATTATGAGGTAGTTTTAGTGTCTTCGACAGATTTTGAACTAGATGATAACTACGGTGATGATGATGTGAGTTTCGATGAGTCATCAAGCAAAATTAGCGCCAAAGAATCTTTAGAAAAGCGACGTTTGATCGATGATTTACTTGCACAACGTCGTTTAGAAAAAGACTTAAAAGATTTTGATTATGACATCGACGATGACGATGATTTCGACGACGAAGATTAAAAATGCTTTAGGCATAGTATGTGAAAATGCTATGCTTCAACCCTGATATAGAGATAGTGGAAACAAAATGAGTGCTTTAGATTTAGACCTACTGAGCGATTATCTAGATGGTGACCAAAATGAGTTTGGTCTAGATTTTGCAGCGACACATGGTTTTTTATGTGCAATTGCTGTGGGTCCTCATTTTGATAAATGGCTTGAAGAGCTGTTTGACAACAATCAAAAGAAAGTCCCTGCTGAAATTATTGCTCAAGTAAAAGCTTGGTTAGAAGCGCTTCGCCAAAACTTGGCCAATGAAGAAGGAATTGAGTTTCCTTTTGAAATTGAAGAAGCAGAAGTGGAATCGAGCTTAGGTGACTGGAGCGTTGGTTTTGTTGATGCGATGTTCTTAAATGAAGAAGCTTGGTTTGCTCCTGAGTTTGAAGAGCAAATCGTTGATTTGACTTTGCCTATGATGGTATTCAGTGGTATTGATGATGAAGATCCTCAAATGGAATCTTTCCGTCGTAATGGTCAGTTGATGGACGAAATCGCGGAAGAAATTCCTGAGAATTTGAACGAAATCTATCTCATGTATCATACGCCTGCTTAAGGATACATCTTGTGCCGCTACAGTCGTGGCTCAAGTATCTATACAACTGCGTAAGGAATATCTTGCGCTGTTGTAATCGGTAGCTTATGTATTAGATCGATTGTAAATCAGATTAAAAAAAGCATGCGACTTTAGGTCACATGCTTTTTTTGTTCTTGATTGATTGAAGCGCTCTTGTAAATATTAGCTATATACACCATAAAACTAGATCAATCTTGAACAGAACTTAACTTAGTCATCACGGTTGGCGGTCTGCAATTTTTTTCAAATTTTCATGGATTCTGAAAATGACAATTAAAAGTTCAGAATAAACACGGACTGCTAAACCACCAAAAACTAAAATAAGTACAGCGCTGATTAGGCGACTAAAAAAGCCAGCGTATGCACCGTAACCAAAGCCAAATAAAGTGGATAAAGTTGCAATCACTACACCGATTAAGCCTAACCAGTAAAGTACAGTCACGATTTTCGGGGTAAGCATGTCGTTTAGGGTGAGTAAATTATTCATATGGAATACCTATTTATATTATTAATATGCTGAGATGTGCATTAAGTTTTATAAGTGTTTAAAAAATACACGAAGTGATATTAGTGCAGTTTTTTTGATGAATCAATTTTTATTGGTTAGTATAGATTTACTATATTTATATTATTTTATTAAATCTTAATAATATCATATTGTTAAGTTTATTGTTTTGTGATTTTCTAGGTGGGGATATATTTGTAATAGCATCTGTGTAAAGGTCATTTAGATTTGAATTTTACTGGAGCTTTAAAAACATGGTCATTCTCTTGGACGTCAGATAGTGCTCACTGTTGAATTGCATATTGAATAAGAGAATGAGCGATTAAACTGAGTGATTGAAACTTTTAGGCGTACATACGGTGTTATTTTAGCAGCATAGCTATGCTATTCGGCTCTAAAAGTTTCAATGGTATTTCTAATAAGTGGATAACGACCATTCAAAATTAGACTAGAAACTAAATTGATTCCGCATTTGTGAAACAGCTTCTTGCCATAGTGGGCTAATCGGTTGAATGAGATGTTGGCAATATAAATATGCACCATAAGTGGCGATCACACCGATGATTAATATGATGATATTGACCACATGATTGGCTTTGGCTCTTTGGTTGAGATACCACAGTAGTGCCAAAACTGCGCCCATGATCATGCCACCAATATGTGCGGCATTGTTAATTCCAGAAGTGAAAAATCCAAATGCTAAGTTGATTGCCAAGACTGTGAGTAATGAGCGTTTATCGAGAATAAATCGTTGATGCGGTGTTGGTGGAAAGAGTGAGAGTAGGGTCAATGCACCCCCAAGTCCCATTACTGCACCCGATGCACCCGCAGATACGTGAGGGATCAGTTTTTGGTCAAAATTCTGTAGAAGCTCGTAGCTGTTACGAATGTCGAGATAACCACTGAGTAAGCTACCCATTAACCCAGCAAGTAAATAAAGTCCCAAAAAGTAAAAGCGTCCAAAGGTTTTTTCTGCAACATCACCAAAGATATAAAGTGCCCACATATTCATCATTAAATGCAGAATGCCGAAGTGAAAAAACATACTGCTAAATAAACGATAAGGTTCCTCTAGGAAAGTTAAAGGTGCATAATCAGCACCCCAACGCAGTGCATCCAATGTTGTTGGATCAGTAATATTAACCCCTGAAAGCACTTGGATGGCAAATAATCCGACATTGATAATAATCAGTAAGAGGGTTATTTTTCCTAGGTTTTTAATTGGGCTAGACGTTGAATAATCTTGTGAATTTGACATGCTATTGCTTAGCTTTTTTATAGATTTATTCAGCTTAACATGAAACATCAGATTTTTCGGAGTAAATGGCTGACATGAAAGCTTTTATTGTTCGTGCTTTGTTAATCATTGTCAGTATTTTGGTGATTATTCAGCTGTGGATTTTTTCAAGTCTAGTCTATTGGCGTACGCATGATGTTGAAACCACGATGTTTATGCGTTGGACTTACTTCTCGGACTTTAAGCCAATTCAGCATGAATGGCGGGATTATGATGACATTAGTGATAATTTTAAGCATGCAATCGTTGCAGCAGAAGATGCGCGATTCATTGACCATCATGGTTTTGATTGGGACGGGATTGAAAATGCGTTGCAGAAGAATCTGAAAAAAGACAAAGTGGTTGCAGGTGGTTCAACGATTTCGCAACAATTGTCGAAAAACTTATTTTTCTATAATCGCCGTTCATATCTGCGTAAAGGGCAGGAAACCATTGCTACAGCAATGATGGAGCGGATGTGGACGAAACGCCGTATTCTCGAGGTCTATATGAACTCTGTTGAGTTTGGTGATCATATTTATGGTGTGGAAGCGGCGGCGCAACATTATTTTGGGAAAAGTTCGAAGTCATTAACATGGGAACAAGCTGCATTTTTAGCAGTGTTATTGCCAAATCCGAAGTATTATCAAGATCATCATAATGATTCAAAATTACTTTATCGTAAGCGCATGGTTTTAAAATATATGCGTTATACGCGGATTCCAGATTGAAATTAAAGCACAAAATGATGTTTTTAAAATAGTTTTGTAAAAAGTAGATCAAAGCACATTTTTTTGTGCTTTTTTTAGGAATAAAAGTTATTTTTATGAAATTGTCACAAAATTGAAGCATACTAGAATTATGACATTTTTTTGATGCAGGTTGATTGCATGAACACCGCAGTGACGACAACAACACCTACAGAATATTCTTATAATGAACGATATATCAATCGTGAACTGTCGATTTTGGATTTCCATTTACGCGTATTAGAACAAGCTGTAGACCCAATTCATCCTTTGCTTGAGCGTATGAATTTCCTATTGATTTTCTCTCGTAATATGGATGAATTTTTTGAAATTCGCGTTGCTGGAATGATGGAGCAATTAACGCTCGGCAATGAAAGTCGTTCTCCAGATGGTCTAACGCCAAAACAAGTCTTGGATCAAATTTCAAAAACTGCACATGAAGCGATTGAGCGTCAGTATCGTATTCTCAATGATGAAATTTTTCCAAAGCTTCGCGAAGAAGATATTTGCTTCCTACGTCGTGGTGAATTAACCCCTGCGCAATCAGTGTGGATTAAAAAGTATTTCCAAGAGCAAGTTGCACCTGTTTTAACCCCGATTAGTCTAGATCCTGCGCATCCGTTCCCGCGTTTGGTGAATAAAAGCTTAAATTTCATTGTAACCTTAGAAGGTAAAGATGCCTTTGGTCGTCAGATTGATTTAGCGGTCGTTCCTGCACCTCGTTCACTACCACGTGTGGTTCGTTTGCCTGATGAATTGACAGGTGGTAAAGAGCATTTTGTGATGCTTTCAGCGATTATTCACGAACATGTTTCTGACTTATTCCCTGGAATGACAGCGACAGGTTGTTATCAGTTCCGTGTGACACGTAATGCTGATTTGGCTTTAAATGAAGATGTTGAAGACTTAGCCAAGGCACTTAAAGGCGAGTTAAGTTCACGTCGTTTTGGTCGTGCTGTGCGTTTGGAAGTGACGCAGAATTGTCCTGAACATATTTATGATTATTTATTGGATGAATTCGATTTAGAAGAAACTCAACTTTATAAGGTTGATGGTCCAGTGAATTTGGCGCGTTTGGTCTCTAACTTCAAACGTCCTCATATGCGTTATGACTCGCATGTACCTGCAATTCCAAAAGTTTTGAAGAAGTCTGAAAATATTTTTTCAGCAATGCAAAAACAAGACATTCTACTACACCATCCGTTTGAATCTTTTGCGCCAGTTATTAATTTATTACGTGAAGCGGCTCGTGATCCGCAAGTCTTAGCGATTAAACAAACCTTATACCGTAGTGGCGCAGACTCTGAGATTGTTCAGGTGCTTGCAGAAGCAGCACGTAATGGTAAAGAAGTTACCGCAGTGATTGAGCTACGTGCGCGTTTTGATGAAGAGTCAAATATTGCGGTGGCTAATGTTCTGCAAGAAGCGGGTGCAGTTGTTGTTTACGGGATCGTGGGATATAAAACCCATGCAAAAATGATCCTTGTGGTACGCCGCGAGAATAATAAATTGGTTCGCTATGTCCATTTAGGTACAGGTAACTATCATGCAACCAATGCACGAATCTATACTGACTACGGTTTGATGACCACTGACAAAGAGTTGTGTGAAGATGTACATCGTATTTTCCAAGAACTTACGGGTATGGGGAAAATGCCGAAGTTGAAAAAACTTCTACATGCACCGTTCACTTTGCATGCGCAATTGGTTGCGTTTATCGATGAAGAAATTGCCAATGCTAAAGCGGGTAAACCTGCGCAAATTATTGTTAAAGTGAATGCATTAACAGAAGTGCAGTTGATCAATAAGTTATATGAAGCATCACAAGCAGGTGTACAAATTGATTTACTGATTCGTTCAATTTGTTGCTTGCGTCCAGGCTTGCCGAATCTCTCTGAAAATATTCGTGTCCGTTCGATAGTGGGACGTTTCCTTGAACATACCCGTGTTTATTATTTTGGGAATAATGGTAATGCGCGAATTTATTGTTCAAGTGCGGATTGGATGGATCGTAACTTATTCAATCGTGTAGAGGTCTGCTTCCCGATAGAAGATCCTGCGTTGAAGAAGCGTATTTATCAACAAGGTTTAGTGAATTATCTCAAAGATAATACGCAAGCATGGTTACTCCAAGGTGATGGTACGTGGTTGCGCGCTCAACTGAAAGATGGTGAAACACCGTATAATGCGCAACAAACGCTGGTTGAGCATTTCTCAGCGTAGGTTGCTATAGATCAAATCAAGTGTATTTGTTAAAGCTCCCTCTAGATGAGGGAGTGTTTTATAAAATGAGTTATGCATTTTTATTTGTGTATTAACCTGAGTTCGGAGTTGATTTCTTCCAAAAATTTGATACGCGGAAACGTCCTTCGCAATTGTTTGAGGCAGGGCTCAACTTGCAAGTTAATGTTTTTGCGATAATCTTGATATATTTCGGTAGCTGACGAGTTCTGCGGTGAGAAGCAAAGCTTCACAAGATGGTTTCCTTGCGCAGTTTCACTGCTCATTTTGCCGAATGAGAAACATCGTTTCGTAAGAGTGTGGTCGAGCCGAAGGCTAATCCTAATATATGAATAAAACCGATAAGACTCCGTCACAATAAACCTTACAAAAACCTTACCCTACTGAAATTATTAAAATAATTTATCGAACTGACGTTGTATTAACAAAACAGCGCATGTTTAGAAAAACAAAAGGAGCCAAATTTGGCTCCTTTTGTTTTATGCATATTGATTAGTGCAAATTCGCCATAATTTTTTGTAGAATTTGTACCAAGACATCAAATTCACTTTGTAATGGTGTACTTTTACGTGTCACCAAAGCTAGCGTACGTGATGGAGCATTCTCAATTGGTTTAACCACAATCTGATCATTGTTCTTCAACATGTGCGCATGAATCGCAATTTCAGGAAGTAGGGTATAGCCTAAATTTGAGCTGACCATTTCCACCAGTGTAGGTAAAGAACTTGCTTTTAAACGGTGATCATTTTTACGTTCACCGATCGGGCAAACACTTAGAGTGTGATCACGTAAGCAATGACCTTCTTCCAATAACATTAAATGAGAAAGATCTAGGTCATCTAAGCTACGTGCATTGATCGCATTCTGATCTGCTCTGTTGCAGACCAAGAAAAGGTCTTCTTTGGCAATTTCAGCAACTTTTAAACCACGCGTGTCGAATGGCAAAGCCAACATGATTACATCAAGATTACCGTGCTCAAGTTTTTCGACAATCTTTTCACTTTGTGCTTCATGCAAATGCAATTGAATCTTTGGAAGTTGCTTATGCACTTCTTCTAAAAGTTGCGACAAAATAAATGGTGCAATCGTCGGGATAATCCCTAAATGCAAATCACCCGTTAAAGGTTCACTCATTTCACGACTTAGACGCATTAAGTCTTGTGCATCGGCGAGGAGAACACGAGCTCGGGCAACAACTTGCTCACCAAGTGGAGTTAAACGTACGTTTTGGCGATCACGTTCTACGAGTACGCCACCCAATAAACGCTCTAACTCCATAATACCACCAGATAAAGTGGACTGAGTGACGAACGAACGGCGCGCTGCTTCAGTAAAGTGCAACGTCTCAGACAATGTCACTAAGTATGACAGCTGTCGTAGGGATGGTAATGCAGCCATAGTGTCCTAATGCTTATGATTTAAAGTGATGTGCAAAAAAGCCGCTAATTTGAGGAACAAAATGCGGTGGAATATCATGCCCCATTCCTTCAATTAATTCAAATTTTGCGTCTTTAATTGCTCTTGCAACAGCCTTACCGTGACTTGGAGGTAATAAGCGATCTTTAGAGCCGTGAAGCACTAAAGTTGGCTTGTTAATCTGTTTATCCAATTTTAGTAAGGAACCTGTACATAATATTGCTAAAAACTGTTGAAGTACACCCGCTGGATGATAACTACGACGATATAATTTTCTTGCTGTCTGAATTGCATCAACTTGATTGATGTAGCCAGGTGAACCAATTGTTTGAAATATCTTGAGTGAGTGGCTCACGATCCCATCTTCATCTCGTGAAGGTGGTTTGCCTATTAGACTAAAGAGTTGCTTTGGAAATGGTGGCGGAAGCAAAGGTTGGTTATTACTGGTAAATAACAAACCGACTTTTTCAATTTTTTCTGGATATTTAGCCGCGACAATTTGCGAAATCATCCCACCCATTGAAGCGCCTAAAATACTTACTTTGCTTAAACCTAGACGATCAATCAATAGCGCAACATCATCTGCCATATCGAAAAGGTTATATGGCGCACCATCATTGGGTAAGCCTAAAGCAAAACGGCTCATCAGTTTGTAAGAATTTAAACGAGGGCCTTTGTGGCGAATTTTAGAAGATAAGCCAATATCACGATTATCAAAGCGAATCACATGGAAGCCTTGATCAATTAGAGATTTACAGAAAAAATCAGGCCAAAACAACATTTGCGCACCCAAACCCATGATCAATAAAATCGTCGGATGTTCAGGATTACCACCTGTTTCAATATGGAGTTGAATACCATTGCCTAAATCGACTTTGGTTTCTTTCATAAAAGAAGCATACGGTGAAACTTGAAATTGAAGTGCGCTATTCATTTTTATTTTCCTAAGCGAGGATATTTTTTAGTAGATAAACTTCTTGATTGAAAAATATCCTTGCTATTTAAACCTTAAACTGCTGCAGGAATCAAGTCTGGAACAAGTTTAGTTAATGTTAGACGTTGTTTGCCTGCAGTTGCACCTAAAAGTACAAAACCGCGTAAGGTACCTTCAGCATCGGTTGCTTTAGACAACATACCGTCATCAAATTCTTCATTTTCCCAAGTTACTTCAACATCAATTGGAGCAGGGAGAACTGTTAATGGTGCAGCTGGCGTTTTCACAGCAACAGGCATTGCAGGGTAGTGTACCTGAGTGGTTTGACCACTGAGTGTTTTCGCCAAAGCACGTGCTTGTTGCATGATTGGCATGACAAATGGAAGAAGCGTTCCATTGACTTCAGCACAGTCACCAATGGCAAATACATCTGCTTGATTGGTTTCGAGTAAAGTATTGGTAATTACACCGCGGCTGGTATTAATTTCGGCTTCTTTGGCTAAAGCAATATTTGGCTGTAAACCGACAGCTGAAAGTACGACATCTGCGGGTAATGATTGACCACTTGCCAATGATACGATGTAGCCTTGAGCTGCTTTAGATACTTTTTCTACAGTCGTACCCAGTACAAATTTAATGCCTGATTCTTCAAGATTTTGTTTAAAGGCTTGTGCTACATGGCTTGGCAATAAACGGCCGAGTGGTTGTGGTGCGAGATCAATCACGGTGACTTGATGCCCCGTATTTTGTAAGTCATTGGCAAATTCACAACCAATTAAGCCTGCGCCCAAGATCACAACTCGTTTATTGCCACACTCACCTGTACTACAGTTTTCTAGCGTTTCACGGAAAGCGCGGTAGTCGATTAATGAGTTAACTACATGAATGTCATCGCTTCCATCACCTGCGATTGCAAGGTGAATTGGATTTGCACCTACAGCAAGGATCAATTTCGAATAGGCTTGGGTTGAAACTTGTCCATCTTTTTCGATGCTGAGTTCATGTTTTGCTGCATTAATATTTTTTACCCAAGTTTCTTTTTCAATACGCATATTGAGTTGCGTACTCATTTTTTCAGCATCACCTAAGCCAATTTGCTCGGGTGCTTTTTTACCAACAAGGGCATTTGAAAGTGTCGGTTTTGCATAATTCACCGCATCGTCTGCGCAAATCATTACCAATTCTTGTTCAGTATCTAATTTACGAAATTCTCTTGCAAGGGTATAACCCGCCATGCCAGAACCGATGATGACGATTGGTTGCATATCTTTCTCCATACACATTTAAATAAGAGTGAATATTAATTGATTATTATTGTAGAAATACACGTAAAAAAGACCATGTAAACATGGTCTTTACGTAATCTGTTAGATCTCTACCATTTCAAAGTCTGCTTTAGAAACACCGCAGTCTGGGCAAGTCCAGTCATCTGGGATGTCTTCCCATTTGGTACCTGCTACGATGCCATCTTGTGGCCAACCTTCTGCTTCGTCATAAATCCAACCACAAACGATGCATTGATACTTCTTCATCTGATTCTCCAATTTCTGACAGGCGATTTTTTATACTCTGTCAGTAAAATTCCATCTACTGCTTTGACTCAATGAATATGCAAAAAGGTACATATTTGTTTAAATTTTTACGCAGTTCTATACCTAATGTAAAGTAATATCGCAGTTTATATGACTTATTTAAAAGCTGTATGGCAGTAAAGGCCAAAAGCGCTGTTGATTAAGCTAATTTTTTGATAAATTGTCTAACAATTCAAATAGTACGAGTTTAGACTTTTTTGTTCTAAATTTTATGATTGCTTAAAATATGCGCTAAATCATGGTGTTTCGACTAAGGTCTAGCAGAAAATATGTGCTTAAAAGCTTAAAATATAATGGCTATTTTTCTATACCCATTATTTTGTATAAAAATGGCATCAATAATATCAATAACTTACATTTATGGAATATTTAAGTGTCTGAGTCAAACTGTCTTTTTTGGTTAAAAAGTAGTAAAATTCACGTATTCCTTTTCCTTTACAGCTCTCCCTTATTATGAACATGTCTACTGTTTTGTGGTCAAGTATCCGTACTGTCCAAGATTTTCCAAAACCAGGTATTTGTTTTTATGATTTAACTCCATTGTTTATGAACAATTTGGTTGAATTGACTGATGCACTCATTGCAAGTATTCCAGCAGAGCAATTGGCGGAAGTAGATAGTTTTGTTGCTGTAGAAGCGCGTGGTTTTGTATTGGCAAGTTTGTTGGCACAACGTACTGGCAAAAGTTTATTGCTCGTTCGTAAAGCAGGTAAGTTACCGCCTCCAGTGATTGGTGTGGGTTATAGCTTAGAATATGGTTTAGATCGTTTGGAAATGTCTGCTGACATCGAACCACAAAAAGTGATTATTGTGGATGATGTTTTGGCAACTGGTGGTACATTGAAAGCGGTTAAACAGTTGATGAGTAAATGCGAACATACTGTGCTAGGTGCAAGTATTTTCCTTGATCTTCCAGATTTGCATAAAGATTTGGGTATGACAGTTTGGTCTGTGTTAGATGAAACGTCCAAACCTGTTGAAGAAGCAGTTGCTTAATTGTTGTTTTGATACGGAAAAGCCTTGTTGATACAAGGCTTTTTATGCGCTGCATTTCAGTCTTGATGATTTAAAATTATTATAATCAATAGACTTCTTGCGAAAGTTAATTTCGGCAAGATTTGAATCAATATTGAATGTTCCCTCTCCTTTCTGGAGATGAGCAGTACTACTGCGCAAGGGAGAGGTTTTCTACTTTAACACCCTCATCCTAGCCCTCTCCCAAAGGGAGAAGGAACTCCCAATATTCTTTTTGATATGTTTTGACTCTAAAATTTGAACATTTTCCAACTTACGCAAGAGATCTAATAAAAATTAATCAATAAACGTATGTTGCATATAGTCAATTAAACGATTGAGGTTTTCAGGTTGAGCAAGGCGATGGTGCCCACCTTCAACGGTTTCCACTTGCATATACGGTTCAAGTTGTTCAGCAACTTGATACATGTCGAGAACTTCATCACCCAATTCAATATATGCGATCTGCGGAATATCATGCTCTAAATCATGTTCATTAATCGCAGGGTAATCTGTGCGGAAGTCAGGGCTCAGACTTGGATTGGCAATAATGGTTGGAATGCGGTGACTTTGAGACATTTTTAATGCCCAATACGCACCTAAACTATGTCCGATCAATAAATCAGGCTTAATTTTTTCGATAATATCGTGATAGAGATTTTCGACAGTTTTATAATTTAAATTACGGTAGTCGATCTCGATACAGTATTTTTTCCCAGACTGAATGGCATGAAACTTTGTTGATTCTTTGGAAGAATCAAGTCCATGTAGAAATAGAATTTTAGTATTTTCACAGTTCATTGTTATCGCATTCATACTGTCTTTATTCACAAAGATAGAAATAGTGTTAAGGAAATATAAAACGTTCCATTTCCACTAAATTTGTATCCTTGTAGTGTAATCAGCTCTACTGCTTTTATAACTTAGCTATTGGTCTAAGGTGTGCTGAAGTAAATATTATTCATTTTATTTGAATTTATTTATCGTATTAATTTTAAAATAAAATTTTAATCATCGTTTTAAGCTTGATCAGAAAAAAGCGTCAAAATTAGACTTATGAATATTTTATTCAATGGCATTGAATGATCAGTGGTTGTTCAATGGAAAATGACTTTAGAACTCCATATTCATTGCGTGGGTAAAAACGAATTTTTTTAACTAAAGGTTCGAGGATATTGCTAATTTTAGGTGCAATCGCTGGAATATATTGAATATTTTGAATTTGACCTTGAGTATTTACAAACAGTTTGGCATTGATTTGAATATCACCTTGCTCATCAAATCTCAGTTTGTTGTCTTGTTGGCGATTACAGAAGGGTTCAAGTGCACTTTGTAAATGTGAAAAATTAGGTTTTACCGCATACTGCACGGATTCAGGGAATTTAATAAATAAAGTGTATTTCCCATAATAGTATTGCGTTCTGGCAATGGTATTTTCATCTGAGTTAAGCACTCTATTTTGAAAATCATTATTGACCTGCGGTAACTGATCTAAGGTGATTTTTTTAGCAATTTCCAATGCTCTCGTATTGAGCATACTTTTGTTAGGATTTGGATTTAAGAGTTTGGCTTGTACTTGGCGGGTATTTTGATTCGGTATGATTTCAAATTGCCAAACATACCCCTGGTTAGAGATATTCGTTGTTTCGATCTTCATTGGAAGATCTTTGCGTGTATTACTCATGACGATGATCTGTTCCGCAGTCACCACTGTTGAACAGAATAAAACACCAAGAATAATCATACTTCGGGCGAATCCATGCCAGTATTTATTCATATTTTTTAATTTTTAAATGCTTCGTTGAGTTATATTCATACGCATTATGTTGTAAATCTGCTATGCTATGCAACTTCCGTTTTTTAATATAATCGAGGCAGAGATGACGCAACATAACGCTCAATCGACTTCTGAACAACACATTTCCGAAAACGATTTAATTGCACAGCGTCATGCCAAGTTAAAGCAAATCCAAGATCACGCCAAGGAAACTGGTGTTAGCCCATGGCCTAACGCATTCAAACGTGAACATTATGCGCAAGATTTGCAAGATCAATTCGCTGAAAAATCAAAAGAAGAAATTGAAGCTGGTGAACAAGTTCATGTTTCTGTAGCGGGTCGCGTGATGTTGAACCGTGGTTCATTCATCGTGATTCAAGACATGACTGGTCGTATTCAACTTTATGTACCACGTAAAGAGCTTGCTCCTGAAGTTTTAGAAACTGTAAAAAGTTTAGACTTGGGTGACATTATCGCTGTTTCAGGCTATATCGGTCGTTCAGGTAAAGGCGATTTATATGTGCATATTGAACATTTTGAATTGTTGACCAAATCACTTCGTCCGCTTCCAGATAAATTCCATGGCTTAACAGATACAGAAGTAAAGTATCGTAAACGTTATTTAGACTTAATTGTGAATGAAGAAACACGTAAAACTTTTGAAGTTCGTGCGAAAGTGATTTCTGGCATTCGTAATTACCTAATCAATGAACGTTTCATGGAAGTTGAAACCCCTATGATGCATGTGATTCCAGGTGGTGCGTCTGCACGTCCATTTGAAACACATCACAATGCATTGGATATGCCTTTATTCTTACGTATTGCACCTGAACTTTATTTAAAACGTTTAGTGGTTGGTGGTTTTGAGCGTGTATTTGAAATTAACCGTAACTTCCGTAATGAAGGTGTTTCTACACGTCATAACCCAGAATTCACCATGATCGAATTCTACCAAGCTTATGCAGACTACAAAGACTTAATGGCTTTGACTGAAAGTATGCTTGAAAAATTGGCAATCGATATCTTAGGTTCAACTGATGTGCCTTATGGTGAAGAAGTCTATAGCTTCAAAGGCCCATTCAAGAAGATTTCAATGTTTGATGCGATTCTTGAACATAACCCAAGCTTCACCCCTGAAAATGTTGCAGATCGTGAGTTTCTTGCAAACTTCGTTCGTGAAGAATTGAAAGAGCAAGTAAAACCAGGTTTTGGTTTAGGTAAACTTCAAACCATCGTATTTGAAGAAACGGTTGAAACTCAATTACGTCAACCAACATTCATTACTGAATATCCAGCGGAAACTTCTCCATTGGCACGTCGTAATGATGATAATCCGCACATTACGGATCGTTTTGAATTCTTCATTGGTGGTCGTGAGTTGGCAAATGGCTTCTCAGAGTTAAATGATCCAATTGATCAAGCTGAACGTTTCCAAGCGCAAGTTGCGGAAAAGGATGCGGGTGATGATGAAGCGATGCATTTCGATGCGGACTTTATTGAAGCTTTAGAATATGGTTTACCTCCTACAGCTGGTGAGGGTATTGGTATTGACCGTTTGGTTATGCTGTTTGCCAATGCGCCAAGTATTCGTGATGTGATTTTATTCCCACACATGCGTATTAAAACGAACCCTTAATTTGATTTAATGTAAAAAAGCCACTGAATTTAGTGGCTTTTTTCTAAGTTTAAAATTTTAGGTGTTGGACTGTTCGAATAAATCAAGTTAATAAATCTCCCCCTCTTGCGAAGCAAGCTTCACATCTTTAAAAAGAGGGGAATTTTGCGTATCAGTTAAAATTGATTCGTAACACTCCTCCCTTTGAAAAGGGAGGTTGGGAGGGATTGACTAGCAAGATGTGGATTCTTTTTTATATTGAAATGATTCAAAGTTTGGAAGATTCACGTTGCTTGAATTTTTCTGTATAAAAAGCCACTGAATTCAGTGGCTTTTTATTCATTCAAACTGTATTTGCTGTATTACTTAGAAGTGGAATACACCTAAACCATTTTTGATTTCATCCAAAGTATCTTGAGTAATGATACGGCATTTATCTGTGCCTGTTTTCAAGATGTCCATGATGTAGTCTGGATCTTTTGCAAGTTCCATACGACGTTCACGAATCGGTGTAATCAATTCTTTTAACACACCCTCAAGACGTTTTTTCACCGTACCATCGCCTAAACCACCACGACGATAATGTTCTTTCAGTTCTTCAACTTCTTCTTTGTTTGGATCAAAAGCATCTAAGTAAGTAAATACAATATTACCTTCCACCTGACCTGGATCTTCGATACGAAGATGGTTTGGATCGGTATACATTGCATTCACTGCTTTTTTGATGTCTTTGTCTGTCGCATCTAGAACGATGGTATTCCCTAAAGACTTCGACATTTTTGCTTTACCATCAAAACCTGGTAAGCGACTCATATTTGAAAGTAAGACTTTACATTCAGGGAGTACATCGTGCCCAATTTGACGGTTCAAACGACGAACAATTTCGTTGGTTTGTTCAATCATTGGAATTTGATCGTCACCGACAGGAACAACAGTTGCTTTAAATGCAGTGATATCCGCTGCTTGAGCAACAGGGTAGCAGAGGAAGCCAGCAGGAATATCACGTTCAAAACCACGCAATTGAATTTCTGCTTTAATGGTTGGGTTACGTTCTAAACGTGAAACAGTCACAAAGTTTAGATACAACATAGTCAGTTCATTCAGTGCGGGTAAGCATGATTGAACACAAATCGTTGTTTTGGTTGGGTCAATACCTACAGCCAAATAATCAGTTGCGACTTCGATAATGTTACGACGAACTTTTTCAAAGTTATCGGCATTATCTGTTAAAGCCTGTGCATCAGCGAGTAGAAGATGTTGATGATGAGAATCTTGTAAGCCTACTCGTGAGCGTAAAGAACCTACAAAATGTCCCAAGTGTAGTTGTCCTGTAGGACGGTCACCTGTCAAAATCACAGGACGATTATCTTGATTCGTCATTATCGCTTCCAAAGTCTTCGTTTAAGACAGTCGTGTTTTATGAATGGGAAGTATTGTACGAGATAATTAATTTTAATGTCAGCGAAAATTGATATAGAACTTGTTTTGTAATGATTCACGATCCGATTAGGCTAAAAATCTACAAAAAAATCTATAGAAAAATAATTTTTCAATTTAAAATGGGGCAAATTTATTGGCAATACTTTGTTGAAAGGTGAGCCGTTTCTATATAACTAAAAACTTCGGATAAAATAATGGCGAGTAGTTTATTAATATTATTAGATGATATTGCGGCAGTATTAGATGATGTTGCAGTCATGAGTAAAATGGCGGCAAAGAAAACAGCAGGTGTTTTGGGGGATGATTTAGCCCTCAATGCGCAACAAGTCAGTGGTGTACGATCTGAGCGTGAACTGCCAGTGGTATGGGGCGTTGCGAAAGGCTCCTTTGTCAATAAATTAATTCTTGTTCCCTTGGCATTATTGATTAGTGTGGTTGCACCGTGGTTAATCAATCCTTTGCTAATGATCGGTGGTTTATTCCTTTGCTATGAAGGTGTGGAAAAAGTTTTACATAGCCTACATCATAAAAAAGCCAAAACTGAAGAAGCAGCGCAGGAAGAATTGGAGCAAATTGAAACAGATTTAGCGACTTTTGAAAAAGATAAAATCAAAGGAGCAATTCGTACAGATTTTATTCTTTCAGCTGAAATTGTAGTGATTTCTTTAGGTACTGTCGCTGCCGCAACTTTCGGTACGAAAGTTATGGTTTTATCTGTGATCGCGATTTTAATGACAGTGGGCGTTTATGGTTTTGTCGCAATGATTGTTAAAATTGATGATCTTGGTTTGTATTTAACGCAACAAGCTTCAAGTCTAAAACAAACAATTGGTCGTGGATTATTGGCATTTGCGCCAAAGTTGATGAAGACATTGACAATTGTTGGAACGATTGCAATGTTCTTGGTTGGTGGCGGGATTATTACCCATGCTGTTTCATCTTTACATCACTGGACTGAAGAAACCGTTGATCATATTGAGCATATTCCGACTGTGGGCAGTATTATTGGAGCGCTCGCACCGACTTTGATTAATATGGTGATTGGTATTGTCGCTGGACTTATTGTATTGTTAGTAGTCAATCTTATTCAAAAAATTCGTGGTAAATCAACCACTGCATAATTGAATAAAACATCGTAAACTACAAGCAACCTAAAATAAAAAGGACAGAACTATGCGTTGGAAAGGACGTCGTGTCAGTGACAATGTAGAAGATCGCCGTGGCGGTGGGGGAGCTAAAGCGGGTGGTATTAGTATCATCGGTTTGATCGTTGCATTTGTTGCTTGGAAGTTTTTCGGTGTAGATCCACAACAAGCGTATCAGGCAACCAAGCAAGTGACTTCATCTGGTGCGACTCAAGGCGCAGCACCAGCGAATTTGACCGCTGAGCAAAAAGAAGTATCCGATTTTGTTGGAACAATTTTGGCGGATACAGAAGACACGTGGACGCCTATTTTAAAGGCGAAAGGTGTGCAATATGTTTCACCCAAATTGGTGATGTTTAGTGGGGCTATTCAGTCAGGCTGTGGTGCTGCACAATCTGCTATGGGACCCTTTTATTGTCCAGCAGATCAAAAAGTATATATTGATACCCAGTTCTTTAAAGATATGCGTCAACAGATGGGTATCTCTGGTGAGCAGAATCAAACAGAGCTTTCTGCAAGAGATGAAGCAGGTGATTTTGCGCAAGCTTATGTGATCGCACATGAAGTTGGGCACCATATCCAAAATATATTGGGAATTTCTGGACAAGTCCAACAACAACGCCAACGTGTAAGTGAAGCTCAGAGTAACCAGTTATCTGTGCGTTTAGAATTACAAGCGGATTGTTTGGCAGGCGTTTGGGCAAATAGCACACATCAACGGACTCAGTTCCTTGAACAAGGTGATATTGAAGAGGCAATGGATGCTGCTGAAAAAATTGGCGATGACTTTTTACAGAAAAAAGCACGTGGCTATGCCGTACCAGACAGTTTTACGCATGGGACGAGTCAACAGCGTATGCAGTGGTTTAACACTGGCTTAAAATCAGGTGATATTGATCGTTGCGATACCTTTAATTAATCCAAGTATAAGAAAGAAAAAAGAGCTAAAATTAGCTCTTTTTTCTTTTAAATTAGCGCTTAGTTCAAATTTTTATGTTAAAAAATATAACTAGCAAAAGGCAGATTTAAAGTTTTTTTGTACAATTATAGCGTTTGTTAAATGGTCTATTATTTTATATTTTACTAAGAAATGATTGAGTGTTTGATGTGTAGTTATATCTAAATAGAAAAAGGTTTCAAATGGGCAATTATTTTTTTCTTCAGGTCTTTACGGTCGTATTTGCACTCTCTATCGCAACAACAATTTTTAATAAGCGAATATTAGGTTTCCCACAGGCGATTGGCGTTCCCATCGTTTCAGCAATTTTTGTCTTCATATTGCAATGGGGCGCAAGTTTGCTGAATGGCAACCAATTTATTTCTATTAATATTCACAATATTGAAGAAGCCGTTCGTCATATTGATTTTTATGATTTTTTAGTCAATGGCGTGATCTGCTTCATTCTGACCTCATCAGCATTAAAATTTAAAGTTTCTGACTTAAAAGTATATTGGAAACCGATCAGTATTTTAGCGACGATCGCTTTGTTGCTATGTGCTGTGTTTTTTGCTGGTTTGGTTTTTGGATTCCAATATTTAATTGGAAATCCTGTTCCGATTCTCGTGTTATTACTTTTAGGTTCTGCACTTGGCGCGACTGACCCGATTGGAATTAAAGGCGTACTCAGTTCTGTGCGTGCTCCACACCATTTGATGGTTAAACTTGAAGGCGAATCACTGTTTAACGATGCAATGTGTATCGCAGTCTTTATGACTTTATTGAATGTACTTGAAGGTGAGCACTTCAGCTTGATGGCAACCTTACAAACTTTCCTTTACGAAATTGTTGTTGCAGTAATTATCGGTTGGGCATTTGGTTTAGGGATTCTGCGTCTTATGCGTGGTAAGCATGAAATGGAATCACTTATTTTGACGACTGCTTTATTGGCATGTGGTTCATACTTGGTGGCATTATTCGCACATGCTTCCGCGCCAATTGCCTGTGTGATCGGTGGTTTGATTGTTGGTAATAAATGGAAAGAAATTTTACAAGATCGTGAAATTCGTGAAGTGAATCATTTCTGGCATACCGTTGAAGGGATTATCAACTCATTCTTATTTACGCTAATCGGACTGGAAATCTTTATTTTAGATTTAAGTACTAGTTTGATTCTTGGTGGTATATTTGCTTTCTTTGCTTTGCATTTATCACGTTTCGCTGCAAATTTTTTATCATTCGCATTTTTCCCATCATTCCGTAAAAAAAGCTATAACGGTAGCTTGGCGATTCTTTCATGGGGTGGTGTACGAGGAGGGATCTCTTTAGCATTGATCCTAGCAGTTGCCAACGTGCCTGAGCTACGTGATTATAGTAGTATCTTAATTGGTTATACATTTATTAGTGTATTGTTATCTGGTGTGGTCTGTGGTTTAGGCTTGCCTGCGGTGATGAATGCGTTCTATTACAACCCAAATGAAGAAACACAAGGATTCAAAGGGTGGTATCAGAGAATGTGTAATAAAATGAATCGTAAAGGAATTAAATATATTGTTGGTGAAGATGCTGAAGGGCATGAGACGATTACCATTTATAATCCTGAAGCCTTAGTCGATAAAAAGTCTTCAGACGGTGTTGCATCTGTACATCATCCTGAGAAAGCACAAGAGGTTAAGCGATTGGAAAACCCTGCAAACTTTTAAACAAACAGCCACTTTTAAGTGGCTTTTTTATTGCCGAATGGATTGCAAAGAAAGAATTTAAGTTTGGGAAAAATAAACTTACAAACTTACTATGTCCATGACTCTATAAATATGGGTCTTAAATGTCTGGATTAAGGAGAAATTACATACTGTAATTCAAGTAAAAAAATGTGAATAAATAAACAATTTTTATTAAATACCCCTTTATTTTATAACAATATATTTAAGTCTAATTAAATAAATAACATGAATTGTAGTGCAAATTTGCACACTATTTATAAAAAGTGTGATAATGGTCATATTTTTAAGATATGGCGGTTGCTGTACTATCTTTTATTAAAAATAAAAGCAATGTCCAGAACACATCAAAAATAAACTTTAAAGGCTAAAATTATGACAAATATAACGATCATTGGAAAAGAAAGTCACCAAGTATTAGAGCTTGTTGGTGTAAATAAAATTAGTTTACAAGACAATTCAGTCGTCATTCTAAAAATTCCAAAAGACGATGTAAAATCAATGGTTCGAGAAGGCAATTCATTGGTCATCACACTAAAGAATGGCGAAACAATAACAATAGAGAATTATTATAATAATCAAAATAATGCGGATAACACAGTTGTTTTCCAAGAGAATGATGGATCATTATTTGTTCCAGGGGAAATGACACCTGAAGGGGTTATTGTAAATTATAATCCAATCGATTCTATAGAGCCGCTACTTTATCATGATGGTATTGCTCCTGTCGTACCTTGGATATTGGGGGCAGTTGGTGCTGGAGCGGTTGCTGCTATTGCGGGTAGTAGTAATGGTGATGATAATAAAGATACTACAGCACCAGTAAAGCCAGTAATTGACCCAATTGAAGCAGGCTCAAAAGACCCAATTAAAGGTACGGGAGAGGCAGGTGCGGAAGTCACTGTAACTTATCCAGATGGCAGTACGGTAACGGCTACCGTTGGTACAGATGGTAAATGGTCAGTGCCGAATCCAGGTTTAAAAGATGGTGATAAAGTCACTGCGGTAGTCACTGATCCAGCCGGTAATAAGTCCGATCCTGTCACTGCTGAAGTTAATGATACAACTCCGCCAGATCAGCCAGTGCTAAATCCAATTGAAGCGGGTTCAAAAGATCCAATTACAGGTACAGCGGAGCCTGGTTCAGAAGTTACAGTGACTTATCCAGATAAAACCACAGCGACAGTTACAGCAGGTACAGATGGTAAATGGTCGGTTGTAAACCCTGGCTTGGAAGAGGGTGAAAAAGTAACCGCAGTAGCGACTGACCCAGCAGGCAATAAGTCTGATCCTGTAACTACAGAGGTTAAAGATACAACTCCACCAGATCAGCCAGAGCTAAATCCAATTGAAGCGGGTTCAAAAGATCCAATTACTGGTACAGCAGAGCCTGGTTCAGAAGTTACAGTGACTTATCCAGATAAAACTACTGCCACTGTTACAGCGGGTACAGATGGTAAATGGAGTGTACCGAATCCTGGTCTAAAAGAAGGTGGAGAAGTCATTGCAACAGCGACAGATCCGTCAGGTAATGAATCAAAACCAGCCACAGAAATTGTAGGAAAAGATGTTACAGCCCCTGAAACCCCAGTAGCCCCGACACAGTACTTGGACAATACCGATCCCGTACAAGGCATATTCGGTACAGGTACAAGTACCAACGATAGCACCCCAGGCTTGATCATCCCTGCACCAGCCGCGGGTGAAACACCAAAATTA